>JALFDW010000014.1 GCA_022778545.1 bacterium | reverse complement strand
TGAAGTGAACCCCAAAAGTTAGACAAAATATTTATTAAGCGACCTGAAGGGCCTGGTATCTGTGTTGAGCAGGTGTCAGGCCCTTTAGCTTTAGCTTGATCCTGCGGTTGTTATAGTAGTCGAGGTAATCGATGAGTTCTGCTTTGAAGTGTTCCATTGAATCAAAATCTTGCAGGTAAAGTAACTCTGTCTTGAGCAAGCCGAAGAAGTTCTCTATGACAGCATTGTCCAGGCAATTGCCTTTTCGACTCATGCTCTGCTGGATGCCCTTTACTTCCAGCATTCTCTGGTATTGCTTATGCTGGTACTGCCATCCCTGATCAGAGTGAAGGATCAGACCTGTACTGTCCGGAATGGTCACGAAGGCTTTCTCTAACATGGTTGTGACCATTCCGAGGACTGGCCGATCGGAGATGGTATAGCTGACCAGATCCTCGCTGCATAGATCAAGGATTGGAGACAGATACAGCTTTTCGCCGAACAGGGAGAATTCGGTCACATCGGTGACCCATTTCTGGTTTGGCTTCTCTGCATAGAAGTCTCTTTCCAGCAGATTCGGAGCTATCTTTCCAACCTCACCTTTGTAGGAACGGTACTTCTTCATCCGCACTTTGCTGCTTAACCCCATCTGTTTCATGAGCTTCATAACGAGCTTGTGGTTGTGGTAAACGCCTCGGTTTCGCAGCTCCTGTGTCACTCTGCGGTACCCGTATCTGCCTTTATTCTCTGCCACAATGGAGCAAATCTCTTCTTTGAGTTCTGAGTATTTGTCTGGCTCTTTCTGCTTCTTGGTGTAGTAATAATATGTGCTGCGAGGGAGGTCGGCAACGTCAAGCAACAGCGACAACTTGTGTTCATGCCTCAGTTCCCATATTACTTTCGCTTTCTCTCTTGCCGTGCCCTCTCGGCAACCAAGGCATTCAATTTTTTTAGGTATGCGTTCTCCGCACGCAGCCGCTGCACTTCTGCCAGCAAATCTTCTTCAACCTCTGGCTTTAGCATCTTTGGCGGCCGTCCTTTGCTGCTACGTCCGCACCGCTCAATATACAGGCCTTCAGGTCCTTCCTCAAGGTAGATTCGTTCCCAGGCTGCTGCCCGCATATGCGGTAATTCGAACTGACGTTCTGCTTCCTTGTAGCTGAGACCTTCTTTTCTCATCGTCTCTACTACCATCTGCTTAAACTCCCCTGTGTATCTCTTGTTTGGCTTCCCTTTTGGCATAAAGCAACACCCCATTCGTTAGTAGTATACCATACTGTCTAACAAATGGGGTGCTGTTCACAAGAGAGATATTTGAGCATTTTTTGATGGAACACGGCTACTCAATTGGGGCCTTCGCCAGCTGGTATGAAATCAACAGCGCGGAGTTGATTCTCAAAATGCTCCAGGAAAACGTTGGGGTCAGCGTTCTTTATCAGGATGTGGGGGAGGCTTTGCTGAGAGAAGGAAAGCTTAAAACGATCCCGCTGTCGAACTTTCAATTGGAGCATGAGTTCAACGCTGTTTGGGCAAAAGGAAGTTCCCATGGGGAAGAATACAGGAGCATAATACGGGAATTGCAAAAAGCATAGCGCCCTTTGAAAATCAGAGAAAGGTTCCTGACAGTGCAATTTACTGCGGCAACTGCGCCGGTGAATCCGGGCATGATGCCAATGATCAAGGAATTTCTTCATTTAAATGTATGAATTTGAACGTTTGAATATTGACATAAGGCTGGGTATGCGCTATATTATATGTATGAAATCAAACGTTTAAAAACGGGCAGAGAAAGGAGCGCAAGCGCACGATGAAAGCAACATTTCAGGATTTTTTGGCCGAGAACCCCAGCTGTTCCGGATTGACTAACAACAAGGACGCGCAGGAAGTATTTGATATCCTCTCTACGGACGAAAACATCATTAAGATGCTCGAACTGTCGGATCAGGGTCAACCTGCGTTGGCTGCCTGCGTTGAAGGACTTGAAAAATGGCACGATGCAAAATCAGAAAACGAGTTTTCCTTCAAGGCGAAGGAGGGGAATGCGAATTTCAATAAAAAAGCGGTGGGCCGAATGGTTAAAACAATCCTTGCGCCCTTTGGGTACGAAGTTTCTTCCAGAAAAGCGATCTCTCAAAAGTATTGCGGCGGGTACTTTTCTTCGGCATCCTGCTATAAAAAAACCGCCCCTGCAAAGCTGATGGTAAAAAAGGTGATTACACCAGTAGAACAGTAAAAAGGAGGCTGCACGAATGCTGATATCGGTAGATACCGGAGCAAAGGTCACAAAGCTGCCTCATGCCGGTGACTTTGCGCGTTGGAGGAAGAATATTTCGGATGCTGATTACGATAAAGTTGTGGATGCGATCAATCGGCAAGTTGATGCAAACGATGTCAACACCGCAGGGTGGATGCCTGGAAATGACTGGGCCGGAACGGTATACGAACCTCTTTATTATGCCTGCGGCAGGAATGAAACACAATCCGGGTTGTTCTTTGGCCTCATTGTTTTCAAAGTGTTGATGGAACGGATCGATTATGTTTGGGGCTTTGGCCGTTTTGAAAAAGATGGTGTTGCGATTCGCAGCATGACCTACTTCATTACAGACCTGGATCCGAATACCTTATGACCTCAAGCAGCGTTCATCTTTTGATGAGCGCTTTTCTTATAAATAGGAAATGGACACCAATCAGGATGCTTTCTCATCAAAATTGGTGTCCAGTTATGGTGCGGCTGGGGGGATTTGAACCCCCAAGCTTTCGCCGACGGATTTTAAGTCCGTTGTGTATGCCGTTCCACCACAGCCGCACGCTGTATCATATTATAACGGCAGAAGGACGCACAGTCAATCACCGGCCATGTTACATCAGCGGCGCAAAAATGCGCAGGATGTCCTGAAAGATCCGCTTCGGCGTGCTGACGGCACAGGCTTCCGGCGTGATCGGGACACACTCGGAAAGCACATTGAGAAAATCGTCCCGCACGGCGGAGACAACACTACCGCCATATAGGGCAACACCGCATTCATAGTGCAGATACAGGCTGCGGTAATCGAGGTTTACCGTGCCGACCGTTGTCACGCGGTCATCGGAAACAAAGGTCTTTGCGTGGTTGAAGCCGTCCTTGTATTCGTAGATCTTTACGCCTGCCTTGATAAGATCCCGGTAATAGGAGCGCGTTGTAATGTGCACGAGCCGTTTATCCCAGCGCTGCGGCGTCAGGATGCGTACGTCTACGCCGCTTTTTGCGGCAAGCGTCAGCGCGGAGATGATCGTATCGTCAATGATGAGATACGGCGTGCTGATGTAGACATAATCCTGCGCGTTCTGGATGATCTGCATGTAAACATGCTCGCTTACGTTTTCGGTATCAAGCGGGTTGTCCGCATATGGCTGCACATAGGCTCCCGGTTCAGCGGAAGGCAGGGGAGTGACCTGCTCCGGCCGGAAAGCAAGGCAATCTTCATCCGTGCCGGAAGCGAAACGCCAAAGCTCCAGAAAGATCAGTGTCAGGTTCCATGCGCCATCACCCACAAGGCGGATTGCCGCATCGCGCCAGCGGCCATGCTTGTCATATGCGTTGATGTATTCATCCGCGAGGTTTGCGCCGCCGGTGAAGGCCACCTTGCCGTCAATGGAGGCGATCTTTCGGTGATCGCGGTTGTTTTGCAGTACGGAGAGCACCGGCACAAAGGGGCTGAACACCTTGCACTTGATCCCGAGCGATTCGAGGTATTGCGGATACTCCTTCGGCAGTGTCAAGAAACATCCCATGTCATCGAACATCAGGCGCACATCAAGTCCTTCCGCTGCTTTTTGTCGGAGTATATCGAGGATGGAATTCCACATGATGCCTTCCTCGATAATGAAAAACTCCAGGAAGATATAATGCTCCGCGCACTGGAGCTCGTCCAGCAATGCGGCATAAAAGCTTTCGCCGGAAGGGTAGTAGGTCGCGGCCGTGTTCTTGCAGATGGGGAACCCTGCAAAGGATTGTAAATATCTCTGCTGCGTTGCACAGGCAGGGTAAGCATGCGTCGCTTCAGCGAGGAGTTCACCATCTGCCTCAAAACGGCCCGTTGTTTCCGCCCGCGCTTTTTTAAGCCGCTTGCGCACATAAGTGCCGCTTGCCTGCCGTGTTGCAAACAGGTAAAGAAGGCCGCCGAACACGGGGAACATAAGCACCGTAAAAAGCCATGTCATCTTGAAACCGGGCTTGCCGCGTTCGTTGATGACATAGATGCCCACGCAGATGCTGATTGCGGAAAGAAAAACGGGAATCCACTTGGAAGCAGCCGTGCTTGAAGCGATAAAGAGCAGGAGAAGCGCAAACTGTGCGATCAGAAGCAGCGCAACGATGAAGCGCCGTGCCATGGCTTTGCGGATCCATTTGTGCTTCCTCATCTGCGCACCCCTCCTTTTTGTTCAGACAAGCCGCTGCACGCCGACGCCGATGAGCCCGGGGCCGGTATGGACGCCAAGCGCGGGGCTGACCTGCGTGCGAACATAGGATTTTGCCGAACTGATGAGGCCGGCAAGCTGCGCTTCCACATGTGCGGCAAGCTCCGGCACGCCGCCATGCGCGATGGCGAGATGAAACACATGGTTTGCTGCATAATCCTTTGCGTTTTGCAGCGTAGCGGAGAGCGCACGCACCGCGCCGCGCGCTTTTTGCACGGTGTAATAGATACCGTCTTCGTTGCAGGAGATGATTGGGCGCACGTCGAGAAGCGAACCCACTGTTGCGGTCACGCGGCCGATCCGCCCGCCTTTTGCCAGGTATTCCAGCGTGGGCAGGCAGAAGAACACTTTTGTGCTCTTCACAAGTTCCTGCAGTTTGGCTTCGATTTCATCTGCTGATGCACCGTCCGCGATCATCTCTGCCGCGCGCATTACGGTGAAGCCCGCGCCGATGCCGATGTTCCGCGTGTCGATCAGGCGGCAGTCCAACTCAGGGACGTCACGCGCCGTGAGCCGCATCAGGTTGAACGTTCCGCTGAGCGCGCTGGAAATGGTGATGATGAACAGGGTGTCGTAACCGGATTCCCGGATCTGTTGGAGCGTATGGAGAATGCCCTCCGAAGAAGGCAGGGAAGTTTTGGGGATCTCATGGGGCAAACGCCTGTAGACTTCTTCCGGCGTGATGGTCACGCCGTCGAGATATAACCCGTCCGAAAACTGAATGGACAACGGGAGCGTGAAAATGTTGTGCGTGCGGGCGAATTCCACCGGAACGTCCGTGCCGGAATCGGTCAGAATCGCGATGCTGCTTTGCTTGCTCATGGGAACCCTTCCTGTCTGCCCGGCGCATGCCGCACAGGGCCGATAATAAACAATCTTATTATAAAGCGTTTTGCCGTGCGAAACAACCGCCTGCGGAAAATGTTGCAGAGGGTTTGAATTTATATCCCGGGTTTGACAAAAATTGCGGATTGCTGTTGTGCGTCACGGCAATTTGGATGTATACTTATACTTAATATATTATTTCTTGCGAGGGGGCGGCATGCGGAACGTGCAGGCCCCGGGAACACAAAAGGAGCATACGATGGAAATCAGGATCACAAAAACAACGCAGCCGAAAAGCAAGCCCGATCCGGCGACGCTTTCCTTTGGTACGGTTTTTTCCGACCACATGTTTTTAATGGAGTACGATGGTGCCGAAGGCTGGCATGATGCACGCATTGTGCCGTATGCGCCCATTCCACTTGCGCCTGCGGCGGCTGTATTCCATTATGGCGCAGAGGTGTTTGAGGGCCTGAAGGCATACCGCACGGCAGAAGGCAAAATTCAGATGTTCCGGCCGATGGAAAACCTGAAGCGCATGAGCGATTCGGCGGAGCGTATCACGCTGCCGCAGTTCGATCAGGAATTCGTCCTTGAAGCCATGCGCCAGCTTGTGGAGCTGGATCAGGACTGGGTGCCCAATGCGCCCGGCACTTCGCTCTATATCCGCCCGTTCCTGTTTGCGACGGATCCCGATCTTTCGCTGCACGGCATTTCCCATGCGGTGTTCTGCATCATCACATCGCCGGTGGGTAGCTATTATAAAGAAGGTATCAACCCAGTCCGCATCATGATCGAAACTGAGGATGTGCGTGCGGTGCGCGGCGGCACGGGCTATGCCAAGTGCGGCGGCAACTACGCGGCGGCAAACCGCGCGGGTGCACGGGCGGAAAAGCTTGGCTTCTCCCAGGTGCTGTGGCTGGATGGCGTGGAACGCAAGTATATTGAAGAAGTGGGCAGCATGAACGTGATGTTCAAGATCGCGGGCACGGTCGTGACACCGAAGCTCACCGGCTCTGTGCTGCCGGGCATCACGCGCAAGAGCTGCATCGCTCTGCTCAAGGAATGGGGCATTCCGGTGGAAGAGCGGCTCCTCAGCGTAGATGAGCTTGTTGCGGCGATGCGCGCGGGTACGCTGGAGGAAGCCTTCGGCTGCGGTACTGCGGCTGTGGTTTCTCCCATTGGCGAACTCCATTATGGCGACGTGAGCGTCACGGTCAACGGCGGCGCAGTCGGCCCTGTCACCCAGCGGCTCTACGATGAGATCACCGGCATCCAGTCCGGCAAGATCGCGGATACGCATGGCTGGATCTACCACGTATAACTTAAACTAAAATGGAGCTGGCGCTGAGATTCCGAACGGCGCCAGCTTTTCAAATGTTGACATTTTTGAATGGCTGTTCGTTTTGCCTCAATACAGTGCTGACAGCCTTCAGAAGAGAGGAAATCATATGGAGCTTGCGATCGGTATTGTCACCGTCCTTCTCGCAGGATGGTTTTTCGGTTGTATCGTTACATATAAAGTGGGAAATCGCATCCTCGTTGAGGGCATGGGGATCAAAAGTGCTGAATTTGTAATGCTGCTGCTTTATTCTGCGGGGACAGCGGCCTATTTTTGCTGCAAGCCGGTTGGACGCTGGATCCTGCTCGGAGTGCTTCTGTTTTGGGCCGTTGTGCAGTTCTTTTGCCATTGGTATTATTTCATCTTCGGCGCTTCGGAGAAAAAGCTGCAAGGCTATCATGAATGCTTCAAGGATACGATTCCGCTCTTTCCTCCCGATGAAACGAGGATTGTGCCGGACTTATATCATGTCATTCTTCACCTGTTGATCGTTGGCGAACTGGCGCTTCTGATCATAGAGCTCTGCATAAACTGAGCTCAGGAAATACCTCTGCGAATTAAATCAGGTAGGACTGCATCTCCTCGGCGACAACTGCATCCGGGAACTGGGCGCGCGCTTCCTCGAGCATTTGCGCTTCGTTGCAGCCGCCGCCCCAAAGATGCGTGCAGACGAGCTTCTTGACGCCTGCCTCCCTTGCGATGCGGCCCGCTTCCGCTGCTGTCAGGTGCGCGGCGACGCTGCCGCTGCCGCCCGGGCGATCTGCTTCTGCGAAACATGCATCCGCAAGCAAAAGGTCGGCCCCTGCACAAAGCGATGGAAGGTCATCCCGCCAGCCGGTATCGCCGGTATAGAACATGCGCCTGCCGCCATGCTCGATGGAAAAACCATAGGTGGGCACGGGGTGCGTCATGCGGTGAAGCGTGATGGCAACATCCCCGATGCGGGCGCGCAGCTTGTCGCGCGCTATGGTGATGTCATATACGCCGGAGCCTGTCAGAAGGCGGTATTCCTCCTCCGGAACATCCGGCGCGATCACGGCGAGCGGCATGGGCACATCCTGCCCACGGGCCTTATACTGCTGCAAAGCATAGCGCAGGATGAGAAGATCGCCCATGTGGTCGCTGTGTAGATGGGAAAGCAGGATCGCGTCGATCTGAAGCGTTGGCACGAACTGGAGAAGGCGGGAAAGCGTGCCGCTCCCAAGGTCGAGCAGCAGCCTGCTCCGCCCGCATTCGAGCAGGTAGCCCGAACAGGCTCCGCCGGGTGCGGGGAATGGGCCGTATTTTCCAAGGACTGTCAGCTTCATGATGCAGTTACGCTCCGTTTGTTATTGAGGATAATTTGTGCCGGAACGCGCTTGAATATCCATCATAAAAATGATACCATATCTTTGCCTAAAAAACACGGGGAAAGCGGAGAAATCCTTGTTGACAGGGTACTTTCCCATGTGTTACAATGCTTCGGTAAGCCGCTCCGCGTCGGCTTTGTAAGCGTGGGTTTCCCAACGCCGAAACGTGGGCGAGATTGGTAAGAGGAGGTGCAGGACATGTACGCTATTATCCGTACCGGCGGCAAACAGTATAAGGTGGCGGTTGGTGACGAGGTTCTCGTTGAGAAGCTCGATGCCGAAGTCGGCTCTGAGGTCGCTTTTGAGGTGCTGATGCTTTGCGGCGAAGAAGGCGTTCAGGTCGGCAAACCCGTGGTTGCGGGCGTAGCTGCCAAGGGCGAAGTCGTCGAGCATGGCAAGGGTAAGAAGGTCGTAGTCTTCAAGTATAAGCCCAAGAAGAACTACCGCAAGAAGCAGGGTCATCGTCAGCCGTATACCAAGGTCAAGATCAACGCGATCGGCTAAGGCAGCATGACAAGGGTGACTATCTTCCGCCAGAAAGGCAGGATCGCAGGTTTTTCGGCAGAGGGCCATACGGGCTTTGCCGAGGAGGGCGAGGACATCGTTTGCAGCGCGGTGAGCGCGGTGACGCAAACGGCGGTGCTCGGCATCACGGAGGTGTTAAACCTTCCGGCTGCGGTGGATGTTGATGAAGCGAGGCTTTACTGCATGCTTGAAAAAGGCATTGCGGAGGCCGCGTGGCAAAAGGCGGAACTCATTTTGGAAACGATGGCGGTGGGGCTTCGTTCCATCGCAGATTCCTACGGTGATTACATCAAGATAATTGAGAGGGAGGTGTAACACGATGATGAAGATCAATCTGCAGCTTTTCGCGCATAAAAAGGGCGTGGGCAGCTCGCGCAACGGCCGCGACAGTGAATCCAAGCGCCTTGGGCCGAAGCGTGCGGACGGTCAGTTCGTTCTGGCCGGCAACATCCTGGTTCGGCAGCGCGGCACGCATTTCCATCCCGGCACCAACGTTGGCATCGGCAAGGACGATACGCTCTTTGCGAAGATTGATGGCGTAGTCCGCTTTGAAACGAAGCGTATGGGCCGCAAGCAGGTCAGCGTTTACGCAGAGGAAGCCGCTGCGAACTGACGGTAAAACGTTTTTAAAAGCCCGTTCCGAACAAATCGGAAGGGGCTTTTTCATTGCAATGGAAGGCGGAGAACAGGGATGTTTGAGAAAACACATTGGGAAAGCGGCGTCTTGACCATTACGGGCATCGAACGGCTCGACCTTGACCGAACGCTTGCCTGTGGCCAGTCATTCCGCTGGGAAAAGACGGAGCAGGGCTGGTTTGGCGTAGCCTTTGGGCGCGGCGTATACGCGGAGACGGATGAAGGAGCGCTTCGCATCTTCCCCTGCGCAAAAGAAGATGTGCCGCTATGGCTCAACTATTTCGATTTGGCGCGGGACTACGCCGCCATCGAAACGCAGCTTTGCGCGGATACGCGGCTTTCGGCCTGTGTGCCGTATGCTTCCGGCATTCGCGTGTTGAATCAGGAACCCTTTGAAACGCTCATCACGTTTATCCTTTCCGCGAACAACAACACGGGGCGGATCGCCGGGATCGTCGCGCGGCTTTGCGCCTGTGCAGGAAAACTGGGAACGATGAAGGACGGCAGGGAATACCGACTGTTTCCTACACCGGAGGCGATCGCCAACTTGGGTGAAGCCGAGCTGCGCGATATCGGCGCAGGGTATCGCGCACCGTATGTGCGGGAGAGCGCGCGCATGGTGGCGAATGGGTTTGACCTTGAAACGCTGCGGGCAATGCCGCTTCCCGAAGCGCGCAGGGTGCTTGCCGCATTCCCCGGCGTCGGGCCGAAAGTAGCGGACTGCGTCCTGCTGTTTTCGCTTGGCCATACGGATGCTTTCCCGGTGGATGTATGGATCGGCAGGGCGCTCAAAACCTTGTTTTTTGATGGAGAAACGCCGGGCCGGCGCGAAACGGAACGCCTGCTGCATGAACTCGGGCCGATGAGCGGGATCATCCAGCAATACATTTTTCATTATGCCCGGGAACGGAAGCTTGCGACAAAGCGGGAAAAGAAAGAGGGGTAAAAATGGAACGCACGAAAAAACATGGCCTAAGCGGAAACGCATTGAAGCTCATCGCCATCATTGCAATGACGGTGGATCACCTGACCTGGGTGATCTTCCCCGGATATCAGACGGCTCCGTGGCTTCTTCTGCTGCATTCCATCGGCAGGCTTACCGCGCCGATCATGTGCTTCTTCATTGCGGAAGGCTACCACTATACGCATGACCGCAGGCGTTACGCCGCGCGGCTGTTCCTTTTTGCGCTGATCTCGCATTTTGCTTATAATTTCGCGTTCGGGATCCCATTTGTGCCGTTTCAGACGGGCGTATTCAACCAAACGGGCGTAATGTGGGCGCTTGCCTGGGGGCTTGTGGCACTCTCTGTCATGAACAGCGAGGGGCTGAAGCAGTGGCAGAAAACCACGATTACGCTCCTCATCTGCGTGATATCGTTCTGCGCTGACTGGAGCTGCATCGCAGTGCTTGTAATTGTTGCCTTTGGCACGAACCGCGGGGATTTCAAAAAGCAGATGACATGGATGATGATTTTTGTCGCGATGTACGCAGCCGTCTACTTCATCTTCATCGACAAGGTATACGGCGTGCTGCAGCTGATGGTTGCCCTCTCGATCCCTGTGCTTTCGCTCTATAACGGTGAGCGCGGCAAGTGGAAGGGGATGAAATGGTTCTTTTATCTTTATTATCCGCTGCATCTTGTTGCCTGCGGGCTGATCCGGCTGGCGCTGCACGGCGGGGTAGGCGTGCTCGTCGGCGGAATCTGATGGAATCGCATCGGACGATGAAAGCGGCGTTCCATTGAAACTTCCACTTTGACAGCAGGGCGGTCCGGCGGTAAACTCCTATACTTAGCCGGGCATGTGCGCGGCAGGGAAAAAGCGGAAAGAGGATGCGCCCTTGGATGAACTCATTTTTGCGTTCGAAATGATTGGCACGATCGCGTTCGCGCTCTCCGGCGCGATGACGGCGATTCGGAAAAACATGGATCTGTTCGGCGTAATGATCCTTGGTGTGGTTACAGCCTGCGGAGGCGGGCTGACGCGCGACATCATTTTGGGTAAAACGCCCCCGGCTCTTTTTATGACGCCTGTTTATGTGATCGTTGCGGCGGTCACGTCGGTCATTGTGTTCATCCCGGCGATCCGGCGCTGGCTGATGAAGAGCCACCTTGCGTTCGAACGCATGCTGCTGCTGATGGATTCTGTGGGCCTTGGCGTATTCACCATGGTCGGCATGCGCGTGGCATATGGCTGCGGCTGTGAAAACGGCGCATTTCTTGTCGTGTCGGTTGGCGTGATCACCGGCGTGGGCGGCGGCCTGATGCGCGATGTGTTCGCAGGGGACAAGCCGTACATCTTTGTGAAGCATATCTATGCCTGCGCTTCGATCCTCGGTGCGATTCTATGTGCCGTGCTGCACAGGTGGTGCGGCGATGCTGTATCAATCCTTGCGGGAGCTTCGCTGATCATCCTGATCCGCCTTCTTTCTGCGCATTTCAGGTGGAGCCTGCCCCGGGCACACGAGATCGAATCATAACATAAGAATTGAGAATATGAAACCAAAACAGCGTGCTGCGGAACAAAAACGCAGCGCGTTTTTGTTTTCTTCAAAACTCGTGCATATTCTGGAGGATTCGTGGGAATCCTTGGTAGGAGGCGAAATTTCTGCGTTGAACTAATTTGTGATATTCCATATATCTATGCGAAAGGGGATGCATGTATGCAGATAAAAACCCAAAGGGACGGAGAAACGCTTTCAGTGCTTCTCACGGGGGAGCTGGATCACCACAGCGCCGCTCCCTTGCGCGTGGAGCTTGACGCGCTGCTCTCCGATCGTTCGATCCGCCGCCTTGTGCTCGACCTTTCCGGGGTATCGTTTATGGACAGCTCCGGGCTTGGTGTGGTGCTTGGCCGCTACAAGCTTTTGAAGGAACGCGGCGGGAGCATGCGGATCCGCGGCGCATCCCGGCCTGTCGGGCGGATCTTGAAAATGGCGGGCGTTTACGCGCTCTTGGGGCAACAGGATGCTGAAAGGGGAGAGGGACATGTTGGATAACGAAATGCACGTCAGCTTTTTGGGGGTGTCGCAGAACGAATCGTTTGCGCGGATGGTGGCTGCCGCGTTCGCGTCGCAGCTCAACCCAACGATTGAGGAGTTGACAGATATCCGCACCGCTGTGAGCGAAGCCGTCACAAACGCGATCATCCATGGTTACAGCGGAATGCGCGGAATGGTCATGATGGATTGCGCAATCCGGGGAAGCACGTTCACCGTGGCCGTGCGGGATGAAGGGCGCGGCATTCCGGATGTGGCGCTTGCCATGCAGCCGTTTTACACGAGCATACCGAACCTGGAACGCTCCGGCATGGGGTTTGCCGTGATGGAAGCGTTCATGGATTCCGTGACGGTGGAATCCGAAGTTGGCCGCGGGACGACGGTGACCATGAAAAAAGAGATCGCGGCGGTGGGGTGCGATGAATGAGAACGCACCGCTTGCCGCAGAGGAAACGAGAGAACTGATCCGCCGCGCGCAGCAGGGGGATGAAGCAGCGCAGGAACGGCTTACACTTTGCAACACGGCGCTTGTGAAATCCATCGTGAAGCGTTACATGAACCGGCATGTGGAATATGACGACCTGTTTCAGATCGGCTGCATGGGGCTTGTGAAAGCGATCCGGAACTTCGACCTTTCCTATGACGTGCGCTTTTCCACTTATGCCGTGCCGATGATCGCAGGCGAGATCAAACGTTTCCTGCGGGATGACGGTATGATCAAAGTGAGCCGCTCTCTGAAGGAGCTTGCTGCGCAGGCTGCCGCTGTGCGGGAACGGCTTTCTGCGGAACAGGGGCGTGATGTGGGCGTGTCCGAAATTGCGGACGCACTTCAGGTGGATGCGGAGGAGATCGCTGCTGCGCTGGAAGCAGCGCGGCCGCATATGTCCATCTATGAGCCGGCATATGGGGACGATTCCGACGCGCTCATGCTCGACCGTGTGCAGGATGGGGCGGATGAGATGGGCGAGACCCTCAACCGTGTTCTCCTGAAGGAGCTGCTCGGCACGCTGGAGCCACGGGAGCGCACGATCATCCTGCTGCGCTATTTTTCGGATAAAACACAAAATGAGATCGCAGCGCAAATGGGAATCTCCCAGGTGCAGGTATCGCGCCTTGAAAGCAAAATACTGCAAAAGCTGCGCGAGCGTGCGGCAAAATAAAACAAGCGGGCGGCTCCGGCAGAGCTGCCTGCTTGCTGTTATAAACGTGATTGCGCTGCATCATCGCCCTGCGGCTTTGTTGACCTGGGTGGCATGCTCCACATCCGGCAGCTGGCCGACGTGGGAAAAGCTGCCGTCAAAGAACATGCAGGCGTGGCCGGCCATTTCGTTGGCTGCAACGGTATCCTCCCCATGCGGGAAGCCCTGCAGCGAGGCCGCGATAAGCCTGCCGCCAACGGCGATGACAACGGGGCGTTTGGAATAGTTGAACTCACCGCCGAAGGCTTCTTTGTATGCTGCGGTATCCACGGAATTGGCGCATTCCATTTCCGCATGCATCTCGCCGCCGCAGAATACCATGTCGAACTGTGCGCCGGTGTTATAGTCGGTCACGGAATAGGTCTGCCCCTGCGTGAACAGCGTTTTCACCTCGCTCCAGTGCACGAGCTCTCCCGTTACGCTTGCCGTGCCGGAAAGCTGCTGGCCGATGGGGATGGAGGCTGCGATATCCACGCGCTTTGCGCTCTGCTCAAACAGAAACGCGCGGGATTGTTCGCCGACCGTTCCGTCCGCAATGATGGGGAAACCGGCAGCGTCCGTCTGGTTCTGCTGAAACTTTTTTGTGGCTTCCACGGTCATGCTCTGGAAGTTGCCTGTGGGCTTGAAGTCAAAATACCCAAGCTCGCGCAGGCGGAGCTGGATGCGCACGACCATTTCCCCCGTTGAACCGTAGCTGATGAGGGAGGATGTGTCGGGCTGTTGCTCCGGGGAGGGGGAAGCCTCCGGCTGCATGGAGGGAGTAGGCTCGGCAAAGGCTGCCGGGCAGGCCGCGAACAGGAACAGCGCGGCAAGCAGGAAGATGAAGCACTTTTTCATGTAGTAAGTATAGCATAAAGCCGAGCGGATTTGTGTAAAGTTTTTTGTTATGGCACATCTGTGGGGATCAGGTTGAGCATATCCTCCTCGGAAGCAACGTTCGTGTAGACCTGCGGCACATCGCCGACGATGATGCTCTCCGCGATCGCGGCCTCTGCGCGCACGGAGATGATCTCCGAAACGCCGGGCATAACGAGGCGGACGGAAGCGGTGAGCAGGAGGTTCACGCGGTAAAGCGTCTGGTTGATGCCGGAGGAAACGAATTCTGAATGGAACTCGCTCTGCACGCTGCCTGCAGGGCTGAACGCAACCCGGATGCCCGGCCCTTTTCCGGCAAGAAAGGAGATTCCTGTGACCGTGCCGAGGGGGATCGTGATCCCCTGATCGCCCATCTCGGCAATGCGCTGCTGCGCAGCTTCGGCACAGTCGGCTGCAAGGATGTTCATTTTGTGCGTGTTTGCCTGGAGCATATAAACGCGCTCGCTGCTTTCGTGTACCTGGATCAGGCGGGCGTAATTCGTTTCGTCTCCCATGGAATCGAGGATCGCGTCGTTCATCGCCCGGGCGGCAACGGAGCGGATCCGCGCGATGGCAAGCGCTGTCATCGCGGGGCGCATGTTTGCGCTGAGCACGGCGACTCCTGTGCCGAAGAGGGCAGTCAGCAGGAGGAGGAGAAGCAGTGCCGCGCGGCGGAAACGCTTCCATCTGCTGCCTGAATTCGGGCGGGTGGGTTCGTATTCCATGCAGCACCTCCTTTTCAAGGCGGATTTTATGAATGCAGTGTTAATTCATAGTATGCGAAAGCTCCGATATTGAGCCTTTTGGCCGGGATGTGTTATAATATACTTGGATGGTTATAAGGAGATTTATGGAAAAGACGAAAACAACGCAAACCGAACAGCCGAAACCTTCCTTCGGCGTTCGCATAAAAGAAACGGCGCAACGCCTTCTCTCAAAGGTTAACAGCATGCTGCACCGGGAGCCGGAAGCACACGAAGGCGAGATCTTTGTGGAACGCAGGCAGCAGCGCCCGTTTTTGCTGGCGGTTCTTTTCACAACGCTTAAAATCATGCTCGTGTGCGTTGTGGTGCTTGGCTGCGCCGGGCTCGGCCTTGTGCTTGGTGTTGCAAAAGCTTACATCGACACAACGCCGGAGCTCGATGTTTCACTTCTTACCAAAAGCGAGCGTACTTCGTACATTTACGACATGGACGGCAAGCTCATCACCACGTATGCCGGCCTGAAATACCGGGACTGGGTTAACATAGAGGATGTGCCGGATATGCTCATCAACGCGGTTATCGCCGTGGAGGATGTGCGCTTCTACCGCCACAACGGCGTGGATTACAAGCGCCTGTTTGCAGCGGTTGTGGGTTCTCTCAGCGCTTCGAGCGATGCGGGCGGAAGTACGATCACGCAGCAGCTCGTGAAAAACAAGCTGCTTACAAACGAGGTCTCCTATCGCCGCAAGATTCAGGAAGCCTATCTTGCCCTTGAGGTGGAGCGCACGATCTCAAAAAGCGATGTGTTGGAAGCATACCTGAACGATGTTTATCTCGGCAGTTCCAACTATGGCGTAAAGACCGCCGCAAAGGATTACTTCGGCAAGGATCTTTCCGAGCTGAGCATCCGCGAATGCGCGATGATTGCAGGAATGATCCAGGCGCCGAACCGGACCGACCCGCGCAAAAACATGTATGAGCGCTTCTATGAAAACGGTGAGAACAAGATGGACATCACCGATGCGCGCACGGATGTGGTCATCGAAAAGATGTACAAAGCGGGGTCCATCACGAAAGAGCAGCGGGATGCCGCCCTTGTGGACACGGTTTACATTCAGCAGAAATCCCAGCGTTCCAGCGTGGATGACATGCTTTATTTCGTGGAGTACGCAATGCAGGATGTGGTGACGCACCTGCTCACCTCCCGCGATCTGCTGGATACCAAGGCCAACCGCGCCGCGATTGAAAGCGAGCTGCAAAGCGGCGGATACAGCATCTACCTTACGGTGGACACGGAGATGCAGCACACCGTTCAGGATACGCTTGCAAACTGGGAAGATTATCCGAAACTTAAAAATGAGAGCGCCGCGACGCGCGTGACGACCACGAGCGACGGGACGGAGATCGTGGAGCCGGAGCCGCAGGCCGCGGCCGTTGTGATCGACCATAAAACCGGCGAGCTGCGCGCCATCGTGGGCGGCAGGAACGCGCCGCAGGTGCTGCGCGGTTGGAACCGCGCTTACCAGAGTGAAACGGAGGTCGGCTCCAGCATTAAGCCGCTCGCCGTTTACGGCCCTGCGCTCGATCTCGGGCTGTCCCCGGCGTCGGCCGTGGCGAACCTGCCGCAGGCTATCGTGGGCTGGGATACGGAAACGGGTTATCCGAACATCGGGAGCGACAAATACGTTGGCCTTGTTTCCCTCCGCCGGGGCATCGTATCCTCGCTCAATGTGGTGGCGGCGCGCGTACTGATGGAAAACGTAACGACGGATGTTGGCGCGCAGTACCTCATGAACCTTGGCGTGGATTCAAGCCGCATCAGCGCAACAGGCTCCGGCCTTGCCCTTGGCACAACGGGCATCACGCCCATTGAAATGGCGGCGGCTTACGGCGCGATCGGCAACATGGGCGAATATCTGGAACCCCTTTCCTTTACGCGCGTTGTGGATGGTGAAGGCCGGGTGATCCTCGATGCGGACGAGATCCGTGCTTCCCGCCAGGTATTCAAGCCCACAACGGCTTATATGCTCGTGGATATGCTTACCGATGCGGTCAATACCGGCACAGGCACGGCCGCGAAGATTCGCGGCATGACGGTTGCTGGAAAAACAGGCACGAATTCCGATTACAGCAGCGCGTATTTCGCAGGCATCACGCCGTATTACAGCGCCGTAGTCTGGGTTGGCCATGACTCCTACGAACAGAAGCTCGCCTCCGGCTCGACGGGCGGCAAAGTCGCCGCACCGCTATGGCGGGCGTTCATGGAAAAAGTCCACGAGGGCCTTGTCGATAAACCGATCATTGACGCTTCCCCTGTAGAGCTTGGGCTTGTGAAGCGCACGGTCTGCGCCGTGTCCGGCAAGCTTGCCACGGAAGCCTGCTCCTTTGACGCGAACGGGCTGCTTCCCATAACGGATTGGTTCGATAAGAGCACCGCGCCCACGGAAACCTGCGACATGCATGTGCTCACAAGCGTTTGCATGGATTCCGAGCAGCCTGCATCGGCCTACTGCACCAACGTGCAGACGAAAAGCATCCTGCTCATCGGCACACAATCCTACCTTGCGTCGTTCGATGCGGAGCTGCTGCAGAAATACCTGCCAAATGCCGTTATTACGGATGTTACTGCGGAGGAATACAACCTGTATGCTGCAACGACGCAGTGCCCGCTGCATTCTTACTCGGGCTGGGGCGGAGGAGGAATCAGCATCGGCGGCAACAACGCAAGCTTCACCGCGGCGGCGAACGGGCTCATTGCCGATGTAGAGGCGTATCTTGTGGCGGCACAGAACCTTTCCGACACAGACCGGAACAACCTCGTTTCGCTTTCGGATACGCTTGCGGCATACCTCAATGCGAATCTCTATGACCTTGCAGAAACGTATTATGAGCGCCTGCGCTATACCTATGAGGTCATCTATGCGGCGAATCCGCCTGTGCAGACGGTCCCGTAAAGGAGGGGCGCATGAACGAGCTGCTTTTGGAAGTGTATACGGAGGAACGCGCGCGCCTTGCTGCGGCGGCGCACGATGGCAGCACAGGGGAATTTGAGAGACCTGTTTTCGGGGAAGGACCGCTTTCTCCGCAGTTGATGCTCATCGGCGAAGCGCCCGGCGCGGAAGAAACGCGGCAGGGCCACCCGTTTGTGGGGAAGGCAGGCAAAAACCTGGATGGATTGCTGGCGCTTGCAGGCATCGTGCGGGAGGATGTGTTTGTGACGAACGCGGTCAAATTCCGGCCGACGCATGTGAAGCCGCGCAGTGTGTCCAACCGCACGCCGTCTCCGGCCGAATTGCGGGGCGGCCTCCCGGCGCTTAGACGCGAACTTGCGCTCGTGCGCCCGGCGGTCGTCGCTACACTCGGGAATACGCCGCTTCGCGCGCTGTGTCTGATCACGGGCCAAAGGCCGCTTTTGATCGGGGATGTACATGGCTGCATGCAGACGTTTGAGCTTGGCGGCATGCCGCTAAACGTGTTCCCGCTGTACCACCCTGCGAGCGTGATTTACAACAAAGCGCTGCTGCCCGCGTTGGAAGAGGACGCAAAATGCCTTGGCAGCATATTGCGCGAAATGAAGGAGGCTTGAATATGAAACCCAAAAGAGCCATATTGAGAGCAATCGCCCTGATGCTTGCCCTCCTGGCAGTGCCGGCAGGCCGCCTTGCGGCGCAGGCTGAAACTGAAACCGAAGGAGCGGAAATGGGCCAGGTCACTGCGGACAAGGTGAACCTGCGCGAAAGCCCGAACACGGATTCCGCGATTCTTGCGGAAGTGCCGGGCGGAACGGCTGTGGAAGTGTTGGGCAAGGACGGCACCTGGTATCGCGTTTTGCATAACGGTACGGTTGGCTATATCCGGCAGGATTATCTTTTTGTGAACTCCACAGGCAGCCGCGGCGCATATGTGAAGAGCGACGGTGCGACCCTGCGCGGCGGCCCCTCTGCGAATTCCTATGTTGTGGCGCAGCTTTCCGCGGGGCAGGGCCTCCGGGTCAAGGCACTCATCGGCGGCGAGTGGTTCTATGCTGTTGCAAACGATGAGACCGGGTATGTGCATCGTTCCTATCTGGAGATCAGCTCTTCAAGCACCGCGTCCATCGGCATGCTGAAGCAGGGCATGGAGGGGGAAGAGGTGGAGCGACTGCAAAAAGCCTTGTATAACCGCGGCTTTTTGAGCAAAGCCAACATCACGAGCGTTTTTTCCTCGGAGACGCGCAAGGCCGTTCTTGAGTTCCAGCAGGCCTGTGGCCTTTCGGCAGATGGTATCGCGGGGGCGGAAACGCTCAACTCCATTTACGACAACAACAATAAAATCGAAAAAGCAAACGCGGATTTCTATAAGCTGAAAGGCACGGTCGTTTTGCTCAACTGGTTCAAGGGCGGTTCGGACTGGCTGAACAAAGGCGCAAAATTTACCGTGACAGACGTGCGCACCGGCAAGAGCTTCCGCGCCCGGCGGTTCGGCGGCTGGTATCACGCGGACTGCGAGCCGATCACGACGTATGACACGAGCATCATGAAGAGCCTGGAAGGGTTTTCATGGAACCGCCGCCCGATCTGGGTGACCTATAACGGCAAGACGGTCGCAGCGAGCATGCACACCATGCCGCACATGGCCAACCCCACGCCTTCCAACGGGTTTGACGGGCATTTCTGCATCCATCTGTATGGTTCGCTCGTCCATGAAAACAGCAAGGAGTGCCCGCGGCACCAGGCCTGCGTATACGAAGCGTATAAGGCTGGGCGCGGTTAAACGGAATATGAGGATGAGGATCTTTTAATCCTGCTGCATGGGAATGCCCCTCGGCGAAAAGCCGTGGGGCATTCTGCTTTCATCAGTCCTGACGTGCCTGCGGGGGATGGATCGCATACAGTGCGCCATAGGCGAGGGATTCCTCGTCATCCAGCACAGCGGAGGGCACAAGCCCGGTACATTCCGTTGCGGATGCAGTCGTCTGGCGCAGCCAAAATGTGCCTTCCGTCATTTCGCTTTTAGCCTTTTCCCGTTCCTCTTTCATGGTTCCACCTCCTCTGAACTCACGCTTCTTTGTAGGGTTTGCTGTTCCTTCCCGCATATGCGCGGCCCGGCGTGGGAAAAAGCGGTATATTTGAGGTCAAACTGTAAACCTTAAACCTTGAGCGGCATGGGAACGGTTTTGCTTCCGGTATGCTGCAGAGGCCGAACCCGTGATGAGAAAAAATGGGCGGCCGGGAAGGATGGAAAAGATGCTGGAACGGATCCTACGTTTTTTCAGGTTTGACAGGCAGGATGGCGAGTTTGAATTGCTGGAAACGGAGCGCGGCGTCCCAGGCTTTCTTGCTGTGGAGCGGGAAGAAGCCGTGCTGCCGGAACGGGAAAGCGCTGAAAAAGTCAGCGGGTCACTTGCGGAAAACGAGGTACGCCTCAAGAGCGTGTTCCGGGCGGACATCAACCCGGATCTGATCCTCCGCAGGTTTATGATGGGCGGAAAGACCCCGGCGTTTCTTGCATATCTCAATGGTATGGCGGATGCGGAGCAGGTCAGCGATTTTATCCTGCGTGACGGCATGCGCCCCGGCTGCATGGAACAGGCGGAAGAGCCGCTTGCGCAGTATGCGATAGAAAACGTGTTTACGATGGGGGAAGCGGAAACGGATGAAGCGTGGGATGAAGTGAAACGGGCTGTCATGGAAGGGCGGACGGCGGTGTTCATCGAAGGCTCGGAGCAGGCGATCCTCATGGATACACGCGGGTTTGAGCACCGCAATGTCACGGAACCGCAGGCGGAGAAGGTCGTGCGCGGCCCGCAGGAAGCGTTTGTTGAAAACCTGCGCACGAACATCACGCTGCTGCGCCGCATTTTGCATACGGAGGACCTTGTGTGCGAGATACGCGGCGCGGGCGGTGAAAACGGCATTCGGCTCGCGTTGGCATACCGGGAGGGCGTCACGAACATCACGCTTGTAGAAGAGGTCAAGCGCAGGCTCGCGCGGATCCATACCCGCACCGTGATCGGCATGGGCATGCTCGAACAATTGTCGGAAAAACATTCCCTGTCGCCATTCCCGCAGGTGCTGCAGACCGAACGGCCGGACCGAGCCGCCGCGCTCTTGATGCAGGGGCATGTGATCGTGCTCCTGGATGGAAGCCCTTTTGCAAGCGTGATGCCGGCGACGCTTTTTACACTCATGACGAGCCCGGAGGATGTCTATATGCGCCGCCCGCAGGGGACGACCATCCGCATCGTCCGGTATATAGGCGCGCTGATTTCCATTCTGCTGCCGGCATATTTTCTCGCGCTTGCGCTCTATCATCAGGGGCTGCTTTCAACGGAGGTGCTCACAACAGTTGTCGCTTCCCGGAAAATGGTCTTTGCTCCGATCGGCGCGGAGATGGTCTTTCTGCTTCTCGTGTTCCAGCTGATCCGGGAGGCCGGTATGCGCGTACCGGGCAACATCGGCCAGGCCATCGGCATCATCGGAGGATTGATCCTTGGGCAGGCTGCGGTGGCGGCAAACCTTGCAAGCTCTGTGGTGCTGATCGTTGTGGCGCTCACCGGGCTTGGAAACTTCTGCATCCCGGATTATTCCACGCAGCTGGCAGCGGCAGTTTTTCGTATCGCGCTTACCATTGCCTCATGGGTGGGCGGGCTTCTCGGCATGTGCTGCCTTACGGTCGTGCTCGTGGCCTGGATGGCTTCGCTGAAATCCTACGGTGTTCCGTTCCTTGCGCCGTTTTCGCCAACGGCCCATTCCAAAGAGCCGATGATCCTGCGCGGGCGCATCCGGATGCACAGGCAGACGGAGGATATGCTGAATACGCGGGAGGAAGAGCTATGAACCTTTTCGAGGGAAGGATCGGGAAGCAGGAAGGAGCAAATATCGCAGGGATTGCTCTAATATCCGGCGCGCTTTTTGTGCTGGATATTGCAGAGGAATATCGGTATGGGAACGGCACCTATGTAGCTTTCCCGGGCGCGATCTTTCTTTCGCTTATGCTGTTCCTGCTCCTTGCGGGCGCGCTGCGCGTCTCTGGGCAGAAAGATCTTACGGCCCTTCTGGATTTTGCGTTCGGAAAGTTTGCGGGAAATGTGTTTGCGGCGTTGCTGTGCGCATTCCTGTTCATCGATGCGTATTGCCTGCTGTCACGCTTTTCGGCGATGGTGCATGCGTTGGTTTATACGAAAGTCACGCCGTTTCCGGTGCTGTTGTGGATCGTTCCCACTGTGGTGTATATCGCGTTCCGCGGGCTTGAATGCATCGGCCGGCTGGCAAAATGCTTCGGGGTGCTCCTTGGCGTGGTGCTGTTGGTTGAGCTTCTGCTTCCCATTCAGGCATATGAGAGCTATCGGCTCTTTCCGTTGCCGGTCGATCATTGGCAGTCCATCGCTGCGGATGCGTTTTCGGGCATGTTCGCGACGGCGCCTGCGCTGCTCGCGCTTCTTTGCATGGCGCAGGGGCTTCAGGGCGTCCGCAGCGCGAAACAGGCAGGGCTGATTGGCGCGCTTGTGGGCATCGTGCTTGCGGCGCTTGTGCAGCTTGCCATTGGCATGACGTATACCTACGCGGAACTGCAGAACATGTTCGTGCCGCTTTACCGGCTTAATCTGAAGCTGATGCAGGAAAGCTATTTCTTCCGTGAGGATAAGCTTGCGCTCTTTACATGGCTGATCGGCGCGATCATTGCGGGGGCGTACTATCTTTATGGCAGCGCATTTCTGTTCTGCCGCCGTTGGAGCAGGTACGATGTGCGCCCGGCGGTCATCGCCGGGGGCGTGGCGCTTCTTTGCTGCATCGCGGCGGAGCATACGGGGCAGTATCGCGTGCTGACTGATGCCTTTGCGCTTGTGCAGCGGTATGGCACATGGTTCCTCGCCGTGCCGTTTACGGCCGCGGCTGTAGTATCGCTCGTCAAAACGCGCATCAGAAAGGGGAAGGCAGATGAAAAAGCATAATACCGCAGCCTGCGTATTGCTTGTGCTGGCATTTTTGCTGCCCTGTGCCGGGTGCCTGCAGGGTGTTTCGCTGGATGAGTATGGCTATGTCCTCACGATCGGTGTAGATCAGGGGGAGCAGAAGGAATTCAACATATCATTCCTCCTCCAAAAGGAGGGAGATTCTCAGGAAGCGCAGACAGGGGCGGGAGCGGAGATCATTACCGCAGAGGGGGACAACCTGTTCGATGCGATGATGGTTGCGCATGCCGGCGTGCCCTATGAATTAAACTTTACGCGCATGAACTTCATTGCGTTTTCCGATCAGATCGCCTCTTCCGCGCTGATGGACGAGTTCCTCAGCATTTCGTTCAGCGCGCTGAAAATCCGCCAGTCGGCCAAGCTTGTGATCGTCCGCGGGGTTTGCCGGGATTATCTCGATGGCTTCTCCTCCATGAATATCCCGAACGTTGCAAAGCGGCAATACAGCTATTTCCAGATGTATGAGCGGGAAGGCATTATCCCGATCACGAACTATGCAACATATCAGGAAGCCATAGCGAGCGGGTGTTTTGATGTGGCGCTCCCCGTCGGCCGGTTGGACCGGAGCATCTCTGCCGAGCCGGACGGAGAGAAGGATAGCGGAAAAAGCGGGCAAAAGCAGGGAGAAGCGGAAACAAACGACAAGGAGACGACCGATGGCGTAAAGCGCGAAGGCGGGCTGCGTTCTTATATCCATGGAAGCGCGCTGTTCAACGGCAGCCGGCTTGCCGGACTGTTGGATGATGAGGATACCGAGATGCTTTTGCTTGGAATGGGGCAATTTGAAAACGGTTATCTGCGCATAAACGATGAAAAGGGGACGGTCGTATTCCTGCTGAAAAGGAACGGTGCACCGCATGTGCGAATGGAGCTCGGAGATGCGCCGCATGCTGCAATGGAGTTTCAATTGCATGCCGAAATCGAACTTGATACGAGCGGAAATGCGGAGAAGCGATGGGAAGGTGAGCTCAAAGGCCAGCTGGAACAGTACATCGAACAGGAGCTTGACCGCGTTTTCGCATTATGCCAGATGCTCGATTCCGACGCAATGCGCTTTGGCTGCTATGCCAGGAAACAATTTTCAAGCGCAGATGCTTGGCGAGACTACGCATGGAAGGAAAAATACCGGCATATGACGGCGAAATTCTCCGTGACTGTGGGGCTTAATGACCGAGCGGTATCTTCCCACTTGGAATAAAACACGGCGAGATAAGGTGAAATAAAAAGGAGGTGCAACGGAAATTGACGGCTGTGATTCTTTTGAGCACCGCAGGGATCGGCTACTGTGCGGTCTATCTTGTATACTGTATTCGGAGGGGGCGTCTCAGTGATACGCTCGGCGCGGCGGCGCTCTGCCTGCTTTCAGGCGGTTCACTCCTGTTTGCGCTGCTTTGAACAGAACCTATTCTTTTTCTGCGGAAAGAAGCGCAAGGAGGCTCTGCTGCGCTTCGTTTTTTCGCATCGCAGTGTGGAAGGCATCTATGATGAATCCGCCTTCTTCCGTGGGGATAAGCACATCTCCTTCGGCGGCGGAAGGGGGCAGGGAAGCGCGCGGCAACAACGCTGGCGCTCCGTCGTCTTCACATACGGCATAATTTCCCTCAAAACGGTCGATGATCAGCGGCATATGCAGCAAATATCCCTCCTGATGACTGGTGAATGAATAAAGTGCGGTGAAAACAGCAGGCAAGCGCATGCGCGCGGGGTGAGCTGTGCGCAACTTTACCGGATGATGGTATCATTTTTTCAGACATATCGCAAGAAATTCAGTGTCTGCAACCCCAAAACCCTGTTCCATAAGGGCGGCGGATATGCTACAATGAAACAAAATACGAAAGGCATGGCATGATTGCTGCGATTTCGCATTGCGTGAAAGGAGGCCGGATACATGCAGCATTCCTATAAAGAACAGGCGGTTACGCCAGAATTGCTGGATACGCTCAAGCGCAAGGCAATGCTGATGGAGGATGAACTCGCGATCGAAGGCGGCCGTCAGTTTGAACGTACAGGCCGGCTGAATGATCCCGGGCTGTGTGAAATGAGCATCGAATACGAAAACCTCCGCATGGATATCGAGACTTTGGAGGGCGTTTTGCGGCAGATCGAGGAAACGCAAGGTAGCAGCGAGGAGCAGCCTCGCTCGCATAAATGAAAAATCGGTAAACTGTGCATATACCGGTTCCTTTTTCACGGACATTTATTGTATAATATGCTTGGTGTGTAGAAAACCGAAAGGAGAGGAAAAGCGCTTTGTCTTTTGATGTGCTAAAGGCAATCACGAGTGGCTTCGCGCAAGTCCGGCCGGAGGACTTTGTCGACATCGCCATCATCGCCTTCTTCCTGTATAAGCTGATTATTCTCACAAAGGAAACGAGAGCTTTTCAACTGCTCAAAGGGATCGCGTTCCTTTTTCTGGCCGCACTCATAAGCGATCTGCTCCAACTGCAAACGCTCAGCTGGATGCTTAATTCGGTGCTTGCCTCCGGTATCGTGGTGCTCGTGGTGCTGTTCCAGCCGGAGCTGCGCCGGGCGCTTGAACACATCGGCCGGGGCAAGATCTTCAACAGTGGGCTGCTGCAGGGCTTTAAGCCCGAAGAAAACGAGATCGTCAACGAGATGCAGATGGCGATCCTGAGCCTTGCAAAACGCCGTGTCGGCGCATTGATTGTGATCGAACAGCGCACGGGGCTTGGCGAAATTATCGCAACAGGCACGCGGATCGACGGCGTGATTTCCGCACCGCTGATTGAGAACATATTCGAACCGAATACGCCGCTGCACGACGGCGCCGTCATCATCCGGGATGGCGTGATCACGGCGGCCGCCTGCTTCCTGCCGCTCGCTGAGGATATTGCAGTTGCGCGCGAACTCGGCACGCGACACCGGGCTGCCCTTGGCGTTTCCTCCATTTCGGACAGTATTACGATTGTGGTTTCCGAGGAGACCGGCGTTATCTCCTTTGCGCGTGAAGGAAAGCTTGTGCGGTATATTGATCAGAAGGCCCTTCGTGACCTTCTTGAATCCATTTTTGTCGGCAAGGAAAGCGCAGGTACGCTGAACATTTTCAAGCGGAGGGCGAAGCATGAAAAATGACGCAAAAGAAAGCCGCTTCTGGGAAATGCTCAAGCGGGGCTTAAAAACCTTTTTCACGAAGAACATCGCCATCAAGGTAATCTCGCTCGTGTTTGCGATGCTCCTTTGGGGCTATGTGATGATGACGCAGAATCCGACGCGCGTAAAGGTCGTTCAAAATGTTCCGGTGAACATCGAGGGCGAAGCGGATCTTACAACGCGCAAGCTCATCATCTGCGGAGACCGCTCTGCGCTGTTGGAGGACATTTCCGTTCGCGTGAGAACAGAGCTTACTTCATATGCTGACCTTTCTGCAGACGATATCACGGCTTCCGTGAATTTGAGCAGCATCAGTTCCAAAGGAAAGCATACGTTGAAGATCAGCGTGAAATCCTCAACGGGGCAGGTGGTAAGCTACACCCCGAGCCAGATCGAGATCGAGGTTGATACCCTGGCGACGCGTTCTGTACCGGTCGAGGTACGCAGAGAAGGCGAACTGCCGGAGGGGTACTGGGCCGGAGATGTGCAGCTTAGCAGCCCAACTGTGGAGCTGCAGGGCGCAGCGGCAGACCTTATGCAGATCGCAAAAGCGGTGGCGGTGATCGACCTTACGGACCGCACGGAGAGCGTGAACGAATCCATGGTGCTCACGCTGTACGATCAGGAGGGCAACGAGGTCAGCGCGTCGATCCTGTTCGGCAGCATGGCCACTGCTGTGGTAAAGCTTCAGATCCTGCCAAGCAAAATCGTGCCGATCGATGTGGATGCGGCGATTGCAGGAAGGGATGCGATCCCCGAGAACTTTGAGATCGCAGGCTACGGCACCTCGATTGAAAACAACCTTGTGCGCATCGTGGGAAGCGCGGAGGCGCTCACGGAGGTGGAATCCCTCTCGCTGGAACCGCTGGATGTGGCGGGGCTTACGGAGAGCGTGCAGCAGGATCTTCCCATTATTGTGCCGGAAGGGGTACGTGTCATCGGCGGCTCCACCGTGAACGTGCAGGTGACGATCCGCGAAAAGATGGACACGCTTACACTGACAGAGCTTCCCATCGAGATCGTTGGCCTTACGCGGAAGCAGAAGGCTTCGCTGGATCGGGAAACCGTGGATATTTCCCTGAACGGGCGCGTCAGCCTGATCAACGGGATCACGCGCGGCGATGTGAAGGTCTATGCGGACGTAACGAGCCTTGCAGCGGGTACGCATGAGGTGAAGCTTGCCGTGCAGATCGACGGGGAGGACGTCCCGGCGGAACTGCAGGTGGTGTTTGTGGAGACCGACACCGTTCAAGTCACGATCGAAGAATAAGGAACGATACATGGCACTGGTTTTGTCCGAATTGAAATTACCGCTTCAGGCGGATGAGTCCTCGCTCAAAGAGTTTGCGGCGAGGGCTCTTGCTATGCCGGAAAGTGCGATCCTGGGGCTGCGCGTAAACCGCGTTTCGCTGGATGCGCGCAGGAAAGACGATATCTGCTTCAGCTATACCGTAACGCTCACGCTTTCCCCTAAGGATGAAGTGCGCGCATTGCGGCGCACAGGCGTGCGCATTGCCCATGCGCCGGAGGAAGCGCCGCGTTTGCTTTCATTTGGTACGGAGACGCTCAATGCGCCCATCATCGTGGTCGGCATGGGGCCGGCCGGCCTTTTTGCGGCATATCTGCTTGCGCAGAACGGGTATCGCCCTGTTGTACTTGAGCGCGGCAGGGATGTGGATGCCCGCCGGGCGGATGTGGCGCGCTTCTGGGAGAAGGGGCTGTTCAGCGAAGTGAGCAACGCCGTGTTCGGCGAAGGCGGCGCCGGTACGTTTTCCGACGGAAAACTTACTACGCGTATCAAGGACCCGCGCGCGCAGGAGGTCGTTTCGATCTTTGCGGAACATGGGGCTCCGGAAGAGATCCGTTATATGGCAAAGCCACATATCGGGACGGATAAACTGGTGCAGGTCGTAAAGAATATGCGCCTTGCGATCCTGCGCATGGGCGGAGAGGTGCGCTTCGAAACGCGCCTGACCGGCCTTGAGCGGAATGGTGATGCCCTCAGTGCGGTTTATGTGGAGAGCAATGCCGGGCGGGAGCGCATTCCATGCGCGGCATGTATTCTCGCGATCGGCCACGGCGCTTCCGATACATACCATATGTTGGCGGAGAGCAGCATTCTGATGCAGGCAAAGCCTTTTGCGGCAGGCGTGCGGATCGAGCACCCGCGGGAAATGATCGATAAAAGCCAGTTCGGTGCTTTTGCGGGGCACCCGCGCCTCGGTGCCGCAGAATACCACCTTGCGGATCAAAGCGGTGGCCGGGGTGTATACACCTTCTGCATGTGCCCAGGCGGATATGTGGTGGCGTGTGCATCCGAGCAGGGTGGCGTCGTGACAAACGGCATGAGCCATTATGCGCGGGACGGGGAAAACTCCAACGCGGCGGTGGTGGTGCAGGTGGATGCGCGCGACTTTGGTGCAGATGATCCGCTTGCCGGGCTTCGTTTCCGTGAGGCGTTGGAACGGGCGGCGTTCCGGTTGGGTGGCGGCGGATTCGTAGCGCCTGCCGCACAGGTGGGGGATTATCTTTCCGGCCGTGCATCAAGCGGCTTTGGAAGTGTGAGGCCTACGTATACACCGGGAGTGTGCCCGGCAGATGTGGCAGCCTGCCTGCCGGATTTCATGGCAGCCGGTGTGCGGGACGGCATCCGCGCCTTTGGCCGCAGGCTGCACGGGTTTGATATGCCGGAGGCTGTTATCACGGCCGTGGAGAGCAGAACGAGCGCGCCTGTGCGCATCCTGCGCGGCGAAACCGGCGAAGCATCAGGTGTTCCCGGGCTTTATCCTGCGGGAGAGGGCGCAGGGTATGCCGGCGGCATTGTGAGCGCTGCTGTGGATGGTATGCGCGCTGCGGAGCGCGTGATGGCGCGTTTCGCACGGCCGTAATGATGCAAAGCGGGCAAATCCTGCCGGTTTTGCAAGAAGTGCGCTTTCTGTGGTAAACTATAATATGGAAAATACTGGAAAAGGAATTTTGCCGGAATGAATTCTGAAAAGAAAAGGCGTCTGCTTTTGATCTGCCTTCTTATAATCTGCATGGCGCTGTTCGGAGCGTGCGGTGACGATATTCCGCAGGAGCATGTGGATCTGAGCGACCCGGTCAGCGGGGATGGAATCTACACGACCGCTGAGCTGATTGACTTTATCGAGAGCGGTGCATCCGATACGGCAACGCTCGGCGCGTCGATCGACCTTGGCGAAGAAATCCTCCGCATCACGAAAGCGCGCGGCAGCATCACGATTTGCGGGAACGGCTTCAGCATCACGGGAAACGGCGACTGCGTTCTCAGGCTGGAGGATGGCTGCGCGCTCAGGCTGGAGGATATCAGCATCATGGGCGGGCGCAACGGGATCGGATGCTTGGGCGATGCGGTGCTTGGCGGGAATGCTGAGATCAACAGCGTTGCGCATTGCATCACGGGCGCCGGAGACATTGTGATCCAGGAGAACAGCTCGTTCACGCTTGCGAGCAACGTGGGCTGCGGCATACAGGTAAAGGGGCTTACGCTCCTAAAAAAGAGCGCGATCACGGCAAACGGTGCACTTGGGGCGGTCAGCGTTGCCGGGGACGAGCTGACTTTGGGCGAGGATGCGGCGCTCATTGCAGCCACGGAGGATCATTATAACGCGCTGAAATGCGAGGGAACGCTCACGATGCAAAACGGCTCCCTCCTGCGCGTGACAAACAACGGAGAATACCATGGCGCGGAGATCCGGGATCTTTCCGTGGAAGGCCTGGCCACCCTTGAAGCGGCCGGTGGCGAGAAAGGCGTTGGCGTGTTCCTGTTTGAACAGGAGAAGGACATCTATCTCGTAGGAAGCTGTACGCCGGAACTGCGCTTTGAAGTCGGGGACGGAAGCGTTACCTTTGTGGCGGATGCTTCCGAAATTCCGGAACCGGAGCCTGATGCAGAAGGGGAGGACGCAGAACCGGAAGAGCAGCCGTAACAGCGATGCGCCCTTTGGCGAACCGTGAAGCGCAGTGAAAGGAGAGGGGAAATTGGCAAGGCGGAAACAGACGAGAAGGAAGAGCCGCCAGGCGGTCCGGCGGCGGAAATACATTATCCGAAGGGTCATGGTGCTTGTGATCTTTCTTGCCGTGCTGGCAGGGCTCACATTGCTGCTGATCCGCATTTTCTCCGGCGACATCAAACCCGGCGGCAGCGCGGAGCCTTCGCCCACGCCGGCCGTTTCGCCGACAGCCACGCCCGAACCCACGCCAACGCCTGCTGCCGCGCTTCCGGCCGGGCTTACGGTCATTCCCGCGTCTGCGGAGACGCTTTCCGGCATCGGCTTCTCGGCAAAGCTGATGTACAACCGGGATGAGACGGAAACCTTTGAACGCACGGAAGCGATTTCCTTCGGGAAGGGAAGCGAGTACACGGCGGTACGCGGCGTAACGACCTATGGCGGAAACAATTACCGCAACACATTCACCTATGGCACGCAGACCGTTTCAAGCAAAACGCTCACGCGCGTGTGGGATAAGAACATCGGTGCGCTTGACCTTGGAGAGGACGGTGCATGGGCCGGCATTGGCTGGACGGGAATGCCCATCATCGTGCAGTGGGATGCTGCGGTGCGCCCATTCCTTGGCGTTTATGATGAATTCAAGGCAAAGGATGGCTTCACGGAGGTCATCTGCCCGGCTATGGACGGGAACATCTATTTTATTGAGCTCTCCACCGGCAAGCCCACACGCGATCCGATCGCGCTTGGCATTGTGACAAAAGGGACTGCAACGCTCGATCCGCGGGGCTATCCGCTGCTTTATACCGGGCAGGGCGCACCGAGCACAAGCGAAGAAGGAACGCGCGGCGCATGGTTTCGCGTCATCTCGCTGATCGAAAACAAGGTGATCTGGTCCTTTGGCGGGCGGGATCCCTTCTCCCCGCGGGAATGGCAGGCCTATGATTCTTCCGCACTTGTGGATGCAAAGACTGATACGCTGATTGCAGCGGGCGAAAACGGCGTGCTTTACAGCGTAAAGCTCAACACCGTGTTCGATAGCGTGAACGGTACGGTCTCCGTGAATCCGGATCCGTTGGCAAAATACCGCTATACCGCAAACGGATATGCGGACTCTTCAAGCAGCCGTCAGTGGGGCATTGAAAGCTCGCCCGCATTCTGGAAAAACTATGCCTTCTTTACGGATAACGGCGGATATTTGCAGTGCGTGGACATGAACACGCTCAAAACGGTGTACGCAGTGGACGTTACGGACGATGGCGATGCGGGCGTCGTTTTGGAAGAGGATTATGAAGCAGGTACGCTGTATCTTTACACGGCGAACGCGGTAAATGCGCAGAGCGGCATTGAGAACGGCTTCGGAAAGAGCTGGCACAGGAAGATCAATGCCATAACAGGAGAAATCGTATGGGAAAAAGCCTGGGATGCTTCCACAGGCAGCAGCACGACAAATGGAGGAACGCTTTCCACACCGCATGTAGGCTATGGTTCAATCGCGGATCTCGTGATCTACAACGCCGCGTCCGTTCCTGTCATGGTCAACGGCGAGGCGGTCAATGGCGGCAGAATCGTTGCCTATAACAAAAAGACGGGCGAAGTCGTCTGGACTTATGAGCAGGCGGCGGATTATTGGAGCGCGCCGGTCGTGATCTACGACGCGGCGGAAAACGCGTATCTGCTCCAGTGCGACAGAAACGGATTCCTGCGCATGCACGATCCGCGTACCGGCGAAGTGCTTGCAGAGGTAGATCTTGGTTCGCGCATTGACGCAACGCCAGCGGTGTTCAACAACATGCTTGTGGTTGGTACACGCGGCGTAGGCGGCAGCGGAGAAGGGCAGAAGATCATTGGCGTGCGCATCGGCTGAGTCAGAACAGCAGCCGGGAAAGCAGCAGGCCTGCCCCGCAGGAAAGTGCGTTGAACAGCAGAGAAAGGGCAAAATAGCTGCGGCGTTTTTCGCAGAGGCGCCGGAGCATGCACCCTTCCGCAAACGCAACAAGCACTTCAAGCAGCAGAAGTACGGGGAACGGAAAAGGAGAGCCCGCAGCGTATTGCCTGATGTATAAAATCAGGTTCAGAAGCGGGTTGGTCAAAAGGTTGCAGAGGAGCAGCGCATGCTGCTCCACTTTTTGTTTCAGGCCGCACAAGTAAGCTGCCCCTGCTTCGATCAGGATCGTGAGAGCGAGCGGGACAGCATAATAAGCAAGCGTGAACAGAAGCTCCCGGAGCATGGCTTCTTATTTTCTGCGGCGCTTTATGATGAAGAATACGGCGGCAAGCATTGCGAGGAGAACGATGGCAATGCCGAGCAGAACGCCGAACAGCGAGCCGGTGTCGATGGACTCAAGAACGGGATCGGGCTCCATGATGTCAAGAAAAACGGGATGCATGATGAACCTCCTGAATGAATGCTGTGAAATCGGGCTATTTATCTTTTTTCTTTTTTATTGTGCGCACGATGAGGTAGACCGTAAGCGCCACAACGGCTATGCCGAGCAGAATCGGAAACACGCCAAAGAGAAAAAACAGGTTGGGTGCGGCAGCGTCGAGTGCGATGGGAAACAGCATGGAAAAGCCTCCTTTGGAAATATCTACGGATCATTCATTTAAACGCAGCTCGGCTTTCTGAGGTTGCGTCCGGGTTTCACGCAGGGCGAAAAACAGCATGAACGCTGCGCCGAGCGTTGTGGCGAGCATCAGCGGAACGGAAGCCTTGTAGCCATCCGGCAGGGCGTAAAGCGGCGCAGAGCCGAGAAACAGCGCAAGTGTCGTCAGGCCAAAGCCGAGCCCCATGTTTTCGGGCATGGCGGCCATTACGGCGCATAGCGTGAGCGGCATGGCCAGGTTGAACAGGAGAACACCCGCGTATGTGGCATAGGATGCCGGGAAAAACGCCATCATGAGTCCGCCGATGCCGACTCCGAGCAGGCTGACCACACGCCAGGGAATCTTCTGTGCAACTACGCCGCCGAGGAACTTGCCCAGAAAGGAAGCTCCCGCGCCGAGCAGAACGAACGCTGCGGCGCCGGAAAGTGTCGTGACAGTAAAGCCTGCGAAGGAACGCACGCCAATGGAAAAGAGGCAAAGCATGACGGCACCCGCACCAAGGTGTTCCATGGGAGAAGAAATGCGAAAGGCGGTGCATGCGCGGGGCGCACCGGCGCCGCAGCACCAGATGAAGCCGATGCAGGCAAGCAGGAGCAGCACGGGGAAAAACAGGGAGCAATGGAAAATGCCCTTCCCGCAGAGGGTGCCGAACGCAACGCCGAGCGCGCCGGGGGCGACATAGGTGCCCGCGGAAAACGCATCGCCCGGGCAGTGGCGGAGCGAGGTTACCGCACCGCCTACGTGGAACAGCGCATTGCCCAGCCCGAGCAGGAGCACCGAAAGCAAAGGAAACGCGCAGGCGAGTACACCCCAAGCAACGAGCCCACAACCGAGCACGGTAAGCGGGCGTGCATCATCTAACCGGTCGCAAAGCGCTCCGAGCGGCGCCTGCAGGGCAAAGGCCAGCGTATTGTAAAGAAGGATCATGAGCGGCGCGGCTTCCGTGCGGAAAGCGGAGAGCCACAACGCAAAAAAACAGGAAAAGTCCACCGCAAAATGCGCGGCGGCATGGGTGAACAGGCGGGATCTTGCACGGGGCATATCGGAAGCTCCTCCGGGTTGTTTTGTCATAAAATTGGCTTAATCAAGTATACCATATTTCTTTTGTGAAAAGAATTTGAAATTCCATGAAATCGTTGGCGTTCTGCTGCGTTTTGCGGTAAGATGAAAGCGTAAAAGAGATGCCGGAGGGAAACTGGTTTGGCATATATATCATTGAAAAACGTAACAAAAACATACCATATGGGTGAAGTCACCATCCATGCGCTTTCCGGCGTGGATTTTGAGTTGGAAAAAGGAGAGCTCTGCGTGGTCGTCGGCCCTTCCGGCGCGGGCAAAACAACGCTCCTCAACATCCTTGGCGGGATGGACAGTTGCACTTCCGGCGAAATCGTCGTGGATGGCGCGCATATTGAAGCGTACGACCGGCAGGCGCTCACCGGGTACCGGCGGGATACCGTCGGCTTCGTCTTTCAGTTTTACAACCTGGTGCAGAACCTGACCGCGCTTGAAAACGTGGAGCTTGCGGCGCAGATCTGCCGCGACCCGCTGCCTGCGGATAAGGTGCTGCGCGAGGTGGGGTTGGGCGAGCGCCTTGGCAACTTCCCGGCTCAGCTTTCCGGCGGCGAACAGCAGCGCGTTGCGATCGCCCGCGCGCTGGCGAAGAATCCGAAGCTCATGCTCTGCGATGAACCGACGGGTGCGTTGGATTATCAGACGGGCAAGCAGGTGCTCAAGCTTCTTCAGGATACCTGCCGTAAAGTGGGCATGACGGTTATCATCATTACGCACAATTCCGCCATTGCGCCAATGGCGGACCGTATCGTGCACGTGAAAAATGGGACGGTCGCTTCCATGGAGATCAATGCGCATCCGACACCTGTGGAGGAGATCGAGTGGTGAGCCTATGCTGAAAAAAGGCCTTCTCGTCAAAAACCTGTTTTGCGAGATATGGAAAACGCGGATGCGCTATCTTTCCATCCTGGCGATCTGTGCGCTTGGCGTAGCGTTTTTTGCGGGGATCCGCGCTACGAGCCCGGACATGAAGGACGCGGGGGATGCGCTGTTCAATTCGAGCAACCTTGCGGACATCACCGTAATGTCCACCGCCGGCCTTACGCCGGATGATATCGCTGCACTCAGAAACATCGAAGGCGTGGAAGCGGTGTCGCCCGGGCTGTTCGTGGATGCGATGATGCGCGTGGAGGGCGACGAGGAAAAGAATGTGCGGCTTTTTTCCATGCCCATTCGGGAAAAGCCGGAGTACGGCCAGCTGATTGAAATGCTCCCGTCGTATGACATCGACACTGCGCCGGAATACGAGATGAACCGGCTTGAAGTAAAGGAGGGGCGGCTGCCGGTTTCGGATTATGAGATCGCGCTCGACACAAAACTTCAAAAAGACGGGCTTGGTCTTGGCGATTATGTGACCTTTGAGACGAGCGGCGGCACAGCTACACTGCGCGTTGTGGGCTTTGTGTACAGCTCGAAGTATGTGAGCGTGATCGAGCGCGGCCTTAGCACAATCGGGAACGGAAACTGTGCAGGCTTTGCGTATGCTTCGGGCAACGCGCTCATGCGCCTTGGCACAAAACTCCCGCTCCTTGGTATGCTTACGACCGTCTATACGCAGGCCGACATCGTCATCAGCGGCAAGGAAGGGCTTTCAGCCTTTTCGGATGCCTACGCGGAATTGGTGGACGAGGTGAGCACGCGCATTGAGGACTACGCCGCGACGGTGTCCGGCACATGGTATATCCAGGATCGGACTTCGAACCCGGGGTATTCGGATTATGCGGAGAACACGGAGCGCATAGCCGCTGTTGGCGATGTGTTCCCGGTGATCTTTTTCATTGTTGCTGCGCTTGTGAGCCTCACGACCATGACGCGCATGGTGGAGGAACAGCGCATCGAAATGGGTACGCTGAAAGCGCTTGGGTACAGCACGGGCGCAATTATGATGAAATACGTTGCATATTCCATCAGCGCGTGCGTGATTGGCGGTTTCATCGGCGCGGTGATCGGCTTCCGGCTGCTGCCGGCTGTGATCATCTCGGCGTATACGATCATGTATCGCCTGCCGAACGTTGCAACGCCGTACCGGGCGGATATCGCAGCCGTTGCGATCCTTGCCGCGATGGCATGTACCGGCATCGCAACGATCGCGGCATCGGCCTCTGCCCTTCGGGAAGTTCCTGCGACGCTTATGCGCCCGAAAGCGCCGAAAGCAGGCAAACGCGTTTTGCTGGAACGCGTGGGCTTTATCTGGAAGCGGCTCAACTTCACGATGAAAGTGACCGTGCGCAACATTTTCCGCTATAAAAAGCGGTTTTTCATGAGCGTAATCGGTATTGCCGGGAGCTGTGCCCTTCTTGTGACAGCTTTCGGTATTCAGGATTCCATATTCGGCATCGCGGAATATCAGTTCAATGATATCTGGAAGATGGATGTCCAGGCATACACCTATGACAGCATGTCCTTCAATGAGATCAAGAAGCTTGCGGAAGGCAGCGAAGCAGCCCCGCATTTCCGATCCGTGATGTTCTGCTATGACACGGTATGCGATGCGGGAAGCGGGGATACGCGCACGGGCAACGTGCATATGCTCGGCGTGCGGGATTATGCCGAGATGGATGGGAAGATCCGCCTGCACAGCAGCGGAACGGAGATCCCGCTTACGGATGAAGGGGCGGTCATCACAAAAAAGCTCGCGGAGCTCTCCGGCGTGGAGGCGGGAGATACGCTGCATCTCTATTCCGGCTCACAGGAATATGAAGTGCTTGTCGCAGGGATTGCGGACAATTATGTGTATCATTATGTTTACATGAATTCCGCGTACTATGAACAGGTGTTCGGGAAAACGATGGAATACAACGCGTTCATGATCAACCTTGACGGTGTGCCGGAGGAGGACATGGACGAGGTGACGGAAGGCATTCTGGCGGACAACCGTGTGTATACTGTCATGACACTTACGGCCATTTACGATACCATCATGGATTCGCTGCAGATCCTCAACTACGTTGTGATCGTGTTGATCGCAGGCTCTGCGCTGCTTACGCTTGTAGTCATGCTCAACCTCACGAACATCAACCTGGAAGAACGCAAGCGTGAGCTTGCAACGCTGCGCGTGCTGGGCTTTTACGATAAGGAAATGTACGACTATGTGTTCCGCGAAAACAATGCTCTTGCGGCCATCGGCGCGGTGGTGGGGCTCATGCTCGGCACGTTTATGCATGCTTTTGTGATCCGCACATGCGAGGTGGACATGGTAATGTTTGTGCGCTCTGTCAAAACGATGAGCTTTGTGTATTCGTTTGTGCTGACCGTAGCGTTTTCGCTTTGTGTGAACCTGATCATGCGCCGCAAAGTGCGCTCCATTGATATGGTGGAGTCCTTGAAGAGCGCGGAATAAGGAGAAAAGAATGAGAAAGTCAACGAGAATCCTTTGTCTGATCCTTGCAGCGGCATTTGTCGTTTCGCTGCTGGTTTCTATCGCAATGAGCGTTGCATATGCGGAAGAGAGTGCAACCCCTTCCTCCCGCGGGGAGACAGTCTACGTTACGGCGGATGCAAGCGGGAATGTTGAACGCGTGGTTTCAAGCGTTTATCTCGCCAATGTCGGAAAGTTTGAGACGCTTACGGATCATACAAGCCTTACGGACATCAAGGCGATCACCACCAATGAGCCGCCCGTGATCTCCGGAGACGCTGTGACGTTTGCCGCCGCGGGTGAAGACGTTGCTTACCAGGGCACAGCGAATGCGGAGGAGCTGCCGTTTTCCGTGCACCTTAATTACTATCTTGACGGGAAAGCGATTGCGCCGGAGGAGCTTGCGGGAAAAAGCGGCAAGGTGAGGATCGAGATCACTGCGGAAAATCATCTCAAACGCACTGTGGATGTGGACGGGGAGGCAATGGAGCTCTATGTGCCGTTTTCCGTGATTTGCCTGTTGACGCTTAACGAAAGCCTTTCCTCTGTAACGGCGGAAAACGCGAAGATCACCGTGCAGGCAGGGCGGATCACGGTGCTTTCCGCGCTTTTGCCCGGCCTTGCGGAAAGCCTCAGCATGGAGCAGGGCGGCAGGATCAGCGATACGCTCACCTTGGAAGCCACGGTGGATAACTTCAGTTTTGACGGTGGAACGTTTATCGGCATGACGGGCATCGTGGATCAGAACGATCTTTCCGGCATCGAGGATGTGGAAACGCTGATGGATGCCCTCGATGAGCTGAACGACGCGGCAAACAAGCTCTACAGGGGCGCCAGCAAGCTCGATGACGCGGCGGAAATATACGCGGAAGGCGTGCGTGCCTATGCGGAAGGGCTGGCGCAGGCGCTCGGCGGCGCGGGCGCGATTACGGAGGGGGTATCGGCCCTTTACAGCGGCGCAGGCCAGCTAGCGGACGGTTCGCAGGAGCTTACGGATGGCCTTGCTTCGTTGGCATCGGAGATAGACCGGCTCAAAGGATATCTGGATACGATCGAAAGCGGCACGGTGGATGAAGCGCTGTATGCGTTCCTTGTGTCTGCCGCTGTGGACATCGCGCAAAGTGCGCTGGACGAGTCGAACGAAAGAATGCGCAACCGCCTCCGCACACAGCTTGAGACGGCTATGCCGGATGCGACGCCGGAAGAGATCGAGACAATCGTGGATGCGGTGATCCCTGCGAATGCAACGGTCCCCACGCCGGAGCTTACGGAGCAACAAAAGGAAGAGATTGCTGCGATGGTGGCGAGGATCATCCAGGGCTCCGGCAGCATACAGGAGCTGATCTACAAGTTCGATGCGCTTGCGGGCGGCATAGACCAGCTTGCGGATGGCTCCGCCGAAATCACAAACGGGATCTCCGCGCTTACGGACGGTCTGCGAGAATTGAAAGGCGGGCTTGCCGCGTTTTCGGAAGGGGCTGCGGCTTTGCAGGAGAATGGCGCTTCGCTTGCGGACGGTGCGGATTCCATTGCAGCCGGCATCGGAAAGATCGCCCGGGGACTGCGTTCGCTTGCCAATGATGGCATGCAGCGCCTTGTGGATGAAACGTCGGTGATCGATGTTTCCCTTTCAAGAAAGGATGCGCTGATCGATCTTTCGCAATCCTACAGCGCGTTTTCCGCAACGCGGGAGCCGGAGGATGGCGCAGTCCAGTTCGTGCTGTCAACGGAAGGAATCGTGGAGGAACTCCCCATCGAACCCGTTCCGACGCCGGACACAGCAGAGCCTTCGCCTTCTCCTGCGGATACGGAGGGGGAAACGGAAACAGGGTTCTTTGAACGCATCGGCGCATGGTTCCGGCGCGTCTTTGCGGGCCTGTTTGGATAAAAACGGTTCATAACGATAATAGAAAAGAGGCGTAGCACAGAGAGGCAGCACGCCTCTTTTGCTTCTTTGCGGGAATATGCTATAATGAAAGCGATTTTAATTTCTTCGGAGGAAAGATGCTCATACAATGGTATCCGGGGCATATGGCGAAAGCGCGCCGCATGCTCGTTGAAAACCTGAAGCTGATTGACGTGGTGGTGGAACTTGTGGATGCGCGCGCACCGCGCGCTACGCGGAATCCGGATTTTGACGACCTGTTTTCGGCGAAACAGCGCGTGATCCTGCTCAATAAAAGCGACCTTGCATCCCCTGCGGAAACAAAAGCATGGGTGGAGCATTACCGCGCGGAGGGCATCAGCGCGATTGAATTTGTTGCAACGAACTCCGCAAAACGGAAGGCAGCTGTAGAGCTGATCGAAAACGCCGCATCGGAAAAGGTGAAGCGCATGCGGGAGAAAGGTGTCGTCAAGGTCATCCGCGCGATGGTCGTCGGCATCCCGAACGTGGGAAAATCCACGTTCATCAACCGCATTGCAGGCGCTTCCCGTGCGCAGGTGGGGGACAAGCCCGGCGTCACAAAGGGAAAACAGTGGGTGAAGGTCTCGCCGTATCTTGAACTGATGGACACTCCCGGTCTGCTTTGGCCGAAACTTGAGGATGAAGGCCTTGCGCGGCACCTTGCGTTTATTGGTTCGATCAAGGATGACATCATGGATGTGGAGCGGCTCGCAGGCGCGCTGCTTGCAGAGCTTGCCGTGCTTTGCCCGGCAGAGCTTGCTGCACGCTACAAGCAGATCGAACCCGGCATGAGCGGGGAAGAACTCCTGCTTGCTGTGAGCCGGAGCCGCGGCTTCCTGCTTTCCGGCGGCGAGGCTGATACGGAGCGTGCGGCGCGCATCGTGCTGGATGAATACCGCGCCGGCAAGATCGCGCGTGTAACGCTCGACAGCGCGCGCATGCCTTGTGAGGAGGCTCCCGATGGCCAGGCGGAATGAGGCGGAGCGCCTGCGGGAACTGACCCAAATGGAGCGCACTTTCTGGGAAAAAGGGAGCTTACCTGCCGGCATGGATGAGGTCGGACGCGGGCCATTGGCAGGTCCGGTCGTTGCCGCATGCGTCATTCTTCCGCCGGAGCCGCTGATCGAATACGTCAACGACTCTAAAAAAGTATCGGAAGGGCGCCGCGAGAAGCTGGCTCCTGCCATCCGGGCGGCTGCGCTTGCCGTCGGAACAGGCTGGGCGGATGAGCGGGAAATCGACGCGGTCAACATCCTCGCGGCCACAAAAAACGCGTTTGCGCGCGCCTATTGCGCCATGGAACATGACTGCGGGCATGTGCTCGTGGATGCCGTAGAGGGGCTTGCCATTCCGGCGCAGCAGCATGCGCTGATCCACGGTGACGCACTTTCTTATCTCATTGCAGCTGCCTCCATCGTGGCAAAGGTGGAGCGGGATGCGTATATGCGGCGCATGGATGAAGTATATCCGCAATATGGCTTTGCGAAAAACAAGGGCTATGGCACGGCGGAGCATATTGCTGCGTTGAAAAAATTCGGCCCATGCCCGCTGCACAGGCAGAGTTTTGTCAAAAAGATTTTGGAGGAGTCATGAACCGGCGGGAATGCGGCGCACGCGGGGAAACACTCGCGCTTGCTTATCTGCAAAAGCGCGGCTATGCGCTCGTTGCAAAAAACTACCGCGCGCTGCGCTGCGAGGTGGATCTGATCCTGCGCGACGGGGAGACACTCGTTTTCGCGGAGGTGAAGGCCCGTGCTTCCTCCGCTTACGGGCTGGGGCGTGAGGCCGTGACGCCCGCAAAGCAGCGCAATATCATAAAGGCTGCAGAGGTATACCTCGCCGCGCACAGCCTTGCGGAGGCCTGCGTTCGTTTTGACGTGCTGGAAGTGGATCTTGTGACCGGTTTTGTGACCCATATCCCGGGTGCCTTTACGCTCTGAACATATCGCATTCTTGCGGGATGCCACGCAGGAAATGAATTTTTTGTGGCAAAGGGTGGGCAAACCTGCAAAATGTGGTATCCTAATAAAGAATAACCATGGAATAACTTGCTCAATAGAGGGATTATGAAACAAAAGGTATTGACGCTATTCGCCGGCATCCTTGCGGCTGCATTTTTTGTGTGTGCGCCTCAGGCGTTGGCGGAAGGGAACGGAAACCTGGCGGAAAACAGCGGGTTCGAAACGGCTTCCGAAGGCTCGGAGCTGCCGGAGGGGTGGTTCTACGAGGCGTGGAATGAAGATCCATCCATGGGCTATGCCATGCGCTCCGAGGATGACGGCGGCACGGCGTACCTTTGGAGCGCCGGTAACGATGTGCGCCTCTGCCAGACGATTGAAGTAAAGGCAAAGTCCTACTACCGGCTTACATGCCGTGTGCGGACGGAAGGCGTGGAAGGCGGCGCAGGAGCCAACATTTCCGTTGTGGGCTCGCTTGCTGCATCGAGCGGCGTTTATGGGACGAACGACTGGCAGACTGTGGAACTTGTCGGCAAGACCGCTAAGAAACAAACAGAGCTGACCGTTTGCCTCCGCATCGGCGGCTATGGCGCGGAATCCGCAGGCGGCGCCTGGTTTGATGATGTGTCTGTTGAATATCTTGCGGATTTTTCGGGCGACGCAGCGGATTTTTCCGTGGCTTCCGTTGAAAGCGAAACGGAGACCGAACAGGTGGCAGGGGAGATCCCTTACCTTACGGAGGCCTGCGTGGCGTTGTTCCTTTCGGCATGCCTGATGCTGTTCTTCTATTGCCGTTACATCATGCGGGCGGATACGCTGCTTGGCACGGCGGCGCATGAGCGCTTTGCGCTGTGCGGCATCCTTGTGGGAGCGTTTCTTGTGCGCTGCCTGCTGTCCATTGTGGTCTATGGGCATCCCACGGATATCTCCTGCTTTATGGCATGGTCGAACGCCCTTGCAAACGGTGGGCTCAGCCGGTTTTATACCTCGGGCATGTTCGCGGATTATCCGCCGGGATACATGTATGTCCTCTGGCTGACGGGCAGCATCGCAAAATGGCTCGGCCTCAGTTACGGCAGCGCCGGTTATGTGCTGCTTACGAAGATGCCTTCCATCCTTGCGGATCTTGGTGCGGCATATTTGGTATACAAAATGGCCGCAAGGCCGTGGGCGGCCTCCGGAAAGGCTCAGGGAAACGGGTGCCTGCCGCTCGTGCTTGCGGCGCTCGTGGCATTTAATCCGGTCATGGCTTTCATTTCCGGCGGCTGGGGGCAGATTGATCAGATCCTGACGCTTCTGCTGCTCGCGGTGATATTCCTGTTCCTGCAAAAGAAAGTGATCCTTGCCGGGCTCGTTTACGGGGTCGCGATCCTTGTGAAACCCCAGGCGCTCATGGCGGGGCCGCTTTTTGCCGTCGCATATTTTGCGTATGTAAAGGATGCGGGGTGGAAGGGACTGCTTCGGACTGTAGCTGCGGTCGCTTCCGCCGTTGCGGCGCTGTTCGTGCTTTCGCTGCCGTTCCGCGGCGGGCAGGAGACGCTCTGGTTTTTGGAGAAGATCCTCGGCACGGCGACTTCGTATCCCTATGCGAGCATCGAAGCGTTCAACCTGTTTGCGCTCCTCGGCGGAAACTGGGTGAACGTGGATAATACGCTGTTCCTGTTCTCCTACAAAACCTGGGGGACGATCTTCATCTGTCTGTCGGTTGTGCTTTCGGCGTTCCTGTATCTGAAAGGGCGCAAGCGGGAGCCGCATGCTTTGACGCTCGCGCTCGCGTTCTGCCTTGCGTCGCTTTTCATGTTCGGCCAGTATATGCACGAGCGCTATCTGTTCCCGGCGCTGCTCCTGCTGCTCGTCGCATTCATTGCCTACCGTGACCGGCGGATTTTCGTTTCCTTTGCGTGGCTTTGCTGTTCGCTGCTGCTCAACTGCCTGATGGCAATTATCGTTGTGGCGCATCCGGAGGCGCGCAGGCTGACGTATGACATCGTGACGGTCGTGGGCTCCTTCCTGAACCTTGGCGGCTTTGCCTACCTTGCCTACACCTGCTTTGATATCATGATCCGCCGGCGCAAGCACCCTGCGTTCTCTGAAAAAGCACAGCGGAGGCCGGAACCACAGGCGAAGCTGCCGGAACCGCAGGACACAAAACTTCACTTCACAAAGCGCGACAGGATCTATTGCATCGCACTCACCGCGGTTTATGCGATCGTGGCGCTCATCAACCTTGGCACGACGACCGCGCCGGAAACCGCATGGTACGGTCAGGCGGGCGAAACGGTGAGAATCGAATTCGGCCAACCGGCCGATATGGCTGAGATCCGTGTGTTTGGCGGTTTCCATACCGGAAGCATTTCGCTCACGGCGGATGACGGCACGGTGTATTCCTATACCGAAGAAGATGGGAATATGTTCCGGTGGAAAGAGATTGCAAACGGCGTTCCATGCACGACATCGGGCATTACCCTTTCTGTGACAAATGGAACGGTGTGGTTCAATGAGATCGCGTTCTTTGATGCGGAGGGCAACTATATCCCTGCTTTCGCAGAGGGGGATGCGGCACTCCTTGTGGATGAGCCGGATGAAGTTCCGGAAACGCCTTCTTATCTGAATGGCATGTATTTTGATGAGCTTTACCATGCGCGCACGGCCTATGAGCACCTCCATGGCCTTTCGCCGTATGAAAACTCGCATCCGCCGCTCGGCAAGGTGTTCATTATGCTGGGAATCGCCATCTTCGGCATGAATGCCTTTGGCTGGCGCATCATCGGCACGCTCTTTGGCATCGGCATGGTACCGATCCTGTATGTGTTTGCAAAGCGCCTGTTCAAAAAGAGCGATTATGCGCTGCTTGCTTCGTTCCTGTTTGCGTTTGACTTCATGCACTTCACGCAGACGCGCATCGCGACGATCGACGTTTACGGCGTGTTCTTCATCCTGTTGATGTACTATTACATGTACCAGTATTACAGGATGAACTTCTTCAGCGACGGCCTGAAAAAAACGTTGAAGCCGCTTGCGCTTGCTGGCGTGTTCTTCGGCCTTGGCGCGGCGAGCAAGTGGATCTGCTTCTATGCAGGCGCGGGCCTTGCGGTGATCTTCTTTACATCGCTCGTTCAGCGGTATCTTGAATATCGCCGCTTCCGCAACAGTGAAAACGAGGCGCTGCGGGAGGCTGTAAAGCCGTTCTGGAAGAACGCGCTGTTCTCCTGCCTGTGGTGCTGCCTGTTTTATATCCTGATCCCCGTGGTGATCTACCTGCTTTCCTATCTGCCTTATGTGCTCAGTGTGGATCAGTACGGCCTCAAGGAGGTTTGGGGCGTGCAGGAGTTCATGTTCGGGTATCACAGCGGCCTTACGGCTACGCACGCGTACCAGTCCCCCTGGTGGCAGTGGCCGTTCATCATTAGGCCCATGTGGTATTATGTCGGCTATGATGTAGCGCCCGGCAACATCTCCACCATTTCGGCTATGGGCAACCCGGCCGTGTGGTGGGTGTGCTCAGCGGCAACGCTGGCGGTCATCTACTCGCTGCTGCGCGGCAAGCGCAGGGGAGACAAGACGCTCTTTGTGCTGCTTGTGGGGCTTGGCGCAAATTTCCTGCCGTGGGTCCTCATTTCGCGCTGCACGTTCATTTACCATTTCTTCGCAAGCGTACCGTTTATTCTGCTTATTGCGGTATATGCGCTGCAGAAGAAAGAGGAGGAAGATGCGCGTTTTGCGAAGCTCAAATGGGTTTGGATGGCCGCTGCGCTCATTCTGTTTGCGATGTTCTATCCTGTCATTTCCGGCGCGGAATGTGCACGCACTTATGTACACTTCCTTGAATGGCTGCCCAGCTGGACGTTCATGGGCATATAAACGGGGAAGTAAGGGAGAGTTAAATGAAAAAAGAAAGCATTTTCCAGTTTTTGAAATTCGCCCTGGTGGGCGTGCTGAACACGGTGGTGGATTTCCTCGTGTTCCAGCTTTTTAACCTGAAGCTTAGCTGGATGTATCTTGCGCAGGTGATCGGCTATTGCGCAGGCATCCTCAACAGCTATTTCTGGAACAGCCGCTGGACGTTCCGGAAAGAGCACCGGCGCAGCGCGCGGGAAGTTGTGGCTTTTCTTGTGGTGAACCTTGTTTCGCTCGGCGTTTCTCTCGGCGTGCTCTGGCTCTGCCGCAATCCGTTCGGCATTACGGATGCTTGGGTCGCGGGGTGGGTGCCCGCCTGGCTTGGCGGCTTTGTGAAGGGGGATACGGTCGCAAAGCTCATTGCCACGCCGTGCGCTGTGCTTGTGAACTTTATTGGCAGCAAGCTGTTTGTGTTCCGGGCTGAGAAGGAAAACGGAACGGAAGCGCCCTGAGCGCATTTCGAATAAGGCCGGACAGGATCGCAGAATTATACATGGGGGAGGGGAACGCATGCTGTCCAAAATCAAAAGCTATGGCCTGATGGGGATCGACGGTTTTGCGGTATCGGTGGAGGTCTATATTTCAGCCGGGATCCCGGCATATGATACCGTCGGCCTTCCGGATGCCGCTGTGCGCGAATCCAAGGAGCGCGTGCGCGCCGCCATCCGCAACAGCGGGCTGGAATTCCCAATGCAGCGCATCACGGTGAACCTTGCGCCGGCGGATCTACGTAAGGAAGGTTCGGTGTATGACCTGCCGGTAGCGATCGGGCTGCTGGCAGCAACGGGGCAGATCAGCAACACCTCGTTTGCGGATGAATACCTTTTCCTGGGCGAGCTTGCGCTCGATGGGACGGTGCGCGGCGTTGCAGGCATATTACCCATGGTGATCGGCGCATACGGGCAGGGCGTGCGCAAGGTGATCGTGCCCGCGGAAAATGCGGCGGAGGCCTCCTACATTGAAGGCGTAAGCGTGTACGCGGCAGAATCACTGCGGAGTGTTGTGGATTTCCTGAACGGGAAGGCGGCGCTTACGCCGGTGCCCACGCGCAAGTGGGACAGGGCGCATATCTCTTATCCTATGGATTTTGCGGATATCAAGGGGCAACAGGGAGCCAAGCGCGCGGCGGAGATCGCCGTTGCGGGCGGGCATAACCTGCTGCTTGTCGGCACACCCGGAAGCGGAAAGACGATGCTTGCGCGGAGCATCCCTTCCATCCTGCCGGAACTGACGTTTGAAGAAGCGCTTGAGATCACGAAGATCCATTCCGTTGCCGGGACGCTGCACGGCACGGACGGCATGGTTTCCGAACGACCGTTTCGCGCGCCGCATCATTCCGCATCTACTGCATCGCTCATCGGCGGCGGCCAGCGCGCCATGCCGGGCGAGATCAGCCTTGCGCATTACGGCGTGCTGTTCCTCGATGAGTTCCCGGAATTCCGAAAAGATACGCTTGAGGCGCTGCGCCAGCCGATGGAGGATGGCAGTGTAACGATTGCCCGTGCGGCGGTGCGTTCCACTTACCCGGCGGATTTTATGCTCGTGGCGGCCATGAACCCATGCCCATGCGGGAACTACGGCTCGCGCATTGCCCAGTGCCGCTGCACACAGCAGCAGATCACGCGCTATTTGGGAAGGATCAGCGGGCCGATGCTTGACCGGCTGGATCTGCATGTGGAAATGAGCGAGGTCGGATACGACGATATCGCAGCGCGGAGCACGGGAGAGCGTTCCGAGGTTGTACGAGAGCGGGTGAACGCAGCAAGGCGCATTCAGACGGAACGGTATAAAACGGAGGGGATCCTTTTCAACGCGCAGCTTACAAGCCGCATGACTGCGCGCTATTGCGCGCTGGATGCGCAGGCGGAATCGCTGCTGCGCAAGGCGTTCGCTTCACTCAAGCTCAGCGCACGCGCCTATACGCGCATCCTCAAGGTATCGCGCACGATCGCCGACCTGGAAGGAAGCGAGGCGATCCGCGCCCACCATGTGGCGGAAGCCGTGCAATACAGGAGCCTTGAAAGCAAATACTGGGGAGATACGCGCAGATGAAGCGGGACTACAGCGAACGGGAACGATATCTGCTTTGGCTCGGCTTTGCGCTCGGGCCCGGTGCGAAGCGTTATGGCCGCATCCTTGCGGCGTTTGATGGGGATGCACGCGCCGCATATGAGGCGGCCGGCCGGCACGACCTTCCGCCGGAATGTGGCTTGAAGAGCGCGCTTGTGGAAAAACTCTGCGCGAGCGCGAACGAGCGGTTCCTGGACGGCTGCTTCAAGCGCCTGTTGGAGCTGGATGTTTCCGCCGCCGCGTTGGAATCGCCGGAATACCCTGCTTTGCTTAAAGAAATCTACGACCCGCCGCCGGTGCTCTATTACCGCGGCACGCTACTTGCGGAACCTGCGCTTCCTATCGCAGTGGTAGGCTCCCGCACGCCGACGGAATACGGGAGAAAGATGGCGCATGCGCTTTCCCGCACACTATCGGAAAGCGGCGCATGTATCGTTTCGGGCCTTGCTTACGGTGTGGACTGCATTGCGGCGCTCGGCGCGCTTGCTGCAGAGGACAACCCATATCCTACGATCGCTGTGCTTGGCTGCGGCGCGGATGTGATCTATCCTGCCGCAAACCGCGATGTGTATGAGAAGATCGTTGCGCGCGGTGCGGTGGTTTCGGAATTTCTGCCCGGCACGAAGGCTTTTTCTTCCAACTTCCCTATGCGCAACCGCATCATCAGCGGGCTTTCGCGCGGGGTGCTCGTGGTGGAAGCCGCGGCGAAAAGCGGAACGCTCATCACCGTGGACTGTGCGTTGGAACAGGGGCGGGACGTGTTTGCGCTCCCCGGCCGCGTTACGGATGAAAAGAGCGAAGGCACGAATGCGCTTCTCCGGGAAGGGCAGGCGAAATTTACGGTTTCCGCAGAGGACATTTTGGAAGAATACGGCGGCATGCATGCGGTGAAAGCGCGTGCCGTGCCCGAGCCGGAGGATCTCCCGCTGGAACAGGCGCTCATTCGCAGGCTGCTCCTTGCAAGTGAGCGGAGCTTTGACGAATTGTGTGAATTGACGGGGCTTTCCGTCCCGCTTTTGAATTCTTCCTTGACAGAGATGGAATTTTCGGGAATAATTAAACAATCGCCCGGAAGGGTATATAGTATATAATGCGTTTGAGCAACGATATACCGGAGGTAACGGAATGTCCGAAAATCTTGTGATCGTGGAGTCGCCTGCAAAGGCGAAAACGATCGGCAAATTTTTAGGGAAGGGCTATAAGGTCATCGCATCCAACGGCCATGTGCGCGATCTTCCCAAAAGCCAGCTCGGCGTGGACGTCGAGCACGATTTTGCACCAAAGTACATCACGCTGCGCGGCAGGGGTGATGTGCTTGAGCGTATCCGCAAGGAAGCGAAAAATGCGAAGACCGTCTACCTTGCAACCGACCCTGATATGGAAGGGGAAGCGATCTCCTGGCACCTTGCGCAGATCCTGAAGCTCGATACGAACACAAAGTGCCGCATCGTGTTCAACGAGATCACATCCGGCACGGTCAAAAAATCCGTAAAGGCCGCGCGTACGATCAACATGGACCTTGTGGATGCGCAGCAGGCGCGCCGCGTGCTTGACAGGCTCGTTGGCTATAAGATCAGCCCGATTCTCTGGGCGAAGGTGCGCAAAGGGCTTTCCGCCGGGCGTGTGCAGTCCGTCGCGACGCGCATCATCTGCGACCGTGAGCAGGAGATCATGGATTTCGTCAGCGATGAGTATTGGACGGTTTCCGCAACGCTCAAACATAAGGGCGCGCGCAAACCCATCGAAGCGAAGTTTTACGGGTTCGACGGAAAAAAGGCCGAGCTGCACAATGAAGCGGATGCGGACGCGGTGATCGCCCGTGCCAGCGCAGGCGAATTTACCGTGACGGACCGGAAGGTCGCCGAAAAGGTGCGCAACGCTCCCGCGCCGTTTACGACGAGCAGCATGCAGCAGGAAGCCTCGCGCAAGCTCGGCTTCACGGCAAAGCTCACCATGCTCGTTGCACAGCAGCTTTATGAAGGCATCGACCTCGCGGGTAAAGGCGCGACGGGCCTCATCACCTACATGCGTACCGACTCGGTGCGCATCGCGGAAGAAGCGCAGCAGCAGGCGCTTGCGGAGATCAAAACCCAGTATGGCGAAAAGTACGTTCCCGCGAAGCCGAACGTGTTCAAAGGGCGCAAGGGCGCGCAGGATGCGCACGAGGCCATTCGCCCCGCAAACGTGGCGCTTACGCCGCAGGCGGTGAAGGCATCGCTTACGAACCAGCAGTTCAAGCTGTATAAGCTCATTTATGAACGCTTCCTCGCAAGCCAGATGATGCCTGCTGTGTTTGAAACGAACACCATCACCTTTGACGCGGGCGGCTGCACGTTCCGCGCCAACGGCGTGCGCACCATCTTCGATGGCTATACCGCTGTTTATACAGAGGGCAAGGACGAAGCGCAGGAAAAGGACGTTGCGCTCCCGGAACTCCCCGTTGGCGAGATGCTTGCTGCGCAGAAACTGGATAAGGAACAGAAATTCACGCAGCCGCCACCGCGCTACACGGAGGCGACGCTCGTAAAGACTTTGGAGGAGCGCGGCATCGGCAGGCCGAGCACCTATTCGCCCACGATTTCCACCATCCTTGAGCGCGGCTATGTACGGCGCGAAAAGAAACAGCTTGTTCCTACGGAGCTTGGCTTTATCGTGACCCAGCTGATGAAGGATAATTTTGAGGACATCGTGGATGTGAAGTTCACGGCGGACATGGAGAGCAAGCTCGACCTGATCAAAGACGGCGAGCAGGAGTGGACAGAGGTTATCCGCGAGTTTTACGGCCCGTTTGAGGAAAGCGTGGAGAAGGCATCCGCGACGATCGAAAAGGTGGTCGTGCCGGACGAAGTTTCCGATGTGCAGTGCGAAAAGTGCGGCGCAATGATGGTTTACAAAATGGGGCGCTTCGGAAAGTTCCTCGCGTGCCCCAATTTCCCGGAATGTCGCAACACGAAGGCAATCGTGGAAAAGATCGACGTGCCATGCCCCAAATGCGGCGCGGCGCTCATCAAACGCAAATCCAAACGCGGCAAGCCGTTCTACGGCTGCGAGCGATATCCGGAATGTGACTTCGTATCCTGGGATAAGCCCGCGAAGGACAAGTGCCCGCAATGCGGCTCACTGATGGTGAACAAGATCGGTCAGCATGGCGCATATACGATGTGCACAAACAAGGAGTGCGGCTTTGTGGTGCGTTCGAACCGCAAGGCAAACGAGGAGAATGACAATGAAGAATGACCGCGTTACGGTGCTTGGCGCCGGGCTTGCGGGATGTGAAGCCGCGTTTCAGCTTGCTGAACGCGGCATCGCTGTTTCGCTCGTGGAAATGCGCCCGCTCCGGCGTTCGCCCGCACACAAAACGGACCTTTTCGGGGAACTCGTCTGCTCGAATTCCCTGCGTTCTGACCGGCTGCAAAACGGCGCGGGGCTTTTGAAGGAAGAGATGCGGCGCATGGGCTCGCTTATCGTGTCCTCGGCGGATGAAACGCGCGTGCCCGCAGGCGGCGCACTTGCGGTGGACCGGCAGGGCTTTGCCCGCCTTGTGACGGAGCGCATCCGGAACCACCCGAATATCACCGTGGTGGAGGCGGAGGCGGAAACGCTGCCGGAACCGCCTGCCATCGTCGCGACGGGGCCGCTGACGGATGGCGCGCTGCTCCAGAGCATCGAAGCCTTCCTGGGGGAGGGGCTGCACTTTTATGATGCGGCTGCGCCCGTAGTCACAAAAGAATCGCTCGATATGTCCCGTGTGTTTGAAGCCTCGCGCTACGATCGCGGCGGCAGCGATTATCTCAACTGCGCAATGACGCGGGAGGAATATTTCGCGTTCGTGCACGCGCTTGTGGCAGCGGAAACGGCGGAACTGCATGCGTTTGAAACGCCGAAGGTGTTTGAAGGCTGCATGCCTGTGGAGGTCATGGCAAAGCGCGGAGACATGACGCTTGCCTTTGGACCGCTTAAGCCTGTCGGCCTTTATGACCCGCGTATGGAAGAGCGGCCCTTTGCGGTTGTGCAGCTGCGGCAGGATGACGCTGCCGGTACGCTTTACAACATCGTGGGCTTCCAGACGAACCTGAAGTTCGGCGAGCAGCGCCGGGTATTCGGTATGATCCCGGGGCTTCAGAACGCGGAATTCGTGCGCTATGGCGTAATGCACCGCAACACCTTCCTCAATTCGCCCGGGAAGCTGGACCCATGGTATCAGGTAAAGGCGCGCGAGGGGCTGTACTTCGCCGGGCAGATCACCGGGGTAGAAGGCTATATCGAAAGCGCCGCAAGCGGAATGGTGGCGGGGATCGACCTTGCGCACAAGCTGCTTGGCAGGCCGCGCGTGGATTTTACCGCGCGCACGGCGCTCGGCGCGCTCGGGCACTATGTTTCCGGGTATTCCGGGAAGGATTTCCAACCGATGAACATCAGCTTCGGCATTATCGAGGGGATTTCGAACCCGCCGCGTAACAAGCAGGAACGCTATACGCGCATTGCGGAACGCTCGCTCGAATGGATCGGCAAAATCGTGAAAGATTGCAAATAAACTGTAAAGCATGTGGCAAAAACGCCGTATGCGGCGCAAATTGTGCTATTATAAATGCAAATAAACAGCCAATTGCGGCGTAAATGGTGAAGCGGAAAGGGAAAACTGTTATGGGTTTGATGGGAACGACGATCGTGGCCGTCCGCCGGGACGGAAAATGCGCCGTGGCGGGTGACGGCCAGGTGACGCTTGGCGAAAAGACCGTGATGAAGGCGCATGCGAAAAAGGTGCGGAGGCTGTATCACAACCGCGTGGTCGTGGGCTTTGCAGGCTCCGTTGCGGATGCGTTCTCTCTCTCGGAGCGCTTTGAGGCGAAGCTGGAACAATACAGCGGCAGCCTTCGCCGGGCCGCCGTATCGCTTGCGCAGGATTGGCGCAGCGACAAGGCCATGCGGCAGCTTGAGGCCATGCTCATTGCCGCGGATTCGGAAGAACTCCTGATCGTTTCCGGCACGGGTGAGGTGATCGACCCGGATGACGGCATTGCTGCCATCGGCTCCGGCGGCATGTACGCGCTTGCGGCTGCAAAGGCGCTCCGGGAGAATACGGAGCTTTCTGCGGCGGAAATCGCGGAGAAGGCGCTCCGCATCGCTTCGGACATCTGCATATTCACCAACGGCAACATCACCATGGAGGAAGTATAAATGCTTACACCGCGTGAAATCGTTGAATCGCTTGATCGTTATATCGTCGGCCAGGATGAGGCGAAACGCGCCGTGGCGGTCGCGCTGCGCAACCGTTACCGCAGGAGCCGCCTTGCGCCCGAGCTCCGGGAGGAGATCACGCCGAAGAACATCATCATGATGGGCCCCACGGGCGTCGGCAAAACCGAGATCGCACGGAGGCTTGCAAAGCTTGTGGATGTGCCGCTTGTGAAGGTGGAGGCCACGAAGTTTACGGAAGTCGGCTATGTGGGGCGGGATGTGGACTCCATGATCCGCGACCTTGTTGAAGCATCGATCCGCCTCTGCAAGGATAAACGCATGGCGGCTGTGCGCATCGTTGCGGAAACCGCGGCGAACGAGCGGCTGATCGACCTGCTTGTGCCGGGTGCACAGAAGCGTGCGTCTGCGCCCGTGAACCCGCTTCAGCTCCTGCTCGGCGGAGGGCAGCCAATCAGCGAACCGGCCGAGACGGAGGAAGAAAAGGCACAGCACCGCACACGGCGGGAGGAAGTCGCCGCACAGCTCCGTGCAGGGCAGTTGGAAGAAGAACTTGTTGAGGTCGAAGTCGAACAGAACAGCACGGGAAGCGACGCCATGCTTGCCCTTGGAATTGACATCAACCTGAATGAAATGATGGGCGGGCTCATTCCGAAACAGAAGAAGCACCGCCGCGTCAAAGTGCGCGAAGCACGGCGCATCCTGATACAGGAGGAATCCGAAAAGCTGATCGACATGGACGATGTGATCCGCGAGGCCATAGAAAAGGCGGAGCAGGACGGCATCATTTTCATCGATGAGATCGACAAGATCGCGGGCGCACAGCACGGCTCGGGGCCGGATGTTTCCCGCGAGGGTGTGCAGCGGGACATTCTTCCCATCGTGGAAGGCTGCACGGTGAACACGAAATATGGCCCGGTGAAGACGGACTTTATCCTCTTTATCGCTGCGGGAGCGTTTCACGTTTCCAAGGTATCTGACCTTATTCCGGAATTGCAGGGGCGCTTCCCAATCCGCGTGAAGCTTGCTCCGCTCACGGAGGAGGACTACAAACGCATCCTTTCCCAGCCCGAGCACGCCATCACGAAGCAATATGCCGCGCTGCTTGAAACGGATAACATCGCTTTGCAGTTCACGGATGATGCGCTCTCTGCCATTGCGCATTATGCGCACCGTGCTAACGAAAGCAGCGAGAACATCGGCGCGCGCAGGCTGCATACCATCATGGAGACCGTTTTGGATGATATTTCCTTCAACGCCAGCGGTGAGCACCCGCTCATCAAGGTCGTTGTGGATGAAAACTATGTAAAGGAGCATCTGTCGGACGAGTTCGACGGGGAGGATCTTGAGAAATTCATCCTCTGACCCAACCGCAATGAGACGAACGCTTTGCATTTTGATAACGCTTTTACTGCTGTGCGCGGCAGGATGTGCGGAGGTTGCAGCGACGGCGAACGTTGTGCTCTGTGCAGAGGAGGGCATGGATATTATGCTGCCCTCAGAGACGCCTGCGCCGCCTGCGGAAGAGCCGCTTTCCACGCAGCCGGAGGGCACGCCGGACGCAGAGGATCCGGTGCTTTTGCCGGGCGATGGGGACGAGCTTACGCCAACATCCTCCCCGGAGCTTTTCCCTGCGGAAACGCCTGAAGGCACAGAGCCTCCAGAAGCGGAAGCAACGCCGTCGCCTTTGCCGTATACCGTGGAACCGGTGGATGATAAAAAGGCGTATCTCAATGCGGGCAGTGCGAACCTGCGCGAGGGCCCCGGTACAGAGTATCCCATTCTGGAGGAACTGCTTGAGCTTGAGCCGCTCATTGTTACGGGGAAAGTGGGAGAATGGTACCGCGTGCAGACGGAGGATGAAACGGGTTTCGTGCTTGCGGAGTTTGTGGAATATGGAACTGCGCCAACGCCGAAGCCGAGCTTTGCTGTGAAGTCCATGGACGATAAGGCTGCTTATGTGAGCGCGGGCAGTGCAAACCTGCGTGAAGGCCCCGGCACAAAATACGACATTATCACGGAACTTGGCCGGAACGAGAAAATCACCGTTACGGGAAGTTCCGGCGATTGGTACCGCGTGGAGTATGGGAGCAAGAAGGGTTTCATCTCGGCAGAATTTGTGGAGTTCGGCGCTCCGCCAACGCCTACGCCAAAGCCGACCGCGACACCGAAACCGAGCGCAACAGCAGAAGCTACGCCGAAGCCGACGACTGCCGCAAGCCCATCCGGCGGGAATTCTTCCTGGGCGAATCCCTACGATTATTTTTCGGACACGAAGCGCTTTACGGCAGCAGAACTGCTTTTGATTGCACAGGTGGTGCAGGAGGAGGCAAAGGGCACTTCCGTGGAAGCGCGCGCCGCAGTTGCAAATACGATCTATAACCGCTACCTTTCCCCGCAGTACCCGAGTACCATTGAGGGGATCATCTTCCAGAAGAACCAGTATACGGTAGCGAACGATGAGGATGAGATCCGCTCCGTTAAGCCGGTAGAAAAAACGATTGAAGCGGTGAAGCAGATTTTCATCGATGGCGACACCTTCCTTCCGGAGGATGTGCTCTTTTTCCGCGCTGCCAGCCGTGGGACGAGCTGGGGAGATAAAAGAGAATACTATGCCACATATGGCAACAACGCCTTCTTCCGCAGCTTCTATTGAGCCGTGCCTCAAATGCACGGCGGGAAAGTAAAAAACAGGCTGGGCTTAGAAAACGAAGACCCAGCCTTCAAAATGCAAAGGAGAAACCATATGATCACACTGGTGAAAAACACGCGCGTTTTTCAGGATGGCGCCTGGCGCGATGCGGAACTGCTCATTGCTGGAGAAAAGATCGAAACGGTAGCGCGAAAGATCGACTGCTCGTTCCCCGGGATGGAGATCATCGACGCGGAAGGGATGCGCTGCATCCCAGGCTACCTGGATCAGCATGCCCACATCACGGGCGGCGGTGGGGAAGGCGGCTTCGCGAATCAGGTGCCGCCGCTCAAGGCAAGCGCGCCCGTGCGCGCGGGCGTGACGACGCTAGTGGGCCTGCTTGGCACGGATGGTACGACCCGCAGCGTGGAAAGCCTCGTTGCGAAAACAAAAGCGTTCAACGAGATCGGGCTTACGGCATTTTGCCTGACGGGCGCGTACGAGTTCCCTTCGCCTACGGTGACTGGCAGCGTCAAGAAGGATATTGTGATGATCCGGGAATGCATCGGGGTAAAGATCGCGATTTCCGATCACCGCAGCATGAACATGGAGAAGCGCGATCTTGTCTGGCTTGCTTCGCAGGCACGGCAGGCGGGTATCCTCTCCGGAAAGCCGGGCATTACGCATCTGCATACGGGCAGCGGCAAAGCCGAGCTCGACATGTTGTTTGACATCGTGGAGACGACGGAGATTCCGATCTTCAACCTTCGCCCGACGCACCTTGGCGGCAAGTTTGAGGCTGCGATGCGCTGGGCAAACATGGGCGGCTATGCGGACTTCACCTGCGGCAATGAACATGCGGAAACTGCGGAGATCGTTGCGCGGGCGCTGGAACGGGCGCCAGAAGGGCTTGTTACGATGAGCACGGATGGCAACGGAAGCTTCCCCATATGGAACGAAAAGAAGGAAATGGTCGGCATTGGCGCAGGCCGCATCGATAATCTGCACGGGGTGGTAAAGAGCCTTGTGCTGGATAAAGGGCTGCCGCTTGAAGAAGCTATTGCTCCCTGCACGAGAAACGTTGCAAAGGCGCTTGGGCTTTATCCGCAAAAGGGCTGCATTGCGCCCGGCAGCGATGCCGACCTGATCCTTCTCGATGATGCGCTTTCCATCGACACCGTGCTTGCGCGCGGTAAAACGATGCTCCGGCATGGCGCGCTGCGGTTCCGCGCAAACTTTGAGGATTAGGCATTAACGAAAGAAAAATGCGCTCCCGCCGGTAAAGGCAGAAATCGCTTGACGCGGCGGGAGAGCATGATAAAATGATGAAGGCCAGAAAAACGAAAGGAACAGCCGCCCATGTTCAACATCGTGCTCGTTGAGCCGGAGATCCCGGAAAACACCGGCAACATTTCCCGCACCTGCGCCGTGACCGGTGCTGCGCTGCATCTCGTGCGCCCGCTTGGATTTTCAACCGATGACAAGCACCTTAAGCGCGCCGGGCTCGATTACTGGAAATACCTCAACGTGACGTATTACGATTCGTTTGAGGAAGTGGAGGCGGCGCACCCGGGCGCGCGGTTTTTTCTTGCTTCCACGCATGCTGTGCGCAACTATGCGGAGGCGGAATACCGGGACGGCGACTTTCTTGTGTTCGGCAAGGAAACGGCGGGGCTTGGGGAAGCGCTGCTCACGCGCCGTGCGGCGGATGCTGTGCGCATTCCCATGCTGAATGACCGCCGCTCGCTGAACCTTTCCAATTCGGTGGCGATCGTGCTCTATGAGGCGCTGCGCCAGGCCGGTTTCCCGGATATGCGGTAAAGCGGGAAACCGCGGAGAAAAAACTTGAAAAAACCCCTGAAAATGCTGAAAATTCCCTTGACATGGGGGCAGGGCTTGGGTAAAATAACAAATGTGTGTTTGCTAGGATCGGTGATTTGCGGCCACTAGCCCCGGCAGCGAAGCGTCAAACCGCGCACAACACGCCCAAATAAATACATTTACCATTAGGAGGACGCGCCATGAAAACCTATATGGCAAAAGGCGAGACCGTCGAACGTAAGTGGTATGTTGTGGATGCTGACGGAATGGTGCTCGGCCGTCTCGCTTCCCAAGTAGCCGCTATCCTTCGCGGAAAACATAAGCCGATATATACGCCGCATTGCGACACCGGCGACCATGTCATCATTATCAACGCTGGCAAGGTCACGATGACCGGCCGCAAGCTCGATCAGAAAAAGTACCAGCATCACACCGGTTATCCCGGAGGATTGAAGGAGACCACTTACCGCGATCTTCTCAACAACAAGCCGGAATTTGCCGTCTATGAAGCGATTCGCCGCATGATGCCCAAGGGCCCCCTCGGCCGCCAGATGCTCAAGAAGGTCCGCATTTATGCCGGCCCTGAGCACAAGAATGCTGCCCAGATGCCCGAAACGCTCGTGCTCAAATAAGCGGGAAGGAGAAACGAAACATGGCAACAGTTACCCAGTATCTCGGAACCGGCAGGCGTAAAAAGTCGGTCGCCCGCGTTCGTCTGCTCCCCGGCAGCGGCAATATCACCATCAACAAGCGCGACATCGAGGATTATTTCGGTTACGAAACCCTCAAGATGATCGTCCGCGCGCCGATGGTTCTCACCGACACGCTCTCCAAGTTCGACGTGAACGTCAACGTTTACGGCGGTGGTTATACCGGTCAGGCCGGTGCGATCCGTCACGGCATCGCCCGTGCGCTCATCGTTGCAGATCCTGAGCTGCGCGGTGCCCTCAAGAAAGCCGGATTCCTCACGCGCGACCCGAGGATGAAGGAAAGGAAGAAGTACGGCCTCAAGGCAGCCCGCCGCGCACCCCAGTTCTCCAAGCGTTAACAGAACTGGTTTTTACAATCAAATCGCTTCAAAAACCCCGGAAAATCAAGGTTTTCCGGGGTTTTCTTATATAAAACACTCTGTTGCAGTTTGACTGATTTTGTCCTAGTTTAACCACTTTTGACCCTGTTTTTTTGAGTTAAAAATGGGGCAACCATCCGTTTTGAATGACTTTTGAGTTAAAAAATGGGGCAACTTTTGGCCTCTGAACCGCGACAATGCCGATCTTATTATGGGCTTTTTCGCGTCTGTATTTTGCATGGTTATTCATTTGAGAGGTTTATATCAATTTGTCCTAATCTGACATAACTAGAAGAAGTTTATCATACATAGCGCACTTGTTACCGAAACACTAATCGGTTGGCAAGTGCGCTTTTTTTATGCCACAACGCAGGCAAGAGGAGGTGTCAAAGTGAAAGCATATGGTAAGTCGTGGAGCTACAATGTGTATTGTTGCAGGTATTGTCTCTACTGGAAAGGTAAGAGAAAAGGATGTACTTATGAGGATGGTTGTTGTTGTCCTGTACCGCAAAAACCGGCAAGGCGCAACAGTGTTGAAATTCACTATGAAACGGTAGTGGCCGAGAAGCTGCCTGTTTCTGAGTGTACTGACTGTCCTTATGGTCGGGACTCTCCTTGCCTTGGTTGGTGTACCAAAGAGATCATGCGCTCTTTCGGGCTGCTGAAGGAGCGTGGCAAAGACAATGTATGATTACTTCTATGGAGCAGAATCCGAGCAGTTTTCATTTTACCGAATACCTAAAATGCTATTCATAAATGAACGCTTCAAGACAATTTCCGCAGAAGCAAAAATTCTGTACGGGCTTCTGCTTGATCGAATGAACCTGTCAGCGAAAAACGGCTGGCAGGATAAAGACGGAAAGGTATATATCATTTTCACCATAGAGGACATCATGGATGCAATGGGCTGTGCTGACCAAAAAGCCGGGAAGCTCCTTTTCGAGCTTGAAAAGAAATGTGGCCTTATAGAGCGAAAGCGGCAAGGTCTTGGCAAGCCAAATCTGATCTATGTAAAGAACTTTATTGCTTCTTCGGAGTCACGATTCAAGAAACGTGAAAATCACGATTCAGGAGAAGTGATAATCACAGATCAAGAATCGTTAAAATCACGAGGTAGTAATACTGATCCAAATGATACTGATTTTAGTGATACTGATTCTCTTCTCTTCACTTCGTTCAGTGAGAATCACTATCGGGAACCGAAAAGAAACGAAGTGATTTCCAGAGAAGAATACAGAGAGATTATCATGGAGAATATCTCTTACGACATCATTCTGGAGGACTATCCGTTCGAGCGTGAAACTCTCAAAGAAATATTAGAAATCATAGTGGATACGGTTTGTACAACAAAGTCCACTGTCCGCATTTCTGGTGATGATAAACCTATCGATGTTGTGAAAAACCAATTTCTGAAGCTCGATAGTGAACACATCAAATTCATTCTCGATGGCCTAAAAGAGAATACGACCCGCATTCGTAATATGCGGCAGTATCTTTTAGCAACCCTGTATAACGCACCCTTAACCATCGATAACTACTACCGAAGCCTTGTAAACCATGATATGGCAGAAAATAAGATTTAAGCCGTAGGCATTTGCCTGCGGCTTTCTGCATTTAAGGAGATGATTTATTTGACAAAAGAGGAAATTAAAGAACAAGTACAGCAGATACCGATATCAGAGATCCGACCATTCAAAAACCACCCATTCAAAGTCCTGGATGACGAGCTGATGCAGCAGACAGTAGAAAGCATTAAGCAGGCTGGAGTGCTCAATCCTACAATAATTCGTCCTGTTCCAGAAGGCGGCTACGAAATGGTAGCCGGTCATAGAAGACAACACGCAGCAGAGTTGGCGGGGTTAGATACCATTCCCGCCATTGTGCGAAATCTATCCGACGATGAAGCCGTTATTCTCATGGTGGACAGTAATCTGCAACGAGAAACCATCACGCCTATGGAGAGAGCACAGGCATACAAAATGAAACTCGAAGCCTTGAAGCACCAAGGAAAACGTATTGAAGTACAGGGGGATGCGACTTCTCCCCAAATTGGGGAGAAGTCTTCTTGGGCAGTTAGCATTGTCGCAAATGATGCCGGAGCAAGCCGTTCTCAGGTACAGCGTTTTATTCGTCTTACCGAGCTTATCCCGGAGGTGCAAGAAAAAGTTGAGAGTGGTGAGGTTGCCTTTAGTCCCGCTGTGGAGCTTTCATTTCTCAGCCACGAGGAACAAAAACAGTTTCTCGATGCCATGGACTATTCACAAAACACGCCTTCCCTTTCCCAAGCTCAGCGCCTCAAAAAACTCAGTCGCGAGGGCAAATGCACTCAGGAGGCAATGTATTCTATTATGTCCGAGGAGAAGAAAGACGAATTGGATCGCGTTACTTTGCGCACTGACGTATTGCGAAAATATTTCCCAAGGAACTACACCCCCATACAGATGCAGAATACGATTATTAAGTTGCTTGAACAGTGGCAAAAAAAGAGACAACGCCAGAATGAGCGCTGAGAAAAGAAGCTTATCCATGAGTAATGCCATCAACATTTACGGTGGCATCCATTTGTCTTAAAGAGAACACCACGATAATACGAAGCATCAAGCAGTATCTGCTGGCTACGCTGTATAATGCTCCAACTACTATCAGCAATTACTACTCAGCGCTGGTTCAGCATGATCTATATGGAGGAAGCTCCCACGAAAGGTAATCGTGGGAGCTTTTCTTATGCCCGGAAAGGAGGTCAACAGATTGTTCGCATATCTTCACCGTTTGGTAGTACCGCCTTAGCTGTGCTGCCGTCTATCAAAACACCCAAGACAAATATAACGCCGATAAAGGCAGAAGGAGATCAAAATGAATCAGTCCAAATATCCCAACAAGGGTAACAAGAAAAACGACAATGCAAAGTTCAAGAAGACCATGGGCATCGTCATCGGTGTGCTGCTTGTCATCGCCATTATCCTCGGTTTGCTCCGTGGATGTGATGGAGGTAAGCCCATAGAGACACCAGATGATACCACTGGTCCCGGTATCGTTTACGATGACGGTGCTGTTGAGGGCGGCTGGGACGAAGCCGACACCGACAAAATCGTTGAGAATCTGAATGAGAAAGTTGAGGAAGGCATGATTAACATCAGCATGAACACCTCTCCCAACTTTGCTAACGGCACTTCTGCCGGTAATCTGATGATCGTCAACGAAAGTATTAACCGTTATCCCCAGGTCGTAGAGATCACCCGGAACGACACCAACGAAGTTGTGTATAAGTCCGGTGCCATTCCTGTTGGCAGTAAAATCGAAACTGCCAAGCTTTCCGTGGATCTCGATGCAGGTACTTATGAGTGTACCGCCATGTTCTACAATGTCGATCCCAATACCGGCAATTACCTTGGCTGTGCCGGTGCCATTATCAATATCACTGTCCTTGAATGAGGCATGATATAAATCTTTCATTTCAAAGGAGAATTTCTGTATGAAGAAGTTTATGTCCCTTGCACTTGCTCTCTGCATGGTTTGTGCCATGTCCGTATCCGCGTTTGCTGCCGAAGTCGATACTGACGGCGGCTCCGGCTCCACTCCCGTCTATCTCAGCTCCACTGAGGACGGCTCCATTGACGGTACCCCTTCCGCAACTGCGATGTCCGTAACTGTTCCTACTGCACTTCCTATGGCGATGAGCCAGTCCGGTGATGTGACCACCGCAGATAACTGCCAGATTGTGAACTACTCTTACGGCGCAGTCCGCGTGAAGTCCGTTACAATCTCTACCGCAAACGGCTGGAGGCTTACCGCCTTCGGTGACAAGTCCACGCTTGCCAGCGAAAAGGTCGATTCCAACAAGCTCGGCTTTGCAATGTCCATCGGCGGAGGCTCTCAGGTTGCGACCGATGCATCCGATGTCTCCACTCAGATGCTCATCTCTGCACCCATCGCAGGCTGTTATATGAGTGGTGTTGGTAACACTTCCGGCAATGCTGTTGATGTGGAGTATGCGGCTATCGTTACTCCTCTTTCCACCGCTGTGACCAACGCTAACATTGCGAATGTGGTGTTTGTCATTGAGTGGGATACCGCAGCGTAAGTAAATCAATAACGTGGATGTGGGGCGGCGAAAGTCGCCCTTTTCCTATAAATCATTTCATAGCCTAATGGCAGAAAAGGAGAAAAATTATGACCAAAACCATGAACAAACCCGCTTCCAAGATCATCGCTCTGTGCCTTGCCCTCTGCATGATGTGTGCCCTCTCTGTGAACGCTTTTGCGGCGGAGGTTGACACCTCCGGTGGCGAGGGCAACACCCCCGTCAACCTGACCACCACTAACGATGGTCTCGTTGATACCGATGGTGACGGTATTCCCGACACTCCCGGCACTGTAACTCCCACCAAGATGTCCGTTGTCGTTCCTACTGTGCTCCCCATGGCAATGTCCGAAGATGGTGTTGTTGTGACCGCAGACAACTGCAAGATCGTCAACAACTCCTACGGCGCTGTCCGTGTGAAGTCCGTTACCATTTCTGCTGCTTCCGATTGGAACCTGACCAAGTTTGGCGATAAGTCCATCCTCGCCGGTGAGAAGGTCGATTCCAACAAGCTCGGTTTCGCAATTGCCATCGGCGGCGGTCAGCAGGTTGCAACTTCCAATGATAACGCCACTCAGCAGCTGATCACCGCCCCCATTGATGGTTGCTATATGACCGGTGTCGGTGATACCACCCGCAACACCGCTACCATCGACTATGCAGCTATCGTAACTCCTCTGTCCAGTGCCGTTACCAATGCAACTGTTGCTAACGTCGTGTTCGTCATCGAGTGGGATACCGCAGCCTAATTAAACAAACCCAATATCGCAGGATGGCGGCTCTCATGAGCCGCCTTTCCCTGCAGAAAGGAAAGCTATATGAAGCATAAATCTATCACGGCTGTTGTCCTTGCATTGATGCTTGTGCTTTCTCTCGGAACCACCGCATTTGCTGCATCTGAAACTACAGCGACTGTTCCTGTTACTCTGACCGTAGCAAACGAGTATCGTGCGGTGAATGTAACCGTCCCCGCATCGCTCCCTGTGTATGTAATCAATGGAACGGTTGTTGTAGCTGATAATGCCAGGATCATCAACAACTCCAAATCCGGAGCGATTCAGGTCACAAACATCTCAGTGACAGACGGAGCGTATAAGGTAGGTAATTATACTAATTTCTCCGGCAACAAAACGATTGCTTTGAAGATCAACGGCTGCCCTACTGTAACTGCGGGCAAGCTCAATATCACAAGCTCTGCGTTTCCTGTGATCGGTGCCGGTGAGAGCCAGCTTCTGACCTACTATGCGAAGATTTCCGGCGACGCACCCAATGCAGATAACGTAAATGCCGCCAATGTGGTAATCACAATTTCTATCGCTGATTAAGGAGGGCGTATGAAGATAAAAAACCTCTTTTCGCGTCGCGTTACTTCTTTGCTGCTGGTGTTCCTGTTAGCATTCACAATGCTCCCAACGGGCGCATTGGCAGCAGAAGCGACCGACGAAATCCATGTCCACACCGGAGAATGCAGCCACGAGGAATCCGTTGAAACAATCGTTGCCGCCGAAGATGAAGCCGTTGTCTCAGAACTTGCCGCAGAGACCTATGAAATTGCTTCTGATACAGAAGTGACCGAAGTCGCAGAAGAAACCACTGAGGCTGCTACGGAAACGGAAACAGCCGAAGATACCACCTCCGGTTATATCAAAGAAAGCTCTGTAGAGTGGTCTTATGATAGTTCCACCGGACGGCTTACCATTTCCGGAAGCGGCGACTGCGCAGAGTTCACTTCCGCTGATGATCAGCCGTGGATCGCATATCGTAATCAGATCACAGAAGTCTGGTTTTATGATATGGATGCGCTTTCGATCTCCAATATCGCATATTGGTTTGACGGTTGTTCTGCACTGACGATGGCTGAGATTCCTTACACCACTCCGGTGATTGGCACGAGGGCGTTTGCGGATTGTCCAAACCTGACAACTCTGATGTTCTACTATTATGACGCGGACAATTTTAAGATCGTGCCTGGTGCATTTTACACTCCGTCCACTACGCAAACCTCTCTGCGAGTAGTCACAGAACAGCAGAATGCCGTTTTGAACATTGCCATATATAATTGGGCTGCGGATAATCGTGTAATTCACCTGACGGATGCATACGGTATTATGACTCTTTCAGGATGTTATTTGAGCGACTGTTCTTGTTCAAGCTGCGACTGGTATTACAGTTACACAGTTCTCAATTCCAGCAAGCATAATACAATAGTTTGTTGTACTAATTGCTCTGCGCAATTCTTACTTTCGCAGGATGCACATTCCTTTAGCAGCAATGGTTACTGCAGTGACTGCGGATACTACAACTCAAGTTATGACACCTCGATTTGCTACCATACTTCCACCTATTATTCTTGGTCCGGCTGTACCTACTATGAGTATTGCTCTAACTGTGGTGAGTATATCAGTTCGGGAACAAGCCACGGCTCCACCTACACGGAATGGTCCGGATGCGATTGGTACGAATATTGCCGCGACTGCGATCAGCTAATGGACTCTGGCACAAGCCACGGAACGTATTCGTATGGATCATGGCAGTATTATAGCAGTACCCGACACAGGCGCTCTGCTACCTGTAATGATTGCGGTGAGACATCATATTCCTATGGCAATCACTCCAAGACCACAAAATACACCAACTATAGCGATACACAGCATCAGTATGGATCGTACTGTTCCACCTGCAGTAGCTATGTAGGTTCAACCTCAAAGCAAAATCACACCTATTCCTACGGTTCTTGGTCCAACTACTCTTCCGCGCAGCATCGCAGAACTAAAAGCTGTACCCTGTGTGATTACAGCACCTATGAATATGCAAGCCATTCACTGTCGTATGGTTCCTGGACTTCATATGATGCAACCCAGCACAAGCGTACTGTTAGCTGCTCTTGCGGATACAGCACCACCGAGTATGCTAACCATTCTTTGACGTATGGCAACTGGACGGTATCCGAGGGTGAATACTACTCCACAAAGCACGAGCGTAAGGTCAGTTGCTCTTGCGGGTATAGTACGACGGAATACGAAGAGCACAGTCTTTACGGAGTCAGCGACTATAAATACTCCGATGAGAAGTTTCATATGCGAGAAGAAGAATGTGCCTGCGGGTATCCGTGTAATGTTTACTCCTATCACTCCTACAAAACCACCTATGAAAGCGTCTCTGACACAACGCATAATGTCATCAAAACCTGCTCTTTGTGCGGTCACAGTACAACCTCCTCTGAAGCGCACAGTCTCACTTATGGCGATTGGGTAAGCTATGGCGATACCCAGCATGAACGGACGGCAAACTGTTCGTGTGGTTATGAGGGCCTTGATTATGATAGGCCTGTATGCCGGCCTTCGCCGGGAAGAGATCCTGGCGCTCAAATGGGACTGCGTTTTTCTGGATACGGAAACGCCTTACCTGCTGGTACGCAGAGCTTGGCATACAGAGAGTAACCGACCAATCATCATGACGGAACTGAAGACGAAAGCAGCTCGAAGAGACATTGCCATTCCAGACCGGCTGGCTGAATGTCTCAGAGAAGCCAAGGCAGCATCCACCTCGGAGTATGTCATCGCCAACGATGACGGGGGCCCTTTGTCGTATTCACAGTTCAAGAACCTCTGGCGGTTCATTATTGTCCGGACGGCAAAACCCAGGATTGCAAAAAAGAAGGTCGGTGGAAAGTATGTGAAGTATATGCTCTATCCCGAACTGGGTGCAATGGCAAAGAACAACGGTAAGGTCCAGTATGTCCTGGACTTTGAGGTGACTCCTCATCAGCTGCGACACACCTACATTACTAACCTGATCGCTGCCGGCGTAGATCCGAAGACGGCTCAATATCTGGCCGGTCATGAAAACAGTAAGATCACGATGGACATTTACGCGAAAGCAAAATACAACAGGCCGGAGGATGTTGCGCCGGCACTCGCGGATGCCTTTGCCATGTGGAATGAGTAATTCAAAACCAGAGAAATCAGAGCGGGGATCGGGGACAAGCCCAGGATCCTCGCTCTTTCTTTATACGTAAGGGTGACATCCTTGCGAAAGCCCAAGCGTCACAAGAAAATGTAATCAATCCATACTGGATAGAATCTACCAAGGAGGAACATACAATGGAAAACAAACAAGTAGCCCAGCCCACCTTCTCAAGGGTGATGATCAAGGGGATCCCGTATTACAGGACCCGCATCAAAGATGCAGACGGCAAGCGTGTCAGCCTGTATGCCAGAACGGAGAAAGAGCTGGTTGTTAAGCTCGCTATGGCCAAGGGCGTGATTGAAGACGCCAGATTCCACAAGTACAATCCAACCGTTGCCGAATACACTGAGAAATGGCTGGTCATGCAGTCTGCCCATATTCAGCCCACGACGCTGGAAGGCTATACCTACGCTGCGAGGAAATACATAATCGAACCGCTTGGCGATATGTATATGTCTGAAGTCACGGCTGATGACATCAAGCTGGCCATGGTGTCGGTCTCGAAGAAATCCGAGGCTGTTTACAGTACTGTGAATATGCTGCTCAAGAGCATTTTCTACTCTGCTGAGTACAGCAACCTGATCGAGGATAATCCCACGAAAAAGCTGAATGCGAAAGGTGGGACGCCCAAGAAGGAAAAGGAGCCTTTGACCGACGCTCAGGTCAAAACGCTTCTGGATACGATCCGGGACCTTCCGCCTTATGTGTTCGTTATGATAGGCCTGTATTCCGGGCTGCGCCGCGAGGAGATTCTCGCCCTTCAGTGGGACTGCGTGTTCCTCGATGCTCCAACACCCTACCTTTCCGTGAGAAGGGCATGGCATGAGGAAAGCAACAGGCCGGTGATCAATACCGAGCTGAAAACGAAGTCTGCCAGAAGGGATGTCCCCATCCCGAAGGTTCTTGTGGACTGCCTCCGCGAAGAGAGGGCAAAGACGATATCAGATTACGTGATTGCAGACAGCGAAGGCCAGCCCCTTTCCTATTCACAGTTCGTCCGGATCTGGAACTATATCAAGGTCCGCAGCACAGGAGAAAGGACGCTCTACAAATACGTGAACGGACAGTCCATCAAGAAGAAGGTCACTCTGGAGCTCGGGCAGCAGTGCCGGAACAAGCCGAGTATAGTCTATACCATTGATTTCCCGGTAACACCGCACCTGCTTCGCCACACGTATATCACGAACCTGATTCACGCCGGAGTGGATCCCAAAACAGTCCAGCACCTTGCAGGGCATAAGAACAGCAAGGTTACAATGGACATTTACGCAAAGGTCAAGTATAATAAGCCCGAAGAGCTGAGTGCTGTAGTCAACAATGCATTAGAATAATCGATACCGGAGCCTGGGATCTCCGGTATCGATGACAACTAAACAGAAATAAGACTGGGGCCATTTGGGTTACTCAAGCGTCCGGAATGCTTGGAGCACAGTAAAAATCACGTTCCCTTGGGATTGAGTTTCTCGGGTATAAAGTGAATATGGGATGCCGGATTTTGCTTTTCAGCAGCTTAGTTAACAGAGGGGCTAACCCAAAGGCTGAGAGGCCAGAAGCCCAGTAAAATCAAGGGATTTGGCGATAGATTTTGCTCGAGTACGGTCTCAAAGCAGCCCGTCGCGCACCGCAGTTCTCCAAGCGTTAACAAACTGTTTTCGCAATGCTGCCCCCATTGGTTTCCTTTGGGGGCTGTTTTTTATTCCAAAGCGGATGACAGGAGGGGATATGCGCTACAAAGCCGTTTTTTCGACCGGGACAATACGCTGACTTGTTTCAACCCGCAGAAGAAAGCCAGTATGTGGATGACTACAAGCCGGAGGCCGACGGCGCGCTGGAGCAGGGCTTTACGTCCTTTTTGATCGACAGAAACGGCAGGCGGGCGGCAGGTGGACGATCACGAGCCTTCGCCAGATGATCGATTTTGTTGAGAATATGGATTGAAGGGTGTCCTTGTGGTAAAATAAGATCATGGAACAGAATGCAAACAAGATTTATGATGTTGCGATCATTGGCGGCGGCCCTGCCGGGCTTGCAGCAGGCCTTTATGCCGCGCGCGCAGGGCGCAGCGCCATTTTGATCGAAGAACTGACGGCAGGCGGCCAGATCACCAAAACGCATAATGTGGAAAACTATCCCGGCTTTGAAGAAGGCATCGACGGGTTTTCCCTTGCTGCTAAAATGGAGCGGCAGGCAACGCGCTTTGGGCTTGAAATGAAATACGCCAGCGTTCGTGAACTTGCGCTTACAGAGAATGTGAAGCGTATCGGCTGCGGCAAAAAGGAATTTTTCGCGCGCGCGGTGATCCTTGCCACGGGCGCTGAACCGCGTTTGCTTGGGATCCCGGGCGAAGTGGAACAGATGGGTACAGGCGTTTCCTACTGCGCCACCTGCGACGGCGCGTTTTTCCGAGGTATGCCTGTCGCGGTTATCGGCGGAGGAGACACCGCGGTTTCCGATGCGCTGTATCTTTCCCGCTTTGCGGAACGGGTCTATGTTGTGCACCGGCGGGATACTTTGCGGGCTGCACAGGTCTTGCAGGATGCCGCGCGGCAAACGGAAAACATCGAGTTCATTCTGGATTGCGTTCCGGAGGAGATCCTCGGCGGTGATGCGGTGGAAGGCCTCCGCATAAAGAATAAAAAAACAGAAGAAGCGCATGTCCTTGCCGTGAAAGGCGTGTTTGTGGCGGTCGGCACAATGCCGCGTTCCGCCCTTGTGCGGGAGCTGCTTTGCTGCGATGAAAACGGCTATATTAAAACCGATGCGCAGATGGGCACTTCACTTCCCGGTGTTTATGCGGCGGGGGACGTGCGCGTGACGCCGCTGCGGCAGGTCATAACAGCTGCGGCGGACGGCGCAGTTGCCGCGACTTCCGCTGTGGAATACCTCATGCAAAAAGGGGAATGAATCCTAAACTTTTATTGTCTGGAGGGGGATTATGGCAAGACTGTTTGGAACGGATGGTGTGCGCGGCATTGCAAACGCGGAGCTTTCCTGTGAATTGGCAATGCAGATCGGCGCTGCTGGGGCGTATGTGCTTACAAACGAGGTGCATAACCCGCGCATTCTCGTGGGTGCGGATACACGGCGCTCCGGTGACATGCTGGTCGCTGCACTTACGGCCGGTATTTGCTCTGTCGGTGGTGAGGTACTCAACGTTGGCGTGATTCCAACGCCTGCATTGGCCTATCTTGTGCGGCTGTATGAAGCGGACGCTGCAGTGATGATCAGCGCTTCCCACAACACGATGGAGTACAACGGCATTAAGTGGTTCGATGGGAACGGATTCAAACTTTCCGATGCATTGGAAGATGAGATCGAACGTCTGATCCGCGAGAAGGAGGAGCTGCCTCATCCCACAGGCGTCGAAGTCGGGCATGCCATCGAGGCGCGCCGCGCAGCGGATGAATACAAGGCCTTCCTTTGCAGCACGGCGGAAACGCGCTTTGACGGCCTGCGCATTGCGCTTGACTGCGCAAACGGCGCATCTGCGGGCATTGCGGAGGATGTGTTCCGCGCGCTTGGTGCGGAGGTGATCGCCCGCAGCGATGAGCCGGACGGCTACAACATCAACGCGCGCTGCGGCTCAACACACCCGGAGGCTTTGCAGGAGCTGGTCGTCGAATGCGCGGCGGACGCAGGTTTTGCTTTTGACGGCGATGCGGACCGCGTTATCGCGTGCGATGAGCTCGGCAACCTTGTGGATGGAGATCGCATCCTTGGCATTTGCGGCCGTGCGATGCATGCGGCAGATACGCTCAAAAACGATACGCTTGTTGTGACCGTTATGTCCAACCTGGGCTTGAAAAAACGCATGCGTGAGCTTGGTATTCATGTGGAGGAAACGGCCGTTGGCGACCGTTACGTGATGGAACGCATGCGCGAAGGCGGGTTCGTGCTCGGCGGCGAACAGTCCGGCCATGTGATCTTTCTTGACCGTAACACCACGGGTGACGGTATGCTGACCGCGATTCAGGTTTTGAACGTGCTCCGTGCGAGCGGAAAACGCATGTCCCGCCTGGCGGCGGATGTGCCGATCTTCCCGCAGGTTCTCGTGAACGTGCTTGTGGAAAACAGCAGCAAGCAGGCTGCCATGCAGGATGAAGAGATGTGGCAGCGCATCCGCGAGATCGAAGCGAAGCTTGGTGAAGCGGGCCGCGTGCTTGTGCGCGCATCCGGCACGGAGCCGCTTATCCGTATCATGCTTGAAGGGCAGGATGAGGACGAGATCAGCGCACTTGCGGTTTCCGTTGCAAAGATCCTTGAGAAAAACTACGGCGGGAGGATCCGGCAGTGAGCCGCATCCCGGAAGGATATCTCCTCAAGCGCAGCAAACGCAAAACGCTTGCTGTTGAGGTGACGCGCGCGGGCGAGGTGATCGTCCGCGCGCCTTTGCGTATGCCGGAGCGGGAGATTTTGCGCTTTCTTTCCGCGCAGCGGGAGTGGATCGACGCGCATGTTGCGCTGCAAAAGCAGCGAGAGGCGGCGCACCCCGCGCCGGATGCCGCAGAAGAGGCGCGCTTAAAAGCGCTTGCAAAAGAGGCGATTCCACCGCGCGTGGCGTACTATGGCAGCATCATGGGCCTTGCACCTACATCGGTCAAGATCACTTCCGCAAAAACACGCTTTGGGAGCTGCAGCGCAAAGAACGGGCTTTGTTTTTCCTGGCGGCTCATGCAGTACCCGATGGAGGCAGTGGATTATGTCGTTGTTCATGAGCTTGCGCACATCGTGCATAAAAACCACGGTAAGGCATTTTATGCGCTGATCGGGAGCGTCCTGCCGGATTATCCGGAGCGGCGAAAGCTGCTGAAAGAGTAGCGGAGGAATTGGCTTTATGCTGGATGAAAAAGGATTCGACCTTTGGGCAGATGGGTATGACAGGAGCGTGCAGCTGTCCGAAGAATCGGACGAATATCCGTTTTCGGGTTATAAAAACGTGCTGAACGCCGTTTATCGTGCGGTGCATGCGCAGAAGCAGACTTCCGTGCTCGACCTTGGCTTTGGAACCGGCGCGCTTACGGCAAAGTTGTATGCGGAGGGTTATGCGGTCACAGGCGTCGACTTTTCGGAGAGAATGTGTACGCTTGCGCAGAAAAAGATGCCGGGTGCCCGGCTGATCCGAGCGGATCTGACGCAGGGCCTCCCGAAGAAAATTTGCGGCGAGCGGTTCGGCACGATCATCAGCACATATGCGATGCACCACCTGACAGACCCGCAAAAGGAAACGCTTTGGCGGGAGCTGCTTGCACTGCTTTTGCCGGGCGGCTCACTCGTTATCGGGGATGTTGCGTTTGAGACGGAAGCGGAACAGGAAGCCTGCCGCACGCGGCATGAAGAGATGTGGGATGATGATGAGATATACATTATTGCGGAACACTTTAAACCGGCGTTTACCGGCCTGCGATTTCAACGTGTCTCCCATTGCGCGGGTGTGCTCACGATAAATAATGATTGCGAAAGAAACTAATATCGGATATGCTTTTACTTGAGAATATGCTTTTTTACACATGGTAATTTGTCGGAAAAGGAGCGTGTTTCCCACGAAGTATAAGTATAAGCTGAAGATTCCCCATATACTTAGGATATTGATCCCCGTAGTGCTGTTGCTTTGCCTTGCATTGTTCCTGATTCTATATTATCTTCCTAAGCCGATGGCGGAATTGACCGGAATTGATAAGGCGGGCCAGATAACGAAACTCTTCCTTGAGAAAAGTGGCGCGGATGGGGCAGTGAAAGCGCTCAGCGGCACACAATGCGCAGAAGCGATTGCGCTCCTGAAGACGCTGCGCGTGCAAAGGACAGGGCGCAATGATACTGTCGTAGCAGAGCAGGAATACTTCTATTCTATTTCAGTCAGCCAAGCGGAAACGGACGAAGCTGAACGGTTTTCCATTACATCCGATGGGCGTGTGTTTTTCCATGACCGGGTCTATCTGCTCCAGGGTGATGCAGCAGAAACTATTCGGGCATTGGACACTTGGTATGAAAGTGCGCCGCACGCATAGCGAAGCAAACTCCAAAACAACGAACGCCGCGCAGAAAAATGCGCGGCGTTTGCTTTGATGTTTTCGGAAAAGGCGGCTTAGAAATCGATCGCCTTGTCGATGTATTCGACGAGGCCGCTGATGGGCACGCGCACCTGCTGCATGGTGTCGCGGTCACGCACGGTGACGGTCTCATCCTCGAGGGTGTCGAAGTCGATGGTGATGCAGAGCGGCGTGCCGATCTCATCCTCGCGGCGATAGCGCTTGCCGATTGCGCCGGTTTCGTCATAATCCACCATAAAGCGCTTCGCGAGCATCGCATATACCTCTTTCGCCTTGGCGCCCAGCTTGTTCTTTTGCAGCGGCAGAACAGCGGCCTTGAACGGTGCAAGGGCGGGATGGAGGTGCAGCACGGTGCGCACATCGCCGCCTTCGAGGGTCTCCTCATCGTAAGCGTCGCACAGGAACGCGAGCACCATTCTGCCTACGCCGAGAGAGGGCTCGATGACATAGGGGATATACCGCGTGTTGTCCTCCTGGTCAAAATAGGTCATATCCTTGCCGGAGGTGGTCTGGTGCGCCGTCAGGTCGAAACTGGTGCGGGAAGCAACGCCCCACAGCTCGCCCCATTCGGTGAAGGGGAAGGCATATTCAAAGTCGGTGGTGGCGTTGGAGTAATGGCTGAGCTCTTCCTTTTCATGGTCGCGCAGCCGCAGGTTTTCCTCGCGGATACCCAGGTTGAGCAGCCACTGGTGGCAGAAGTCCTTCCAATAAGCGAACCATTCGAGCTCCGTGCCCGGTTTGCAGAAGAATTCCAGCTCCATCTGCTCGAACTCACGGGTGCGGAAGATGAAGTTGCCCGGGGTGATCTCGTTGCGGAAGGATTTACCGATTTGCGCGATGCCGAACGGCAGCTTTTTGCGCGCGGAGCGCTGGACATTCTGGAAGTTCACGAAGATGCCCTGCGCGGTTTCGGGACGAAGGTAGACCGTATTTTTTGCATCTTCCGTCACGCCCTGGAACGTCTTGAACATCAGGTTGAATTTGCGGATGTCGGTAAAGTTATGCTTGCCGCAGGAGGGGCAGGGGATAGCGTTTTCGTCGATATAGGCCTTCATCTCTTCCGGGGAGAAAGCGTCCACCGGCTTGGGCAGGGTAACGTGGTTTTCCTCGGCCCAGCCTTCGATGATCTTGTCGGCGCGGAAGCGTTCTTTGCATTCCTTGCAGTCCATGAGCGGATCGGAAAAACCGCCAACGTGGCCGGAAGCGACCCAAACCTGGGGGTTCATCAGAATGGCGGAATCAAGCCCAACGTTGTAGGGGCTTTCCTGAACGAACTTTTTCCACCATGCCTTTTTAACGTTGTTCTCCAACTCCACGCCCAACGGGCCATAGTCCCATGTGTTGGCAAGGCCGCCATAAATTTCGGAGCCTGCAAAAATAAAGCCCCGATTCTTACAGAGGGCAACGATTTTATCCATTCCAAAGCGTGCCATATGTGAATTCCTCCTAAAATTAGTTCACGTTTTTGAGCAAAAACAATACGAATATCATAACATAGGAAGCCTTTTTGTCAAGAGAAAACGCTTGCTTTTGCCTGCGCGGCACAAAGCGCCGGGCAAGCACACATCTCGGCGGGAATGCGTACTATATCGTAGCGAAGGCCGAAAGGCTAGCAACAATATAAAGGAGGAAACATAAAATGGGTAATTGGGGCAATTGCGGCTGCAACAACTGGTGGTGGATCATCATTCTGATCCTGCTTTCCGGCAGCTTCAACAACTGCGGCTGTGACAATGATTGTGGCTGCAATAACTGGTGGTGGATCATCATCCTGATCCTGCTTGCCGGCGGTTTCAACAACTGTGGCTGCGACAATGATTGCGGCTGCCCGACGAACAACAACTGCAACTGCGGCTGCGGCTGCTAAAGGCTTTTCGGGGCGCGCTGCCTGAGCGCGTCGGCGCGGCACGGCAAGGATTTGTCGTGCCGCTGGTTTTTCCGCAGTTGCAGCTTTTCGCATAATATATGGAGACCACAGAAAATTCACAAAAGCTTTTCTTTTTGGCACCTTAGCATTGAAATACTTTCCGAAATGCGCTAAACTATATATGAACTTATAGTTTTCTTACCGTAACAGGGCGGCGAAATCACGGGGGATTCACCGCGTTATTTCATACCATGAACAGGATTCCCCGGCTTTTTATGGCTTTGTTTTGGGAGAAAGCAACATCTAGGAAAGGAAGGTTACTCCAATGGTGGAAAAGCTTTTTAAGCTGAAAGAACACAACACGACCGTAAAGACGGAGATCATTGCGGGCATCACGACATTCTTTGCCATGGCCTACATCATCTTTGTCAATCCGAACTTCCTGAGCCAGGCTGGCATGGACTTCAACGCCGTCATGATGGCGACCTGCCTCGCTGCCGCACTTGGCACGATCCTCACCGCGTTCATGGCGAACGTCCCCTTTGCACAGGCGCCGGGCATGGGCCTCAATGCATTCTTCACCTACAGCGTCTGCATGGGCATGGGCTATACTTGGCAGAATGCTCTTGCAATCGTCATGCTCTCCGGCCTGATCTTCTTTGCGATCTCGGTTTCCCCGCTTCGCTCCAAGATCATCGCTGCGATCCCCGCTTCCCTCAAGAGCGCGATCAGCGCCGGTATCGGCCTGTTCATCGCTCTGATCGGCATGTTCAACGTCGGCATCGTACGCACGACTCAGGCCGGCCTTGTTGAGCTTGGCAGCATCACTGGCGGTACCGCGCTTGTGGCGCTTATCGGCCTCATCATTACCGCCGTGCTGATGGCTTACAAAGTGAAGGGTGCGCTCTTCATCGGCATCATCGCGACAACGATCGTTGGCATCCCGTTTGGTGTGACCACCTTCCCGGAGAAGATCGCATTCTATGGCTTCAACACGCTCGCACCCGTGTTCGGCAAGGTGTTCACGGAAGGCTTCAGCGGCCTTATGTCACATGGCCTCCTCGCACTGATCACGGCGATCATCACGTTTGCGATCTGCGATTGCTTCGACACCGTCGGCACGCTGATCGGCACCGCGAAGGCTGCCGGCATGCTGGATAAGGACGGCAACCTGCCCAAGGGTGATAAAGCGCTCATCGCGGACTCCATCGCGACCGTTTGCGGCGCTATCCTCGGCACTTCCACCGTCACCACCTTCGTGGAGAGCTCCACGGGCATCAGCGAAGGCGGCCGCACCGGCCTGACCAGCCTTGTCGTCGGCATCCTGTTCATCCTTGCGGCGTTCTTCTTTGGCCCCATCGCAGGCATCATCCCCGGTGCTGCGACTGCTCCCGCGCTTATCATCGTTGGTGTGCTGATGCTCGGCAATGCTGCTGACATCAACTGGAAGGATATCGAGACTGCAATCCCGTGCTTCCTGACGATCGCTCTGATGCCGTTTGCGTATTCCATCTCCGATGGTATCGGCTTCGGCTTCATCTCCTACACGCTCATCAAGGTTGCACGCGGCAAGTTCAAGGAAGTTCCGATCTTCCTGTATGTGATCTCCGTGCTGTTCATCCTCAAGTACATCCTGAGCAACCTCGGCTGACACAAAACAACCCATTCGGGCGGCGAGCTTTCGCCGCCCGTTTTCGTTGCATGAATCAGGCGGTATAAAAGTTTACTTGCCTTTTTTGCGCCGATCTATTACCTTATATTTGTTGAAATACATCCTCGATTGAATGAAAGGGAGAGGAGAGCACAGCATGAAGAAGTTCCATTTGCCATCTGCATGCTTAACGGGTATTTTGCTTTTGTTCGCTGTATTTCTGATCGGCTTCGGGCTTTGGCGTGGCGAGTTTATGCGCGTGCTGACCAAAGCGGCATCGATCTGCCTGGAATGTGTTGGAATAGGGTGATAGGATGAAGAAAAAGGCGAAATGGGTGCGGCGGCCGCTTGTGCAGGTGCTGAGCGCGTTGGCATTTAACCTGAATCTTCCGGGCTTTGTGTCCGGCAGCATTTACACCGGTGCGCTCAAGGGCGTCTGCGTGCCGGTGCTCAACTGTTATTCCTGCCCCGGTGCCTTGGGTGCCTGCCCGATTGGCGCGCTGCAATCCTCGTTTGCGGCCATCGGTGGAAAGCTTGCTTATTATGTGTTGGGGATGCTGCTGCTTTTTGCGCTGACGCTTGGCCGATTTTTCTGCGGCTGGCTTTGCCCGTTCGGCGCGGTGCAGGGGCTGCTGTACAGAGTTCCCGCAAAGAAACTCACCATCCCACAAAAGGCAGACAGGCCGCTGCGCTGCTTGAAGTATGCCGTGCTTTTCGTGTTGGTCATTGGCCTGCCGCTGTTTGCCCGCAACGGCGTGAACATGAGCGAGCCATATTTCTGCAAATGGCTCTGCCCTGCGGGGACGTTGGAGGGAGGGGTGCCGTTGGCACTTGCAAACTCCTCCGTGCGGAGTGCGCTGGGCGGCCAATTTGCATGGAAGCTGACGCTTGCGGTGGCAATCCTTGTAGCCTGCATTTTCATATATCGCCCGTTTTGCAAATATCTTTGCCCGCTTGGCGCGTTATATGGGCTTTTTGCAAAACTGAGCCTGTACCGCGGCACGGTGGATGCCCATGCATGCACCCGCTGCGGAGCTTGCGCGCGGGCATGTAAAATGGAAGTTGACCCGATGAAAACACCAAACAGCAGCGAGTGCATTCGCTGCGGAGACTGCGTGCGTGCTTGCCCTGCGGGGGCGTTGAAAATGCGCATGTGCTTCGGATGCGAAAACAACAAAAAAGAGGTAGCGAAGGGAGAATTGGAATGAAAAGATGGGCTTGCCTGATCACAGTGGTATTGCTGCTTGCTGCAACGGCATGTGGATGTATCAGCGTGGAATTCAACGGCCAGGATTCAGAAGAAGGAGACTTCAATGTTCAGTTGCCGGACGTCAGCGTAGAGTTCAATGACACGCCTGCGGAAACGCCCGAGGAAACGCTTGAGGAAACGCTTGAGGAAACGCAGATGCCCGCAACGCCTTTTGATTTTGACACGATGGACTTGGATGGCAAAGCAACCAACACGCGTGAAGTTGCGGCGGAACATGACCTCACGCTTGTAAACTTCTGGGCAACCTGGTGCGGCCCCTGCGTGAACGAAATGCCGGAGCTGCAAAGCCTGCACGAACGGTTTTCTTCACAAACGGAAGGGGCGGATGTAGCGATTCTCGGCGTTTGGCTTGATACGGAAAACCCGGCCGATCTGAAATCCGTCCTGGAATATACGGGCGCAGCATACCCGATGGTGAAGTTCTGCGATGAAATGCAGGAAGCGGTTGCATTGCAGTACATTCCGGCAACGATCTTCCTTGACAGGAAAGGCAACATCGTAGGCGAACCAATCGTGGGCGCACAGGATGAAGAAGGATGGCTTGCGGAGATCGAAGCGCGGCTTGCATCGCTGAAATGAACCGATAGGATGAAGCCAGGTATTCCGCTCAATGCTCAATGAAAAAACAGCACCTGTCGAAAAGCGTTCGGCAGGTGTAATCTTTTTTGGGTAAGTATGGACGGTGAGGCTTTTTCAGGCATCTTCCGACCCGGCCAGGATCAGCGCTTCCTTTTCTTTGTGCGTCAGCCGCTTGAATGCACATTCGCGGCGCATGGCTTCCCGTTTGTCCTCAAAAGATTCCGCGTAGGCGAGTGTTACCGGGCGGCGGGAACGGGTGTATTTTGCACCGCGCCCCAAATTATGCGTGCGGATACGCGCTTCAAGGTCGGCTGCATAGCCGGAATAGAGCGTGCCGTCCGCACAGCGGAGGATATAGGCGTAGTACATTGCTCAGTAGCCCAGGTTTTCGTCGATCAGCACAAGATGAAGCTCGGAGAGCAGATTCGGTGGGTATTCGATGACGCTTGTCACCTTGCACATACGCTGTGCGGACGCGCAGTCCACGCATTTGCCGGTGAGGGCGCAGGGGGTGGCAAGGCCGAGCCTCCTTGCGTTGGGCGGGCAGGCCTCCCGCTTGATGCGGGCGATGGCCTCATCCAGGCCGCCTTCTACGAGCTTGTTCTTGCCGATGAACAGGATGACTTTCTTCGGCCCCGCGAACATTCCTGCCACGCGGTTGCCCGTGCCATCGATGTTCACGAGCCTGCCGTCACGCGTGATCGCATTTGTGGAGCATACGAACCAATCCGCATGGGCGGCGCCAACCTGCGCCTTACGGCGATCCTCAGCCCTCCAATGCCAGAAAACGGCATTGCCGTTATTTTGAAGCGCTTCATAAAGCCCGAGTTCCGTCACCGTGATGGAACCTCCGAAACCGACGGAATGATCTCCAATAAGGGAAAGACCAATCTCTTTCGCTTCGGCCGCATTTGCCGCGCTGTGGACGATGAACCGGCGTTTTTCAAGCGCTTTCACAAATTCATCGTATCGTTCGCAGAACATGATAGCTACACCTCCTGATATGATTGCATCCAGTATAGCACAATGCGGGCAACGCTTGCAATTTGCTTCCGTTTCAAGTATGATTTTACATGGGATTTCAGGTGAATGATCCTGTGGATTTAAATAGAAGAAACTCGGAGGAATACGATGGCATACAGCCAGGATCTGATTCGGAATTTTTGCATCATCGCACATATCGACCATGGCAAGTCCACCCTTGCCGACCGCATGATGGAATTGACGGATACCGTCGCCCTGCGCGATATGGAAGCGCAGATGCTCGACACGATGGACATTGAGCGTGAGCGCGGCATCACGATCAAGGCCACTGCTGTGCGGATGTATTACACGCATACGGACGGCAAACAGTATATGTTCAACCTGATCGACACGCCGGGGCATGTGGACTTTACCTATGAAGTTTCCCGTGCGCTTGCGGCCTGTGAAGGTGCGGTGCTTGTTGTGGATGCAACGCAGGGTATCGAGGCGCAAACGCTTGCCAACGTTTATCTCGCGTTGGATAACGGCCTTGAGATTGTGCCGGTCATCAACAAGATCGACCTGCCGAGTGCAGATCCGGAGCATGCCATCCGCGAGATCGAGGATGTGATTGGCCTGCCTGCGTCGGATGCGCCGCGCATCTCCGCGAAGCTTGGCACGAATGTGAATGAAGTGCTCGCGCAGATCGTGGATCTTGTGCCGCCGCCTGTGGGCGGGGCGGACGAGCCGCTTCGCGCGCTGATTTTCGACAGCATTTATGATAACTACAAGGGTGCTCTGAGCTATGTGCGCGTCAAGGAGGGCACGGTGCGCGCTGGCATGCGCATCCGCTCCATGGCAACGGGCAATGAGTTTGATGTCACAGAGGTAGGCGTGTTTACGCCAACGCTGAAGCCTACGGATGAGCTTGCTGCAGGCGAGGTTGGCTATATTGCTGCCTCCATCAAAAGCGTCTCCGAAACCAAGGTGGGTGACACCATCACCGATGTGGCAAACCCCGCGAAGGAAGCGCTCCCGGGTTACAAACAGGCAAACCCGATGGTGTTCTGCGGCATCTACCCGGCGGACGGTGCGGATTATGAATCCCTGCGCGATGCGCTGGACAAGCTCGTCCTCAACGATGCGTCGCTTTCCTATGAACCGGAGACGTCCATGGCGCTTGGCTTCGGCTTCCGCTGCGGATTTCTTGGGCTGCTGCACATGGAGATCATCCAGGAACGTCTGGAGCGCGAATTTGATTTGGACCTTGTGACGACTGCACCGAGCGTTATCTATAAAGTTAAGAAAAACGACGGAACGGAGCTTACGGTCGATAACCCCAGTAACCTGCCGGATCCTTCTGAGATCCAGTATATGGAAGAGCCGATGGTGGAGGCGCACATCATGACGCCTTCGGATTATGTGGGTGCGATCATGGAACTGTGCCAGGAAAAGCGCGGCGTGTTCCGCGATATGAAGTACATTGAGGAAAACCGCGTGAACATCCTTTATGAGCTGCCGCTCAACGAGATCATTTATGATTTCTTTGATCAGCTCAAATCACGCAGCAGAGGATATGCGTCGTTTGACTACGAATTGAAGGAATATGTTCAGTCCGACCTTGTAAAGCTGGACTTCCTGCTCAACGGCGACATGTGCGATGCGCTCTCAACGATCGTGCACCGTGACAAGGCATATGCAAAAGGGCGCGCCGTTGCAGAAAAGCTGCAGGAGGTCATCCCGCGGCAGCAGTTTGAGATCCCCATCCAGGCGGCCATTGGTGGGAAGATCATCGCGCGCGAAACCGTACGCGCCGTGCGCAAGGACGTGCTTGCCAAGTGCTATGGCGGAGACATAACGCGCAAAAAGAAGCTGCTGGAAAAGCAGAAGGAAGGCAAAAAGCGCATGCGGCAGATCGGAACCGTTTCCCTGCCGAGCGAGGCGTTCATGAGCGTGCTGCGCATCAACTGAGGGGGATCTGAAAAAGCATGGCGGGATTATATATTCACATCCCATTTTGCAAGGCGAAGTGCCGCTACTGCGATTTCGTTTCCTTTGCGGATTGCGAAAGCATGGGGGAATACTGTGCCGCGCTCCTCAAGGAGATGCGGCTTGCCGCTGCGGCATTGCCGAAGCAGACATATGACACGGTGTTTTTCGGCGGTGGCACGCCGTCCATCCTGCCTGTCGGCGCAGTAAAGCTGCTGCTCGATACGCTGCGCGCTTCCTATGAGATCACGCCGAACGCGGAGATCACCATTGAGGCAAATCCGGGCACGCTTGATGCGGAAAAGCTGCGTGAATACCGGGATGCCGGCATCAACCGCCTTTCCATGGGCCTGCAAAGCACGAACGATATTCTTCTGGAAACCATTGGGCGCATACATCGTTATGCGGATTTTGTACAAAACTATGAAAGTGCAAGAGCGGCCGGCTTTACGAACATCAGCGCGGATCTCATGTATGGCTTGCCGGGGCAAACGGTGAAGGATCATCTGGATGCGATCGAGGCGCTCTATAAGCTTGGGCTGGAGCATATCTCCGCGTATTCGCTGATCGTGGAGGAGGGAACGCCGCTGTATACAGACGTGATCGGCGGGGCTGAGAGCCTGCCTGCGGAGGACGACGTCTACCTGATGCACCGGCGCGGCATGGAATTCCTTGAAACGCTCGGGTATGCGCGGTACGAAATCTCCAATTTTGCAAAACCCGGGTTTGCATCCCGCCACAATCTGAACTATTGGGACAACGGGACCTATCTGGGGCTCGGCCTGAATTCCCATTCCGCAATGCGCGTGGAGGAAAAATGGTTGCGCTTTGCAAACACGGCGCGGCTTTCCGATTATATCCAAAGCTGCAACCAGGGCGTACGTCCCCTCGCGGCAAAGCCGGAAGAGATCCCGCGTGCGGAGGAAATGTTTGAAACGGTGATGCTTGGCCTGCGCAAAACGAAGGGAATATCCGAAGCTGAGTTTCATGCGCGCTTTGGCGAGAGCCTTGAGGAGGCATACGGGGAGGCGCTTGCGCAGCTTTCCGGGCGGGGCTGGCTGATCCGGGAGGGCGGGTTCTGCCGCCTTACGGACGAAGGATTAGATTTTCAGAACGAAGCGCTCCTTGCTTTCCTGCCGGATTGACAGACCGTTTTGCGGCTGCGCGAAATTATCATTTTAATGTTTCCGTTTTGTCACAATGGGAAGCTCTGCACGGGTTGACAAAGGCTCGCTGCAGAGCTATATTTTTACTGTAAGGCTTAGCACTCGATGTACATGAGTGCTAACAGATAACTGAAACGCACGCGGGAAAGGAGGAGCCGGAATGGAACTGGATGCAAGAAAAATGCAGATCCTGCAAGCGATTATTGACGATTATATCATGACCGCCACGCCGGTCGGTTCCCGCACGATTGCAAAGCATGCAGATATCGGCTTTTCCTCCGCAACGATCCGCAACGAGATGGCCGACCTCGAGGAGATGGGGTATCTCGAACAGCCGCACACCTCCGCCGGGCGCATCCCATCCGACAAGGCGTACCGGCTTTATGTCAACAGCCTCATGCAGCGCGCGCAGCTCAGCGATGCAGAGATCCGTTACATCCGTGACCATTATTCCCGCCGGCTGGATGAGGTGGATGAGGTCGTAAAGCAGACGGCATGGGTGCTCTCGAGCATCACGAAATATACTTCCATGGTGCTTGCGCCGCAGCTTCATGCCATCAAGCTCAAGTATATCCACCTTGTGCCGATCGCAGAGGACAAGGCGCTCGCCATCATCGTGACGGACGCAGGCATGACGCGTGATTCCATTATCCGGATCCCTTCGGGTATGACTCCGGATATGTTGGAGCGCCTTGGCAGGACACTCACCGCGCGGTTTGCAAATTGCAGGCTGGATGAGTTGACGCTTGCGCAGTTCAACGGGATTTCCGGTGAAGTTGCAGAGCAGAAAGCATTTCTGGACGCAATGCTTCGTAGCGTGCGAAAGAGCATGTCTCCCGGCGGGCGCAGCGTGGAGCTTTCCGGTACGACGAACATCCTCAATTATCCGGAATACAGCGATATGGAGCGGGCGCGTGCCCTTCTTACTGCTATCGAAGAGAAGGATATGCTCTACCGCATGCTGACAGAGGCGACAAATGTGGAATTTTCCGTGCGCATCGGCAGCGAAAACGAGGATGAGAGCATCCGGGACTGCAGCGTTGTGACGGCAACCTACAAGATCGGCTCGAACCCGATCGGCTCTTTCGGCGTGATCGGCCCCACGCGTATGGATTACGCGCGCGTGCTTGCCATGCTGGGCCAGATCGGCAGGAGCCTTAGCGAAGTGCTTACGAATATGTTTGAAGAGGAGCGAAAATAACTTGGCAAAGAAGAAGGAACAGGCGCAGACGGAGCAGGTGCATGAAACGGCTGAAGTGAACGAGGCGGCAGCCATCGAGACGGAACAGACCGCTGAGATTCCGGAAAATGTAACGCTTACCCGGGATGAGTTCATCGAGGTGAAAAACCGCATCGACGCACTGCAGAAGGACAAGGACGAGACCATCGCAATGGCGCAGCGTTTGCAGGCGGATTTTGACAATTACCGCAAGCGCAACGCAACGATCCGCGCGGATAGCCTGGATGAAGGCGTGCGCGGGTTGGTCAAGGATCTGCTGCCGGTGCTTGACAATTTCGACCGCGCGCTTGAAAACAGTGAAAATGTTGATCCCGGTTGGGTGGATGGCGTGAAGCTTGTGCATAAGCAGCTGCTCGACATCCTGCAGAAGAACGGGCTTGAAGAGATTCCCGCCGAGGGCGCGTTCAATGCCGATCTGCATAACGCAGTCATGCAGGAAGAGGCAGAGGGCACGGAAAGTGGCACGATTCTTGCCGTTTTCCAAAAAGGATACAAAGTGAAAGATCGCATCATTCGCCACAGCATGGTGAAGGTTGCGAAATAAATAAAAAAACCACATTTAAAGATTTGGAGGAAATAGACTATGGCAAAGATTATCGGTATTGACCTGGGCACCACGAACTCTTGCGTGGCAGTACTTGAAGGCGGCGAACCCGTCGTCATCCCCAACGCGGAAGGCGCGCGTACGACCCCTTCTGTCGTTGCGTTTAAAGAGAATGAGCGCATCGTCGGCAATGCTGCAAAGCGTCAGGCCATCACGAACCCGGACAGAACCATCAGCTCAATCAAGCGCGAAATGGGTTCTTACTATAAAAAGAACATCGATGGCAAGGATTATACCCCTCAGGAGATCTCCGCAATGATCCTTCAGAAGCTTAAACAGGATGCGGAAGCATACCTGGGTGAGAAGGTCTCTCAGGCAGTCATCACTGTGCCGGCGTACTTCAGCGACAGCCAGCGCCAGGCTACGAAGGATGCTGGCCGCATCGCGGGCCTTGAAGTGCTCCGCATCATCAATGAGCCCACGGCAGCTGCGCTTGCCTATGGCATGGATAAGGAAAACAACCAAAAGATCCTTGTGTATGACCTCGGCGGCGGCACGTTCGATGTCTCCATCCTTGAGATCGGTGACGGCGTGTTTGAAGTGCTTGCGACCCACGGCAACAACCGTCTGGGCGGCGATGACTTCGACCAGCGCCTGATGGACTACATCATCAAGCAGTTCAAGAGCGAGAGCGGCATCGACCTCTCCTCCGACCGCATGGCGCTCCAGCGCCTGAAGGAAGCTGCTGAAAAGGCGAAGATCGAGCTTTCCAGCATGGCGCAGACCAACGTGAACCTGCCGTTCATCACGGCGGACAATAGCGGCCCGAAGCACCTTGACATGACCATCACCCGCGCGAAGTTCAATGAGCTTACCCGCGACTTGGTTGATAAGACAAAGGACTGCGTGCACATCGCCATGAAGGATGCTGGCCTCTCGAACGCTGACATCGATAAGGTCATCCTCGTCGGCGGTTCTACCCGTATCCCCGCTGTGCAGGAAATGGTCAAGACCGTTACCGGCAAAGAGCCGTTCAAGGGCATCAACCCGGATGAGTGCGTCGCCATCGGCGCTGCCATTCAGGGCGGCGTGCTCGGCGGCGAGGTGAAGGATATCCTTCTGCTCGACGTAACGCCGCTTTCCCTCGGCATCGAGACCGTGGGCGGCGTGTTTACCCGCCTGATCGACCGCAACACGACCATCCCGACAAAGAAGAGCCAGATCTTCTCCACCGCAGCGGATGGCCAGACCAGCGTTGAAGTGCACGTCCTCCAGGGCGAGCGCGAAATGGCGCAGTATAACAAGACGCTCGGCCGCTTCCAGCTCGCCGGCATCGCGCCCGCGCCGCGCGGCGTACCGCAGATCGAGGTCAGCTTCGACATCGATGCGAACGGCATCGTGCATGTTTCCGCAAAGGATCTTGGCACGGGCAACGAGCAGAAGGTGACGATCACGGCTTCCACGAACCTCAGCGAGGAAGAAATCAAGAAGGCTGTGCGCGAAGCGGAGCAGTTTGCGAACGAGGATAAGGAGCGCAAGGAGGAAGTCGAGACCCGTAACCATGCGGACAGCATGGTGTATTCCACCGAGAAGACGCTTAAGGAGCTTGGCGATAAGCTTTCCGCGGACGATAAGGCGAAGGTTGAAGCGGAAGTGAAGGCTGTGCAGGAAGCGCTCAAGGGCACGGATACGGCAGCTATTAAGGCCGCAAGCGAGAAGCTGACCGAAGTTTCCTACGAGGTGTTCGGCAAGATTTATCAGCAGGCGCAGCAGGAAGCGGCGGCAAACGGCGGCGCAGGCTTTGATCCGAACGCGGCAAACGGCGGTGCGCAGCATGGGGATGACAACGTCGTGGATGCGGAATATGAGGTCGTGGACGACGACAAGAAATAAGTGAAACGGCATCAGAGTGCCCACAATTGATGAAACCGCTCAAGAGCCGGGGCAGAGATGCCTTGGCTCTTGCGGGTAGCCCGGCAATGCGGCGCGGCAGTGTTACGCCCGCATCTGCCGGATTCAGGAAAGGAGCATTGGGGAATTGGCAAAGGCAGATTACTACGAGGTGCTTGGCATCAACAAGGATGCGTCCGACAGTGAGATCAAAAGCGCCTTCCGCAAAGCGGCAAAGCAGTATCATCCGGACCTTCATCCGGGCGATAAGGAAGCTGAAGCCAAATTCAAGGAGATCAACGAAGCATACGAGGTGCTTTCGGACAGCACGAAGCGTGCGCAATACGATCAATTTGGCCATGCGGCATTTGATCCTACGGCTGGCGGCGCAGGCGGCTACGGCGGCGCGGGCTTTGGCGATTTTTCGGATATTTTCAGTTCCGTATTTGGGGGATTCGGTGGTTTTGGCGGCAGCAGTACGCATCGAAACGGCCCTGTTGCTGGCAACGATTTAAAATATAACCTCACCATCACGTTCGAAGAGGCGGCGTTTGGCGCGCGCAAGGAAATACTGATCCCGCGTGAAGAAACCTGTAAGACCTGCGGCGGCACAGGGGCAAAGCCCGGCACACAGCCGGTGAAATGCACGACCTGCGGCGGCAGCGGCCAGGTGCGCGTCCAGCAGAACACACCCTTTGGTTCGTTTGCAACGGTGCGCACCTGCGATGCTTGCGGCGGCACGGGCAAGATCATTCAGGAACCGTGTGCGGATTGCCGCGGCAGAGGGCGGGTCAACAAGTCCAACCGCATCGTGGTGAACATCCCGGCAGGCATTGACAACGGGCAGACGCTGACCCTGCGCGGCGAAGGCGAAGCAGGGTTCCGTGGCGGACCGAACGGAGACCTTTATGTGGTCATTACCGTCCGCCCGCACAAGCTGTTTACGCGTAAGGGGTATGATCTTTACCTTGATATGAACATCCCTGTAACGGTTGCTGCGCTTGGTGGCGAAATCCAGGTGCCAACGCTTACGGGTACGGTGAAGTACAGTGTTCCGGAAGGAACGCAGCCTGGAACAACATTCCGCCTGCGGGAGCAGGGCGTTTCGAGGCTCAACGCTTCCGGCAAGGGAGACATGCTCGTGCGCGCGAACGTGCAGATTCCGAAGAAGCTCAACGAGGAGCAGCGGGAGCTGATGCGCAAACTTGCGGAATCGCTGGGCGATAAGGTCGCAGATTCCAAACCGGTCAGACGCGGCATCTTTGAAAAGAAGAAGGATAAGCGCAGCTGATTTTGAACAGGCTTGTCAGCATTGTAAAATCAAGCAAATATAAGCGGTTTCCGGAAGGAGGCCGCTTTTCTATTAAATAATCTGGTACAATTCGGCCAGACGGCCGAGATCATCCATGCGGAATACAAAATTACCGTTCAGCACCGTGGGGGCTGCATCCGGTGCCTGAATCATCAGAAAATATTCCGAAAGAATATGCGGGCCGAGTCTGCGGGGGCCATATACGTTAAAGCATTTCACCAACATATCTGCGGGGAATGAGAGCGGATGCTGAAACGCCCGGGCAAAACGCGCCTGAAGCGCGGTCTGATCTGCCTCAAAGTATTCTGCAACAGCATCTGAGACAGGAACGGCGTGCCCGGGAAGGGGCGCGCTGTCGATCAGCGCCTGATAAAATACGGCGGTTTCTTCCCCGAGGGAGCGGGGAAGCATGAGCCCGCCTGCTGCGCAGGCAAGCAGCATCGCTGCGCCGCTGTCGTAGCAGGCAATGCGGGCGGGAAGCAGAGAATCCACGGAAGAAAGGCGTGCCTGCAGACGAGCGAGAGCCTGCGCGTGCTTTTTTGCATTCAATGCACGGAGTGTGGAGAGTTCAACGAATTGCGCGGCGCCTTCAATGGCCTCAATGCTGCTTTCATAGGTGTATTCATAAGGGTATTGCTGCATGCGGAGCTTCCGCAGGGAAAGCAGCCGCGTGAAGGCGGTTTCATTAAACGCAGCACACAGGGATGAGAGAATGCGGTTTTCTTCACAGCGCAGCGCCAACAGTTCCACACAGTTTTGATATTTCAGGATCGCTTCAAACTCGTTTGCAAACCGCTTTTCTCCGCATTCCTGCTGAAATGCGTGGAACATTTCGTGGACGATCTTTGCAGAGAGCACATTGATATCCGGCACTTCCTCCAAATTCCAGATGGCAATGGGTTCACCTTGATAAACAATGGCAGTATTGCCGACGAAGTCCGCGGTGCGAGAGAAGAAGGTGCCGTTGAAAAAGACGGTATCTTCGTCATAAAGCGCAAAGCGATACGGATGAAATCCCGGCCAAAGCTACGCGAAATCGAGCGCGGAAATCCGGTGAGCGACTTCTTCTGCGGTGTGCTGCAAATCGATGGGCATGGAATATCCTCCAATCTGTCCTGATTAAACCCACCTGATTAATCCCAAGTCGATTATATGATATCCCGCCATCCTGGGCAAGAATGAAACGGATAAGGCCAGAGTCTTTATGGCATAGGACTCTCTTGCGGCACTTAGAACGCAGTTCAGGGTTTTTGTTGCGCGAACGCGGGAAATGTTCTATCATAATAAATGATATTATAAAGGAAGGTCTGTCTTGCGCATGAAATGGATCGAAATGACGGTATTTACTACGGAGCAGGGGCTTGACGCAGTCGCTGCCCGCTTTGATATGCTCGGCATCCAGCAGGTGGTGATCGAGCAGGGGAAGGAGAGTATAGAGGCTTTCTTAAAGGAAACTGCCAAATATTGGGATTATGCGGATACAGATGAACTCGTTGCCGGCGAGGAACCCTGCGTAAAGGCGTACCTTGCGGATGCGGGTGAAAATATGGAGCTTGTGCGTGCAGCAGAAGCTTCATTCGATGAGCTGCGCAAAATGGATGTGGGGATCGACCTTGGAAGCCTGCGCTTTGTCGTCCGCATGACCGATGAAGAGGACTGGGCCAACAACTGGAAGATCTACTATAAACCCCTCAAGATTGGTGAGAGACTGCTCGTGCGCCCTTCCTGGGAATCGCTTTCGGATGCGGAAGGCCGCACCGTGCTTTCCCTTGACCCCGGCATGGCCTTTGGAACGGGTTCACACCACACCACGCGCATGTGCCTTCAATATCTCGAGAAGACCGTAAAAGAAGGGGATATGCTCCTTGACCTTGGCTGCGGCAGCGGGATCCTTTCCATCGCAGGGGTGTTGCTTGGCGCAAAATCCGCGCTCGCTGTTGACATCGATCCCATTGCGGAAAAGATCGCCTACGAAAACGCAGAGATCAACGGCGTGCTGCGCGATCGTTACGAGGTGCGCATCGGGGATGTGCTGACGGATGACGCGTTGCGGGCCGGGCTTGCCGCGCAGCAGTATGAAGTGATCACGGCGAACATCGTGGCATCCGTCATCATTGCGCTTTTGCCGATCGTGCCGCCGCTTCTGAAGGAGGGCGGAGCGTTCATCACATCCGGCATCATTCGGGATCGGTTGAATGAAGTGAAGGAAGCGATCCTTGCAAACGGCCTCACGATCGAGTCTGAGGACATCAGCGAGGAATGGTGCGCCATCCTTGCGCGCAAGGTGAGGTAAGCGTTATGCACCGTTTCTTCATAGAGCCGGAAGCGATCGCAGATGGCACTGCGGTCATCACGGGTGAGGATGTGCAGCATATCGCAAAAGTGCTGCGCCTGGGGGCAGGAGACGAGGTAGCGCTTTCCGATGGCAGAAAAACGGAATATACCGCCCGGATCGAGCGGGTGGAAAAGGAGCGCGTTACGCTTCGCGTACTTTCGAGCGCACAAAGCGAAACGGAGCCCCGCTGCGCGGTGACGCTCTATCAGGGGCTTCCAAAGGCAGGAAAGCTCGAGACCATCATTCAAAAATGCGTGGAGCTTGGCGTCTCCCGCGTTGTCCCGTTTGAGGCAGCGCGCAGCGTTGTAAAGCTTTCCGAGCGTGAATTCGAGAAAAAGCGCCCGCGTTATGCGCGCGTTGCCTATGAAGCGGCAAAACAGTCCCGCCGTGGGATCATCCCGGAAGTAAGCGGTCTTGCGCGGCTTTCGGCAGAGGATTTTTCGCAATACGACCTTGTGCTGCTTGCCTATGAGGAAGAGCGCACGATGACGCTGAAAGCTGCGCTGCGCCGGATGCCGGAAGCTGAGCGGCTGGCGCTCATCATCGGGCCGGAAGGCGGCTTTGCGCCGGAGGAAGCAGCATTGTTGTGTGAACACGGGGCGGTTCCCGTATCGCTTGGGCCGCGCATCCTGCGCACCGAAACGGCAGGGATGGCAACGCTTGCGATGGCGCTTTATGAGCTGGAGCTGTGAGGAAAAAACAATGAAAGCAGCCTTTTGCACACTTGGGTGCAAGGTAAACCAATACGATACCGAAGCGATGCGGGAACTTTTTGAAAACGCGGGGTATGAGACCGTCGATTTCAGCGAGCCTGCAGATGTTTATGTTGTGAACACCTGCACCGTGACGCAGACGGGCGACAAAAAATCGCGGCAGATGATCTCCCGTGCGCATGCGCTTTCCCCTGCGGCGAAGATCGTTGTTGCGGGGTGTTATGCCCAGCGTGCACCGGAGGAGGTGCTTGCACTGCCCGGCGTAAGCCTCGTGATCGGAACAAAGGACCGTGCGCACGTGGTGGAACTTGTGGAAGCGCTTCGACAGGAGAAAACGACTGCTGTTTCCGACCTTCGCACGGAACGGGTATTTGAGCCTCTTACCGCATCCCGGGAGGGGAGAACGCGCGCCCACCTCAAAATCCAGGAGGGATGCGACCGCTTCTGTACTTACTGCATCATCCCATATGCCCGCGGGCCGATCCGCAGCCGCCCGCTTTCCGATGTGCGTGCGGAGCTTCAGAAGCTTGCGGAGGCAGGGTTTCGGGAAGTCGTTCTCACGGGGATTCACCTGATGTCCTACGGCCGGGACCTTGATGCGGATATAACGCTGCTTGATGCGATCGCGCAGGCGGACGATATTGCGGGCATTCGCCGCATCCGCTTAGGTTCGCTTGAACCGCAGATGGTTTCGGAGAGATTCATCTCTGCAATTGCCGGCAACCCGAGGATCTGCCGCCAGTTTCATCTTTCCCTGCAGAGCGGCAGTGCAGGCGTGCTTGCGCGTATGAAGCGCCGCTATACGCCGGAGGAATATGCTGAATGTGTTCGCCGCCTCCGCGCGGCTATGCCGGAATGCGCGATCACAACGGATATTATTGTCGGCTTCCCCGGGGAGACGGAAGCGGAGTTTGAAGAAACGCTTGCGTTTGCGTGTGCGGTTTCTCTTGCGCGGATTCATGTGTTCCCATATTCCCGGCGCGAAGGGACAAAGGCCGCTGAGATGCCGGGCCAGCTTTCGCGCGCGGTAAAGGCGGAGCGCGCTGCACGGCTTGGCGCGCTTGCGGAAGAGCTTGCTGCGGAATATGCTGAGCGATTTGTCGGAACGGAGCAGGAGGTGCTTTTTGAGGAGCGCGAAGGTAAATGCCTTGCCGGGCACACAGGAACATATCTTCGTGTGCTTGCGCCTTGCGCGGACGATGCGCTCTGCAACCGGTTTGTGCGCGTGAGGATTCTTTCCCGGGAAGGAAGCGTGCTGCGCGGCGAAGTGACTGAAATGGGATTCTGATTTTTCAAATAAATACTTTTCAAAGGAGGACACGGAATGGAGAATTGCCTGTTTTGCAGGATCGCAAACGGTGAGATCCCGTCTGCAAAGGTGTATGAGGACGATGCTGTGCTCGCGTTTCGGGACATTGCACCGGCCGCACCGGAACATGTGCTGATTATTCCGAAAAAGCATTACGACAACGTTATGCAATTGGATGATGACCTGCTGCTTGCCCGCATGTTTGCTGCGGCGCGGGAAGTCGCAAAACAGCTGGGGATCAGCGAGAGCGGGTTCCGCCTTGTCATCAACACCGGCAAGGACGGCGGGCAGACGGTTGAGCACCTGCACATGCACATGTTGGGCGCGCGTGAACTCGGGTGGCCGCCCGGTTAGAAAAAACTGCCGCAATTTGTGTTGACTTTGTTCCTCGCTTACCGTATAATTGCCTTGTGTTTCGGTAGTCCTTATGCGATGGCAACGGCACGGTGTGCTATGTTGCGGTAAGAGGGGAGGGAAAATGATGGAAATTCGTGTTGGCGAAAATGAGTCCCTGGAAAGTGCTCTTAAACGATTCAAGCGGAAGTGTGCACGCTCCGGCGTCCTTGCTGAGGTTCGCAGGCGTGAGCACTATGAGAAGCCCAGCGTGAAGCGCAAGAAGAAGGCGGAAGCTGCCAGAAAGCGCAAGTATTAATTCGCATGGCAAATCAGAAATAATCCAGGCAATCGTGCTGAGCGCTTTGGAATACTTTGAAACAGAACAAGCTTTTCCGACCCGGTGAAAACCGGGTCTTTTTCTTTCTTTGTGCCCATACGATAAAGCATGAGATACCTGAGAGGGGAAAAGCGTGTGGCTACCATCAACTTTTGCGACCTCAAACGAAAGGAGGTCATCAACCTGTGCGACGGCGCAAGGCTTGGCTGCATCTGCGATTTGGAGATGGATGCCTGCACCGGCGCCGTCTATGCGATCATTGTGCCGGGGCCGCCGCGCCTCTGGGGGCTTTTGCGCAGCGATGAGGAGCTTGTGATCCCTTACAGCAAGATTACGAAAATCGGGGATGACGTGATCCTTGTGGATATCGTGCTTTGAAACGCAGGATTCATTTTCGAAGACAGGATAGTAATACACTACATGTTGTGGTATAATAGCAAAAAGCATACATGGAGGTTGCGGAGATGAAATGTCGCTATTGCCTCGGCACGGAGAGTAAAGTTGTGGATTCGCGCCCGACGGATGATGGAACCAGCATACGCCGCAGGCGGGAGTGTATCTCCTGCGGAAAACGGTTCACCACCTATGAGAAGATCGAAGAGATCCCAATCATGGTCGTGAAGAAGGACGGCCGCAGGGAGGCCTTTGACAGCACGAAGATCCTTGCGGGGATCCGGAAATCCTGCGAGAAACGCCCCGTCTCCGCTGCGGATCAGGACAAGCTGGTGGATGAGGTCGTCCGCGAGGTGTTCAACACGCTGGAGCAGGAAGTCACGAGCAACTATATCGGTGAGCTTGTGATGAAAGGGCTCAAGCAGCTGGATGAAGTCTCTTATGTGCGTTTTGCTTCCGTATACCGCCAGTTTAAGGACATCAACACGTTTATGGAGGAGCTTAAGCTCCTGCTGGAGGAATCCTGAGTGCGTCAAACGGAATACGAAATGCTTTCCGCACGGATGCGGCATGGATATGAATATGGCGAAAAAGGTGGAGTCGGCTTCTTTCACGCAGCTTCGCTTGCGGCCATGCCGGGCATTACGCATGGCTTTACGGCACGAAAGGGCGGTGTAAGCGCACCGCCGTACGATACGCTGAACCTGGCCTTTGGAAAGACGGAGCCACTGGACCCGCCGGAGAATGTGCGGCGCAATTTCGAGATCTTCTGCGCTGCGGCAGGGCTTCCGTATGATTCGCTCTGCATCATCAACTTTGAGCATGGAACGAACGTGGTCGCGGTGTCCGGCACGGATTGCGGGCGCGGATTTGCGCGCGAACCGCTGCCGCCCTGCGATGGGCTTGTAACGAACGACCCCAATGTGACGTTGATCACCTCCCACGCGGATTGCGGCGCGTTTTTTCTTTACGATCCCGTGCACCATGCAGTCGGCGCCGGGCATGCGGGGTGGAAAGGCATGCTTGGCCGCATCGGAAGAAACCTGATTGAAACGATGCGCCGTGAATACGGCAGCGTACCGGAGGATATTATCGCATCGAACGGGCCGTGCATCTGCCGGAATTGTTATGAGGTGGATGAAGCGCTCGCCGCGCAGTTTGAGGCTGAGTTTGGCCTCAATTGCAGCGTGCCAGGCAAGCCGGGAAAACGTCAGCTCGATCTGGAGATTCCCGCCGCGGTGCAACTTTTAGAAGCGGGTGTTCGCCCGGAGAACATCACGCTGATGCATGCCTGCACCTTTGAAATGCCGGACCTGTTGTTCTCTCACCGCCGCGCTCGCGGCAAAACGGGCGATATGGCGGGGTTTATCAAGCTTGCATAAAATTGCCTTGGGTATCTTTCACCTCATCGGGATATGCTGTTAGCATGATCGATGGGGCTTTTGTTTTACAACAGTTTACCCAAAAGGTGGTTTTTCGAATGCAAATATATGAAAGCCTTGGCGCATGCGCCATGATCGCCGCTGTAAGCGGCATGTTCCGCTGCGGAATGCGGCGGCTTGGCATTCGCCCGTTCGATCTCGCATATGCCGGGTTCATCCTTCTAACACTGGGCCGTTTCTCCATATCCCCTGTTGCTGAGTTCTGCTGCAATGCAGCGGTGTTTTCGCTCCCGATGTATTTTCTGGCTCAGACGATGAGGCAGCGGGACAAGACCATGCCTTCCGCCGCATGGAAACTGCTTTTTGCTGCGGCTATGCTTCCAGTTCTCTGGACTCTAGCGGCTGCCCTTGTTGAGCTTTGGCAGTTGAACTACGCTTCCGTGAACCTCAGCGGAACCGCGTTGCTCAATGCGCAGGCGATCCTTTCCGCAACGGCTTTTTGCGTTATGCTGCTGCACAGCGGCATACGGGCAAGGCGGACTGCATAGCGTGGGGATTTTGCACCGTTCCATTCTTGTGCTATAATCTTCAAAAGAACTTTGGGAGGCACAGATGGTTGAACTGAATGAGGTGACGGAACAAAACTGGCTTCAGGTCGTTCGGTTATCCGTATCCGATGCGCAGAAGGCGTTCGTTGCTCCGGCAGTGGGGATCCTTGCGCGGGCGTATGTTTACCGCAACTGCAGGGCTCGTGCGCTGGCGGTCGAGGCTGCGGGCAAACCGGTGGGTCTGCTGCTTGTCCGGGATCTTGATGAAGAGCCCGCCTGCTATGAGCTGCAGCAGTTTTTCATCGATGCAGCATATCAGGGGCAGGGCTATGGTAAGGTTGCTCTCGGAGAAGTGTTAAGGATGCTTTCGGAAGAAAGAAAGTATCCCTGCGTGGAGGTGTGCGTCAACCGGGCGGATCTTCCTGCGCTGCATGTCTATGAAGCAGCGGGTTTTCAGAATACGGGATACATGGACCCGGAGCTGCCGGAATGCCGCAATCTGCGGCATATGTTTTAATCCTCATAAAATAAAATAGCAATTTGCCACAGGCTGCTGTATCAAAATGGCAGCCTGTTTTTTGTGCTTTGATACCGCTGAGAAAACGGTTCTGTTTCATGGAGCATGTACATATCATAGAACAAAATGGGAGGACAGGCAGCGATGAGAGAGATCGGCAACAGGCCCCTGGAAGAACTTCTGCGTGTTGTGCCGGCGCGGCTTAGGGAGCATATATGGGAGGCCGGCACGGAAGAGCTGGAGGAAGTCCGTGTGCGTGCGGGGCGGCCTGTGCAGCTGCTCTATGCGGACCGGGAACGGCTGCTTCCACTTGCTGCGGATGAGCGTTTCTGCGGGCTGCTCCTTGAGAGCCTGTGCGAACACTCCGCTTATGCGCGCGAGCCGGAGCTTCGGGAAGGGTTTCTGACACTGCGCGGCGGATGCCGCGTCGGGATCTCCGGCCGGGCGGTTGTTTCGGGCGGCAGGATAGCGCACATGGCATCGGTTACTTCGTTCAACCTGCGCATTGCACGGGAGCACAAGGGTTGTGCGGAAAACGCCCTCCCGATGTTGATCGATCGGCACGGTATGCCGATACCAACACTTTTGCTCTCACCGCCCGGCGTGGGGAAAACAACATTCCTCCGGGATGCGGCGCGCCTGCTTTCGGATGGCGGCACGGCGCGGCGTGGATACAAGGTTGCACTTGCGGATGAAAGGGGAGAGCTGGCGGGGGCGAATGGAGGGATGCCGCTGCTTGATGTCGGACTCCGCACGGATGTGATGGATGGATGCCCAAAGGCAGAAGCGATGGAACGCATGCTTCGCAGCATGTCGCCTGAGGTGATCATAACAGATGAACTTGGCAATGCTGCTGATGCGGAGGCCGTATGCCGCGCTGCCGCAGGCGGTGTGTGCGTCATCGCTTCCGCCCATGCGGGAAGCGTGGCGGAGGCGGAACGGAAACCGTATCTGGCTCCTTTGTTGGGAAATGGCTCGTTTCATCAGGCTATTCTGCTTGAAAGGCGCGGGAAAGAGCTTTCTATGCATGCGTACGCCTGTGGAAAGGCGGCAGTATGAGGATGCTGATTGCGGCTGCTCTGCTTTGCGTGTGCGTATTGATTGGAAACAGCAAAGCCGGCGCGCTCCGGAAACGCAAGAGAACGCTTTCTGCCATGGAGGAGGATATCCGTCGCCTTGCGGAGCAAATGGAGCTCCAGCCGATGCCGCTTGGAACGTTGCTTGCGCGCTTTCAGCCGCATACGGAGGCATTTTGGGAAGTATTCCGTGCGAAGCTCTCCGGTGAAGCGCCCGTGGCGGAGCTTTGGCAGGAAGCTTTGGCAGAAGCGGTTCAGGCACGAAACGGGTTTGAATTGCTTTCGGAAGATGAGACGGCGATTCTTGTGGACTTTGGCATGGGGCTTGGCGGAGGAGGCATTGCAGCACAGAATGCGAATGCGGCGCTCGCCTGCAAGCGGCTTTCCGGACGCATCACAGCGCTTGAAACGGAGCTCGCAAAGAAAGGAAAGCTGCTTGAGTCGCTTGGCGTGCTGATGGGTCTTGCGCTTGCGCTCCTTGTGATATGAGGAAAAAAAGATGGGGATCGAAATCGTATTTAAAATAGCCGGGATCGGCATCCTGATTGCAATCATATGCCAGCTTCTTAAGCAGACAGGGCGCGATGACATGGCGATGCTTGCGGCACTTGCGGGGCTTATCATTACTTTGATGATGGTGGTCGACCTCATACGAACGTTGTTTGACAGCGTGAAGCAGATCTTTCAGCTCTATTAAGCAAGGAGGGCGGCATGACGGTCTTCAAAGTTATGGGAATTGCGCTCACGGCTGTGGCGGCTACCCTGGTTTTGCGTGCCTATCGGCCGGAGCTGGGGATGCAGGCCGCGATCGCAGCGGGCGTGATGGTGCTTATTCTTACGCTGGATGAACTGGCTGCGGTCTCAGGCTTCCTGGCGGATATGCTGAAGCGCTTTCAGATTGATACCGGATATTTAAAGGTAATGATGAAGGTGATCGGCATAGCATACCTCGCGCAGTTTGCCTCCGACCTTTGCCGGGATGCGGGGGAAGGCGCTGTGGCAGGAAAGGTTGAGCTAGCGGGGCGGGTGCTGATCCTTGCGCTGTGCCTCCCGGTTCTTGCGGCGATCCTTGAATTAATCGGCAGCATTTTGATGAACCATGCGGCAGCATAAAGCCTTGCTGGTGCTGTTTGGGTTCGTATTTATGCTGCTGCCTGTAGCCGCACGGGCGGAGGAGTTGCCGCAGGAAAGCGCAGACCAGCTTGCGGCCTACGACCTTGGCGCATGGGAACAGTATTATGAGGATCTGCCGGAGAGCATACGCGCGGTTTGGGATAACGCGAATCTGACGGAACTCATAGAGCAGATCGCAGGCGGGGAGGGAATTTCGTATGAGAACATCCTTGCTGCGTTTCAGGGGGCAGCGTTGTATGCTCTGCGCGAAAGCATGGGAGCATATGCTTCACTTATCGGTGTGGCGCTGATCTCCGCCGTGGCGGAAATCCTCTGCGGCGGCAGGGAGGGAATCGGGGAAACCGTCAGCATACTCTGCTTTGGCATGAGTGCTGCAGTTGTGTCCTATGTGCTGATGCAGCAGGTGGAAGTTGCGCGTGCGGCGATCGACGCGCTGACCGCGTTTATGGAGATCGCAACGCCGGTGCTTTCGTTTGCGCTTGCAGCGGTCGGCAGCGTTACGCTCAGCGGTGCGGTACAGCCAATGATGGCCTTTTTGAGCGCCGCAATTGCAGACTTTTTCAAAAGCGTGATCCTTCCGCTTTCGGTGGCGGGCGGTGCAGCGGTCATCATAGGCGGCATGACACAGAGAATGGGGCTTGCGCAGCTACATAAGTTTATTAAATCCGCTGTGAAGTGGCTTACGGGCGCTGTGTTTACGATCTATTTCGGGATCGTGGCGCTGCAGGGGCTGAGCATGGGCGGCGCAGACAGCCTGGCGCTGCGTGCAGCAAAGTATACGTTGGACAAAAGCGTGCCGATCGTTGGCAGCGTTGCATCCGGTACGCTGGAAACGGTGCTTGGGAGTGCGGTATTGATCAAAAACGCCGTGGGAGCAGCTGCGATGCTGACGGTGGTCGCCGTGGCATTCTCTCCGCTTTTGCAGATCGCCTGCACAGGGCTCGCCTGCAAAGCAATCGCAGCACTTTCTGCGCCGCTCGGCGGGGATGGCCGCCTCCCGAAACTTCTTGGCAATCTTTCGGAGGTATATGACAACCTGTTCGCTGCAGTGACGGCTGTTGCGCTGATGTTCTTGATTACAGCCGGGCTTGTGATGGCTGCCGGGAATGCGGCATAACGTAAAGGTGGGAATATGTATGAGATATATTCTTTTATGGAACGGCTTGCAGTGCTTGCCGTGATCGGCTTTACGGGGGAAGCCATGCTGCCGCGCGGGACGCTGCGCGCAAGTGCAAAGCGCGCTTTGTCAATGATCCTGCTGCTTTATGCAGCGGAACCGGCAATCCGCTTTTTGACAGGCAGCCATTAAGGAAATATTGGTTGCCGTTCATGGGAAAGGAGCACGGGATGGCAAATAAAAACGGAGCGGAACTTGGAAAGCTGCTTGCAAAACTCACGGACCGCATGAAGAAGGACAAACGCTTTGAGCTTTGCGTTTACGGTGTGCTGGTGCTGGCGGGGATCCTGATCTATGCAGCAACGACCGTCCCGAAAAGCAACACCGAAAATACAGGTGCGGCGGAAATGCAGACCATTGTGTGTTCCAGTGAACGGGAGACGGAGGAACGGCTGAAAAGCGTGCTTTCCTGCATTCGCGGGGCGGGAAAGGTCGAAGTGATGATCACCTATGACACCGGAGCGCAGATCGTGCCTGCGATGAGCACGGACACGCAGACGGGAATCACACAGAGCGCGGAGTCCGTTACGGAAAACCGCACGGAATCTTCGCGTCCGGTCACGGTTTCGCAGGGCGGCGGGAATGAAGCGCTCGTGCTTACGGAAAAGCAACCCACCGTGCGCGGCGTGATTGTGATCGCGGAGGGAGCGGCAGATATTGCGGTGCGGATCAACCTGCAGAACGCGGTGCAGACGGTGCTTGGCATCGAGCTGTCCTGCATTGAAGTGTTTGAAATGAAGGCAACTGAAAAGGAGGATTAGCGCATGAAACTGGATGGAAGAAAGCAGAAATATGTTCTCATCGGCGGCCTGGTGCTGCTGCTCGCAGGTGCGGTGTACTGGAATTGCCAATTGAATGCCGGGCCGGAAGCGGGCGAAAGCGAAGGCACGCAGCAGGGAGGGGAGACATTGCAGATCGAGAGCATGAGTGGAGAAACACAGGAGAACGCGAACGCGGGAGAGGATTATTTCGAAACATTCCGCACGGAGCGTGAAAATATGCGGGACATGGAGATCGATTATCTTGATGAGATTATTGCAACGTCAGCTTCCGATGTGGAGACGCTCGCCGATGCACAGGCGCAGAAACTTGCGCTTGTAAACAACATGGAAAAGGAATTTACGATTGAAAGCCTGATCCGCGCCAAAGGATTTCGGGATGCGGCGGTTACATTTCACGGCGGAAGCGTGAACGTCGTTGTGGATTGTGAAACACTCACCGATGAACAGGTCGCGCAGATTCTTGACATCGTGCAGCGGGAGACGGGCGAATCTGCGGAAAACGTCAAGGTCATCCCCGGGGCACAATGAGCCTCAAAAGAAAATCTTCTGTGAACTCAAACGCTTTGCGGCATCAAAGCTATGCACGGATGGAAAAATCTGATATAATAAATCCAAATTCAAAAGGAGGTAGTGCATATGACTCCGGATAACGAGATCACCACTGAAGTAAACGCGACCCAAGGCGGCAAGGTTCTCTTCGCTCCCGATGTGATCGCGACCATCGCAAGCTTTGCGGCTGCGGAAGTTGAAGGCGTGGTGGGCATGGCCGGCGGTGTTGTGGAAGGCATTACCGGTATGCTGAACGCGAAGAAAAGCATGACGAAAGGCATCAAAGTCGAAGTTGGTGAGGAAGAGGTCGCCGTGGATCTCAGCGTGATCATCCGCTACGGAGCAAAGCTGCATGAGGTCTGTGCAAAAATTCAGACCGGGATCAAGAATGCGATCGAAACCATGACAGGCCTGCGTGTTGTTCAGGTGAACGTATTCGTGCAATCCATCAGCTTTGAAAAACCGGAAGCTAAAGCGAAGCCGGTGGAGGTTCAGCCTGCCGAATAAAAGGCATACATGCTTGAAAGCGCCGCCGGAAATCAGCCCGGCGGCGCCTGAAACACCAAAGGAGAATATTGTATCATGAAATTCAAGTGGATCGACAAGCTTCTGCTTGTTGTTGTGTTGCTTTTGGTGATCGCGCTTGCAGCGTTGTGCATCGGAATTGCGATGTCTTTCATTACGGCGGATATGGTTGCGTATATTGCCGGCATCCTCGCGAACGGCATGATCGAAAACAAACTCATCATGGGCGGCATCGGGCTGGTTCTGCTGATCATTGCGTTCCGCCTTTTTATCGCTATGGGCAATAAAAGGGATACGCAGCCTGCGGCCGCGCCAAAGCCGGTGTCCGCGCTTATCCATTCCGGTGAAAACGGCTCTGCATTCATTTCTCTTTCTGCAATTGACGGCATGGTGCAGCGCCATTGCAGGGCCAACCCCAAGGTGAAAGAATGCGAAAGCAACGTTATAGCCAGCGAGGACGGCTTTATCAGCATAGGGCTTAAGCTTTCGGTGTCGAATGAGACGGTACTTCCCGAGTTCACGAAGGCTTTGCAGGAATCGCTCAAGGCGTATATTGAAACCTATTGCGGCATTGCCGTGCGGGATATCGGCATCCTTATCGTGAGTGCACCTGCACCCGCAAAGCAGCCGCGTGTGATGTGAGGTGGCCGAAGTGAACGATTTCTTTGCATTCTGCAGGCTTTATAAATGGCGTATCCTCAGCGTGTGCTTCGGCATCCTGTTTACGATCCTGATCTTTACGATCGGGTTCTGGCGCACACTTTTGCTGTTTGCCATCGTTGGCGCTGCCTATTTTATCGGCACACTTTTGGATGAAGGCGGCCGCACCCGCGTGAAGGAGTTCTTCACAGGACTGTTTCGGAACAAAAACAACGGCTGATTGATCAACTTACCCACGGAGGACGAAAGAGAATATGAGCAGGAAAACGGCGCGCGAGGTCGCAATGAAGCTCGCGTTTGCCCGCTTGTTTGGGGGAGAAGACACATATGAAGCGGTGCTGGACAAGTCCGGCATCACGGAAACGCTTACGGCAGAGGATATTGATTTTTCCAACGCAGTGCTTTCCGGCATTGAGGCACACAGGGATGAGATCGATCCGCTGATTGATGATCTTGCCATTGGCTGGAGCATCGACCGCATGCCGCGGGTGGATCTTTCCATCCTGCGCGTTGCGATCTATGAAATGGTGTATCGCAGGGATATCCCCTGCAGCGTTTCCATCAATGAAGCAGTGGAACTTGCAAAGCGTTTCGGCGGAGAGCGTTCTTCCGCTTATGTGAACGGCATGTTGGGGACGCTTGCAAAGCGGCTTGAATCAGAAGGCGGGGAAAAAGCGTAATGCACGCTTATGTTGGCGTGGATACGAGCTGCTATACCACGTCTGTTGCATGTGTAGATGAACATGGCATCGTCTCCGACTTAAGGACGGTGCTTTCTGTTAAGCAGGGGGAACGGGGCCTTCGCCAAAGCGATGGCCTGTTTCAGCATGTGCGGAACCTTGAAACATTGATGCCGGAAATGATGAAGCAGCTTAACGGCGCGGAACTGCGCGGCGTTTGCGTGAGCGCCCGGCCGAGACCGAATGAGGATTCCTATATGCCTGTTTTCCTTGCAGGGAAAATGTGTGCCGCTTCGGTTGCGGCAGCAAGGAATGTTCCGCTTCTTACCGCCTCCCATCAGGAAGGGCATGTGCGCGCCGCGCTGCACGGAAACGAAGCACTGATAGGCCGCCCGTTTTTGGGAATGCACATTTCCGGCGGCACTACAGAGGTGTTCCTCGTGGATGAAACGTTCCGGATCTCGCTTCTTTCCGGCACGGAGGATCTGCATGCCGGGCAGTTCGTGGATCGCACCGGCGTTGCGATGGGGCTTCACTTTCCGTGTGGAAAGCAGCTTGAAGCGCTTGCAGGAAGCTTTGACCCGACGGCGGGCTTTGTGAAACTCCCGGCGATCGTGCGGGAAGGAATCTGCTCATTTTCCGGGGTGGAAACGCGCATGCAGGCGTTGCTCAAGGCCGGAGCGGATCGTGCGGAACTTGCCTATGCGGCATATGACTGCATGGCGCGCACCTTTGCAAAAATGCTTTGCCATGCCATGGAGCAAACCGGGGTCACGCGCGCGCTGCTTGCGGGCGGCGTAGCATCGAGCCCATTGCTGCGCACGCTGCTGAGGGAGCGGATGCATAAACTGGATGCGAATGCGGCGCTTTATTTTGGAGAAAGCGCGCTTTCGTCCGACAATGCGGTCGGTGCGGCGCTCCTGTGCAGGGACAGGCTGAATGCCATTCCGGCGGAAGGGCAGGATTAAATGCAAAGCGGATATGTTTTGAGCGTAACACAGCTCAACGATTATGTTGCAAGCCTTCTGCAGCGGGATGCGCTCCTGCGCGGGCTTTCTGTGCGCGGAGAAGTCAGCGGGCTGAAACGCCATAGCTCCGGGCATATTTATTTTGCACTCAAGGATGGCGGCGCGCTTGTGCGCTGCGTTATGTTCCGCCAGGACGCCATTCAGTGCAGTACTGCTTTTTCAGATGGCATGGAGATCATAGCGCAGGGGCATGCTTCGCTTTTTGCACGGGATGGACAGTATCAGCTTTATGTGAAGTCAGTGCAGCATGAGGGGGAGGGCGAGCTGTATCGCCGCTTCCTGATGCTCAAAACGCGGCTGCAGGCGCAAGGGCTGTTTGATGAAGCGCATAAAAAGCCGATTCCGATGCTACCGCGATGCGTCGGCATCATTACATCACAAAGCGGCGCTGCGGTACGCGATATCATCAGCATTGTGCAGCGCAGGTTTCCCGCAATGAATCTGCTGCTTTACCCGGTGGCTGTCCAAGGTGTGGGTGCAGCGGAGGAGATCGCGGAGGGAATCCGGAAAATGAATCGCATCGGGCGTGCGGACGTGCTGATTGTTGGCCGTGGCGGCGGGAGCCTTGAGGATCTTTGGGCATTCAACGAAGAGGTGGTTGCACAGGCGATCTACGAAAGCGAGATCCCGGTGGTGAGTGCAGTCGGGCATGAGACGGATTTTACGATTGCGGACTTTGTGGCGGATCTGCGTGCACCGACACCTTCTGCCGCAGCCGAGCTTTGCGTGCCGGAATATGATGCGCTGCTCTCCACGCTTGACGGCATGCGCGAGACGCTGCTTTCCGCAGCGCAGAGCGGCCTTCTCCGGCGCAGGGCGCGCATTGAAGCCATTATGCGGAGTGGCGCGTTTGCAGAACCGCGGCACAGGATCGCTGCGGCGCGGCGTGATGTGTTGGATGCGGTGCAGCGGATGGAAGCTGCAGCACACTCCGCCATTGCTTCTGCTGCGCGTGATCACGCTGCGCTTTCGGGCAAGCTGGAGGCGTTATCCCCGGCGCATACGCTTGCGCGCGGGTTTACGCTTGTGCAAAACAAAGATGACACATACTGCGGCAGTGCGGGAATGCTCTCCCCTGGAGACTCGGTTCGGATCATATTCCGGGACGGTGCAGCGGAAGCTGCGGTGAACACGGTTAAGACTGAATAAAACTATAAGGAACGAACGAGAGATGGCAAAGAAAAAGCAGAGTTTTGAGGAATCCATGCAAAGGCTTGAGGAGATCGTTGATGCGCTTTCCGCAGGGAGCCTGCCGCTCGATGACATGATGAAGCTGTATGAAGAAGGGAAGACGCTTTCAAAAGAGTGCCTTGCCCAGTTGGAAGCTTATGAAGGCCGTTTGGAGGCTGTTGCTCCGGATGGGGCTGCGGAGAAAACGGAAGCATGACGAACGTGGAGCGTATTACCGCAGCACTTCAGGCATACATGAAAGCGGAAATGCCCGAGGAACTGCGCAAGGCGATGGAATACAGCCTTTTGGCAGGCGGAAAACGCTTGCGGCCCATGCTTTGCCTTTCTGCCTGTGAAATGACGGGTGGGCAGTTGGAGACTGCGCTCCCGCTGGCCTGCGCGCTGGAGATGATCCACACCTATTCCCTGATTCATGATGATCTTCCCTGCATGGATGACGACGATTTCCGGCGGGGCAGGCCATCGAATCACAAAGTGTTCGGGGAAGCGAATGCACTGCTCGCCGGTGATGGGCTTTTAAGTTTTGCGTTTGAGGTCATGCTTTCCGAGGGGCCAAAGCATGTTGCTGTGGCGCCGCGATACTATGAGGCTGCGGCGGAAATCGCGCGCGGCGCGGGCGTAAACGGAATGGTTGCCGGGCAATGGAAGGATCTTGCCAATGAAAAGAACCCGTCTGCGGATGCGGCAACGCTTACCGACATCCACACGCGTAAAACGGGCGCGCTCATAACGGCGGCTGTTCTTGCAGGCGGCATGGCTGGTAAGGCAGATGCTGCGGAAATGAAGGCACTCCGTGCGTTTGGCGCACATTTCGGCGTATTATTCCAGATCACGGACGATCTCCTGGATGTTGAGGGGGACGAAAAAACGGTTGGGAAAACGCTTGGCAAGGATGCGGCTCATGAAAAGCTGACTTATCCGGCGCTCTATGGCGTTTCTGCGTCGCGGCGCATGGCGGAGGAAGAGGCACGGCTTGCGGAAGATGCGCTCGCGCCGTTTGGAGAACGCGCCGTATGGTTCATTGAACTTACGGAGCAGACGCTGACGAGAACATTTTGAGTACGGAACACAATTATTCCGTTTTTTGTGTATTTTATGCATTTTATATCCGTATTCCCTTGTAAGCGCGAAGCGAAAGTGTTATAATACCATCCGCGTTTATGCATGGAAAGGCAGAACTGCATGAAAGAAACTCCACTTGTGGATTCGATCCATTCCATAGAGGACTTTAAGCGTATCGATGAACAGGAGCTGGACAGGCTCGCAGATGAGATACGCTCCTTTCTTGTAGAACGGGTTTCACATACGGGCGGGCATCTCGCTTCGAACCTAGGGATCGTAGAACTCACGATCGCGCTGCACCGCGTGTTTGATTCTTCTGCGGATAAGATCGTTTTTGATGTGGGGCATCAGGCCTATGTGCATAAGATCCTGACCGGCCGTGCGGCCGAATTCGATAAACTCCGCCAAAAAGACGGGATCAGCGGCTTTCCGAAGCGTTCGGAAAGCCCGCATGATGCTTTCGGAACGGGCCATGCGAGTACTTCGGTTTCCGCAGCGCTCGGCATTTTGCGCGCCGAACGCATGCTCGGCGGAAAGGGCAGCGTGGTTGCCGTACTGGGCGACGGCGCATTGACGGGCGGTCTCTGCTTCGAGGCGCTTAACGATGCGGGGCAGAGCAAACAGCCGCTGATCGTTGTGCTCAACGATAACGATATGTCCATTTCGCACAATGTGGGCGCTGTGAACCGGCATTTGAACCGCATGCGCACGAGCCGTTCCTACCAGCATTTCAAGCATAATACGGCTGAGTTTTTGCGAAAACTCCCCAAGGTTGGTGCGCGGTTGTTTGGCAGTGTGCTGCATTTGAAAAACAAGATCAAGTATCTGCTCATCCCAAACGTGCTGTTTGAAGAGATGGGGTTCACCTATCTTGGCCCTGTTGACGGCCATGATACGGCAGAGCTGATTGAAGTGCTTGCCCGCGCAAAACAGTTTGATGGCCCGGTCATGATCCATGCGGTCACAAAAAAGGGGAAGGGATATGCGCTCGCGGAGCAGAATCCTGAAAAATTCCATGGGATCGGGAAATTCGATATCGATACCGGCGCTGTAAGCGGAAGCCAGCGCGAAAGCAACTCTTCCGTATTTGCGCGGACGCTGTGCGGGCTTGCCGGGACGGATTCCCGCATTGTTGGGATCACGGCTGCGATGCCGAAGGGAACGGGACTCGACCGCTTTGCAGCGGAATATCCGGAACGTTTCTTTGATGTCGGCATTGCAGAAGAACACGCCGTTACGATGGCCGCGGGTATGGCAGCAGCCGGGGCGCGCCCCGTTGTTGCGATCTATTCCACTTTTTTGCAGCGTGCATATGATGAAATCCTGCACGATGTATGCCTTCAGGGGCTTCCCGTTGTGTTTGCGATCGACCGCGCAGGGCTTGTGGGTGAGGACGGAGAAACGCATCAGGGCGTGTATGATATTGCGTTCCTGCGCACCATGCCAGGCATTACAATCCTTTCCCCGGCGTCACAGGAGGAATTGTCCGAAATGCTACGGCTTGCCCTCAACCAGAACGGGCCGGTGGCAATCCGCTATAACCGCGGGGCTTTGATGTCCCGTCCCGTTACGCAGCCGGTGGAGATCGGCGTGTGGGAGGAGATCCTTCCGCTTTCTGCGGGGCGTGTAACGCTTCTTGCGAGTGGGCGCATGGTAGAAACCGCTTTGAAGGCATGTGATGGGCTGCCTGTTTCGTTGGTGAACGTGCGGTGCATAAAACCCATGGATGCAGCAATGCTTGCGCGTATCGCTGAACAGGGTACGCCGGTGATCACTTTGGAGGACGGAGTGCGCACGGGCGGTTTCGGTGAGGCAGTGCAGGCAGAGATTGGGCACGCAGTGCGCGTGGTTTCCTGCGGCGTCGGTGAAATGCCGGTGCGGCATGCTTCCGTTCGGGAGCAGGATGCGCTTTCCGGCCTCTCCTCTGAGGAAATCCGTCAAGTGATACTGAAATGTTTGGAGTGGGTGCAATGAAAGGAACGCGTGCGGACATAAGGCTCGTTGAGCTTGGCCTTGCGGAGAGCAGGGAGAAAGCCCGTTCGCTCATCATGAGCGGCGCGGTCAGCCTTTCAGGGATACGGGTGGAGAAGCCCGGCGACAATGTACCTCCCGATTCCGTGCTTACGGTTAAGGAAAACCCGATCCCGTTTGTGAGCCGCGGCGGTTTGAAGCTGGACAAGCCCGTGCGTAAATTTGGCATCTCCCTCGCAGGAGCGGTTGCGCTAGACATCGGCGCTTCTACGGGTGGATTCACGGATTGTATGCTGCAAAACGGCGCAAGAAAGGTCTACGCCATCGACGTGGGCTATGGCCAGCTGGACTGGCGGCTCCGCAACGATCCGCGCGTTGTTGTCATGGAACGCACAAACGCGCGCTTTATGGAACCGGGATGGTTTACGGAACAACCGGATTTTGCTTCCATGGATGTTTCCTTTATTTCGATTCGCCTGATCCTGCCGCAAGTGTTTACCTGCCTGCGTGAAAATGCATGCGCGGTGATCCTTGTGAAGCCGCAGTTTGAAGCAGGGCGGGGAAAGGTCGGCAAAAACGGCGTGGTGCGTGAGAAGGAAACGCACCGTGAGGTGCTTCTCGGCGCTGTTGAATTTGCGATAGAGACCGGGTTTCATGTGCTGCATATTGATTTTTCGCCGATCACAGGCCCGAAGGGGAACATCGAATTCCTGCTTGTGCTGCAAAAACCTGTGGCTGGTGCAGAACAGCAGTCGTTGGAACAGCCGGCTGAAACCGTCGCGAAAATCGTAGAAGAAGCGCATGCATCGCTCAAGGATGTTTGAAAACACGGGATTATTCTTGAAAAATTCCTTGAAAAGTTATATGTATATGATTATACTACTTATTACAGATGGGAGATTGACATGCAGGGGATGACCTTAGGCTTTTTTACAAATCCGCAAAAGCAGAGCGCGGTGGATGGCCTTTTAGCCGGGCTGAAAGAGGCACTTTCGTTGGGGTATTCCTGCTGCGTGGATGCACCGCTGCTTTCCATGATCCCTGACAAACTCCCGACGATCGATCAAAAAACACCGGATTTTATCCTTGCATTTGGCGGTGACGGCACGATCCTGCGCGCTGCATCCAAAGCTGCCGAACTGGATGTCCCGATTCTCGGAATCAACCTCGGGCGCGTTGGCTTCCTGAGCGAGATCCGGCCGGAACAATTCGGAGAGGCGCTTTCCCGGCTTGCGCAGCATCAGTATTCGCTGGACCGGCGCATGATGTTTGCCTGCCGCGTCAACGGCGGCGCGCCGCATTACTGCCTCAATGAAACGCTTTTATATAAACGTTCATTTTCCGGCATTGTGGATATCAGCATGGAGATCAACGGCCTTCCGGCCGGTTCTGTGAGGTGTGATGGTATCATTGCCAGCACGACAACAGGGGCAACGGGCTATTCCATTTCTGCAGGCGGCCCGGTGATCGCTCCGGGGCTTGACGTGGCAATCATCACGCCGATCTGCCCGCACACGCTCTCCTTCCGCCCGATCATTGCATCGGCTGATGCGCAGATGCGCTTTTCCATGAACAGTGAAGGCTATATTTCCCTCGACGGCATTTATACTGCCGAGATCAGCCGGGATGATGAAATCATCGTGTACCGCTCGGAGCGTAGGGTAGCCTTTGTTAAATTTGAGGAGCGGAATATTTATTCTCTTATCCGCAGCAAGTTATCGTAACCACACTATACAGGAGGAATAACGCAATGAAAGCGGCACGACATGCGATGATCCTGGATTTGATCGAAACGTTCAATATCGAAACACAGGATGATCTGGCGATGCGCCTGAAGGACCGGGGGATCAATGTAACACAGGCGACTGTATCACGCGACATTAAGGAACTGCGCCTGATTAAGGTGCTGGCGGAGGACGGCGGCTATAAATATGCCACCGTGGATAAAGCGGAGGCCGGCCTGAAGGAACGTTTTATCCGTATTTTCTCGAACTCCGTAGTGTCGATCGCAAGCACTGGAAACCTCATCATCATCAAAACGATCTCCGGCACGGGCAATGCCGCTGCAGAGGCGATCGATTCCATGCGTTGGAACGAGGTGGCAGGAACGCTTGCGGGAGACAATACGATCTTCGTTGCGATCAAGGATATCAAATGTGTGCCGGAGCTTGTGAAACGCTTCAACGCAATGCTCAAACAATAAAAACGAAAAAATGCTGCAAAGACTCTTTATCGAAAACGTTGCTTTGATCGAGCAGCTTGATGTTGCATTTCATGCCGGCTTTAATGTGCTTTCCGGAGAAACGGGTGCAGGAAAGTCCATCGTTATTGATGCGGTGAACTTTGTGCTTGGTGAGCGCGCGAGCAGGGAACTCATCCGGCATGGCGCTCAGAAAACAAAGGTTGAGGCTGTTTTTGATATTGCGGATTGCGGCGGAACAAAAGCTGTTTTGGAGGAACAGGGTATCGACTGTGAGGACGATACGCTGTTCCTTTCGCGTGAACTTTCTCTTGCAGGCAAGAACCTATGCCGGATCAACGGAACGCTTACAAGTGTGGCCATGCTGAAAGAGGTATCGGATACCCTTGTGGATATACATGGCCAGCATGAACACCAGTCTTTGCTTGCGCCGGAGAACCACATTGGTTTTCTGGATGCATATGCGCATGCGGAGATTCTGCCTGTACGCACTGCGCTCAATGAAGCGTATGCGGAATATGCCGCGCTGCGCCGGGAACGTCTTTCAGGCTTCGGCTCGGTTGCGGAGCGGGAACGGCAGATCGATATTTTGAATTATCAGATCAACGAGATCGAAGCTGCAGGCGTCGCTCCGGACGAGGAGGAAACGCTTCAAGCAGAGCGGACTCTGCTTGCAAATGCTGAGAGGATCATGCTTGCCGTTGAAACGGCTTATGAGGCGCTCAACGGCGAGAACGGGAGCGCTGTCGCAGCGGTGGATACAGCGCGGCATAACATGGAAAGCGTTTCCAACTATGCGAAGGAATACGCGGATGCGGCGCAGAAGCTTGCGGATGCGTATTATGCGCTCGAGGATGTGGGATACGCTTTGCGCGATATGAAGGGCATGTTGGAATTTGATCCGCAGCGCCTGGATCAGATCGAATTGCGCTTGGAAGCGCTTTCCGACCTGAAACGAAAATATGGCGGAACGGTTGCGGACGTGCTTTCCTTTGCGCAGAATGCACGGGAGCAGCGCGATGCGCTGTTGCAGGCGGATGAGCGTGCGGCGAAGCTGGATAAAATGCTTGCCGGCGCAAAAGAAAAATACTTCAAACTCGCCCGGCAGCTGACGGCATTGCGCAATGCGGCTGCAGAACGCCTGAGCTGTGATGTGCTTTCCCAGCTGCGGGCGCTCGGCATGGAAAAAGCAGCATTCAAGGTGCAGTTTTCAGAACGGGAGGAGGATGAGCCCGAGGAAAACGGCATGGACACTTTGGAGTTCCTGCTCAGCGCAAACCCGGGCGAGCCGCTTAAGCCGCTTGCAAAGGTCGCATCCGGCGGTGAACTTTCCCGCATCATGCTTGGATTCAAGGCCATCTTTGCGGACAACGACAAGATCGGCACGCTGATCTTTGATGAGATCGACACGGGTATCAGCGGACGCATTGCGGGAACCGTTGGAGAAAAGATGGTCGGCATTGCGGATGCACATCAGGTGATCTGTATCACGCATCTGCCCCAGATTGCGGCGCTTGCGGATGTTCATTACCTTGTGGAAAAATCGGATGATGGTTCCTCCACGCATGTTGAGGTACGGCAGCTCGATCTTGAAGGAAAATATCGCCGGATTGCCCAAATGATGGATGGCAGCAGCGATTCTCCCCTTGCGCTTGAACATGCAAAAACCCTGGTGGATAAGGCGGAAGCGGCAAAAAAGGCGCGCCGCGGCGCTTGAGTGCTCCGCCGCGCAGCTTCGGGTATAGCAGGGCGCTTTCATGCAAAACATAAACACTGTGCCGGACAGGCAGCAGTGTTTTTTGTTTGAGGTGGAGCATGAAGCGGAACGCATTGCGCGTAATGATAAAAACTTTGGGAAGCATAGCATGCGCGGTGCTTTTGCTTGCAAATCTGGACCCGGCTGTGCGCACGGTGCGCGACTTGCCTACAAAAGTATACATCGACGGAAATGAAGGCTGGGAACAGCTTGCGGCGGTGCAGGGAGCGTTTACGCTTTCCGATGAAACCGGTGCGGAGGTGGGAAAAAGCCTGTCCGAAACGCTTGGAAAAACACGGCAGCTTCATGAGGGTGACTATGTCATTAAATTCCTGGGCATTCCTGTAAAGCGGATCAACGTACATGTTCGCGAAACCGTATATGTAATGCCAGGGGGACATTCTGTCGGGTTGAGCATGTATACGAAAGGTGTGCTCATCGTTGGGCTTGGAAGCATTGATACTGCACAGGGCAGAATTTCGCCTGCAGCTGCTGCGGGGCTGCGCGCAGGCGATGTGCTCGTCAGCATCAATGACGTTTCAGTGGAGGGCGCAGCGCATATGGCTGAGCTTTGCGCTGCATATGAAGGCGGTGCGTTTACCGCCACGGTTCTTCGGGATGGAGAAACACTTACGTTTTCCGTTGTCCCTGCTGTAGATCTTGCGGACGGTGTGCCGCGCGTTGGCATGTGGGTGCGTGAAAGCACGGCCGGGATCGGAACGCTGTCTTTCTATGTGATGAACAATTTGCGATATGGTGCACTGGGCCATGCGGTAACGGATGCGGATACGGGAGAACGGTTGCTGATCAAGAGCGGGGAGATCATCCGCGCAAGCATTATCGGCGTATCGCTGGGCGAACAGGGGGCGCCCGGAGAGATCCGCGGAACGTTCAATGTTTTGAGCAAACGCCTTGGAAACATTGAGGACAACACGGCGTACGGTGTATATGGCACGCTGTATGAGCCGGTTCCGAACCCGCTGTATCCGGAAGGCGTTCCGCTTGCGTATCCGGATGAATTAAAAGAAGGACCGGCACAGATCCTGACAAGTGTGGATGCAGAAGGAGTTAAAGCCTATGATTGTGAGATTATCAAGCTTTATGCACAGGATGTTGCGGACACAAAGGGCATGGTCATCCGCGTGACGGATCCGGAACTGATCGCAAAGACCGGCGGGATCGTGCAGGGGATGAGCGGAAGCCCGATCCTGCAGAACGGAAAGCTGGCAGGAGCAGTCACCCATGTTTTTATTAACGATCCGCTCAAAGGATATTGCGTGTATGCGCTCTGGATGGAGGAAAACTGCGCAGCAGGCTGAAAAACGGCCGGAAGCTGATATGTGCTTTGTTGGATGTCAGGGATAGAACATATTGTATAACCACATAAGCGAGCTGAACCGGCTCAGAAATAGAGTATTGCCTGTCGAAAAAAGAAGGGAATCTGTAGAAAAAGGTATTTTTTCGTGCCCGTATGTGCTTTGTGACGGAGTTTGTCGTTAATACGCGGATTATGTCGATAAATAGGGGGAAGCTATTGCCTGGAACTGGAAAGATGTAATAGAATAGCATTGGGATAAATGAAACCCAATATCCGGCATTGCTTTAAAAGGGGAACGACAAGCCATGGCTGAATACAATCTGCTGATCGTGGATGACAATCCGAGGCTGTGCAGTGCGCTTGCAGAGTGCTTTGCGCAGGAGGGCGGGTTTGCTGTCGATATCTGCAGCAGCGCTGCGGAGGCGTTGGAACACATGGCGAAAAACGAGCCGGATGCCGCGCTTGTGGACATGCTTATGCCAGAGGTTGACGGCGCGGAGTTTATGATGCAATGCCGGGAGCGAAAGCTGGGGGAAAAGACAAAATTCGTTGCGCTCTCTTCTCTCACCAGTGAGGAGATCATCAAGCTTACGCAATCGCTTGGCATGGCTTACTTCATCGCAATGCCAACGCCGCCCGATCGAATCTGCCGGACCGTTGTTCGGCTGCTTGGCGCGCTTCGTGAAGAGGGGACGGCAGAGCAGCAGAAAACGGAAAAACGCCGCGATGCAGACAGGGAACGGATCATAACAAACTATCTGCACATTATCGGGATTTCGCCGCATGTTAGCGGATACCGTTTTTTGAAGGTTGCGATCGAATACTGTGTTGAGAATTATGGAAGGCGCGTTTCTGTAACAACGGAGGTTTATCCGGAGGTCGCGCGCGTCTGCAATTCAACTCCGAAGCGCGTGGAACGTAACATCCGCACGGCGATCGACCGGGCGTGGTTTCACGGCAATATCGAGATGCAGCACAAAATGTTCGGCTATACCGTAAATGACAATAAGGGCAGGCCAACGAACAAGGAGTGCATCGCCATGCTGACAGACCGGACGGTGATGCGCCAAAAATATCGCTGAACGAAAATATACGCCAAAGAATAATATGCCGCTCGTCCAAGTATATTGAAGCATAGAACAGAAGGGTGGCTCTTTTTATGCAAAGACTTGCAGCTTTCAAAAAAACGCGCTTCTTTCAGCTTTGTATGGCGCATCCTTATGCCATTGCCTTTGGAAGCGGGTTTTTCGCGCTGGGCTTTGCAACCGGCGTGTCTACCGGCGCGCTTCTTTCCCGCTGTGGGCTACTGGTCGAGTGCATGATGCGCGCTGAGCGTTCCACGCAGCTACTGCAGGGGATGCTTCGCCTTGCGCTGTTTGACCTTCTGCTCTGCTGCGGCGTGCTGAGCGCTGCTCTGCGACCATCATTTCTCCCGCTTTCCTGCGCGAGCCTCGCTTTGAAAGGGTTTGCGATCGGGCTTGCGGTGAAACAGCTCTATCTGGATTATGCATGGTGGGGGATCGTATGCGGAATGATCGGCGTTATACTGCCAAGTTGTTGCATGCTGACCGGCCTGATCCTGTGCTTTGGCTATGGCGCATCCAGGCTGCGTGGTGTTCAAAAGACAAGCAGCTCACGGGAGAAGGATGAAGAGGCTACGCTCTTGCCCTGCTTGCGGCTGACGGTGTTTCTTACTGCAATGGGCATTCTTGCGGAAGGATTTGCGGCACAGATTATTCTGCGTATTTTACTGACATTCGCTGCTTCAAATTGACGAAACGGTGCCCCGGGTGTTACAATATTTCCGAGGTGAAAACATGAAAAAACGAGTTATTTTGATCGTACTTGACAGCGTTGGAATCGGCGCGCAGCCGGATGCGGCTGCATTTGGCGACGTCGGAGCACATACGCTTGGTAACATTTTCAAAAAGCGGGGATCGCTTGACATCCCCAATTTGCTCTCATTGGGGCTTGGCAACATTGAGGATTCACGTTTGCCGAAAACCGAATGCCCGAAGGCTGCATTTGGCAGATCCGCTGAGAAAACGCTCGCAAAGGACACGACCTGCGGGCATTGGGAGATGACGGGCATCATCATGGATACGCCGTTCAAAACGTATCCGAACGGTTTCCCCAAAGAACTGATCGGTGAATTCGAAAGAAAGATCGGCCGCGGAACGCTTGGCAACTGCGTCGCTTCCGGAACGGCAATCATTCAGGAACTTGGGGATGAGCATGTGCGTACCGGAAAGCCGATCATATACACCTCGGCAGATAGCGTGTTCCAGATCGCAGCACATGAACAGGTGATCCCACTTCCGGAGCTTTACAGCATGTGTGAAACCGCGCGTGCCATGCTTGTGGGGGATAACCTTGTAGGGCGCGTCATAGCACGGCCGTTCCTCGGCGAAAATGGCGTATACACGCGGACGGAAAACCGGCGGGATTACGCGGTCGAGCCTGTCGCTGAAACCATTTTGGATCGCTTCGCACAGCGCGGCCTGGAGAACATCTCGATCGGGAAGATCGAGGATATCTTCTGCCACAGGAACGTTGGGATCGTGGATCACACCAAGAACAACCATGATGGTATTGAGGCAACGTTGAAATACCTGAAGAGCGGCGAGGGCGCGTTCATATTCACGAACCTTGTGGATTTTGACATGCTTTACGGCCACCGCAACGATGTGGAAGGCTATGCAAACGCGCTTGCGTATTTCGACGCGCGGCTGCCGGAACTCATTGCAGCGATGCATGATGGGGATCTGATGATCATTACGGCGGATCACGGCTGCGATCCGACCCATCCCGGAACGGATCATACGCGGGAATACATCCCGATCCTTGCACTTGGCCCTGCGTGGAAGGGCGGCGCAGAGCTTGGCACGCGCGCGACGTTTGCGGACATTGCCGCCACTGTGACGGAATACCTTACGGGCGAGACCTGGCACAATGGAACTTCCTTTCTGCGCACACTGCGCTGAAGCTGAAGACGTTTATTTGGCATGAAACCCTTTCTGCGGAAATATGCTTAAAGCAGAGAACGCAGAAAGGGTTTGTTTTATGTTGAGACGTTCTACGGTTCGCCGGATCACTTCTTTGCTGCTGACAGCAACACTTTGCTTTCTTTGCATCCAAACAGCAGGTGCGGAGCCCGAGATTTCGCCGGTGGAACTTACGCGTGCAAAAAGCGCTGCTGTTGCAGAGGCTTCCACGCTGACTTTGATCCTGTCAAAAGAAGCGGATGCAAAGCGCGATGTTGCAGGGCTCGCGCGTTTGCCGGCGCTTCTCTATGTCTGTGAGGCAATCGATGCGGGAGCATTTGCGCTGGATGCCACTGTCACGGTCAGCGAGGCTGCTGCAGCTGTGCGCGGGCCGACTGCGTTTGTTGAGCCATACGAACGCATTTCGGCGGAAGCGCTTCTCAAAGCGGCCGTGATGATCCTTGCCGGGGATGCGATCCATGCACTTGCGGAGGCTTGTGCGGGAACAAGCGGAGCGGCGCTTGCTGCAATCAACGCGCGCCTTGCTGCGCTTTCGATCGAGGCAGAGTGCCTTTCCCTTTCCGGAGAAGGAACGCGCCTTTCGGCAAACGATCTGCTGAAACTCGGTGCGGCGCTTGCAAAAAGCGAAACATTTTGTGCTTACAGCGCGGCATACATGGATGAGATCCTGCATGAGAAGGGAAACAGAACGGAACTCGTGAACCCAAACCGGCTCATTCGGAATACGGCAGGCTGCTTTGGCATGGCAACGGGCTCCTCGCAGGAAGCCGGATATTGCGGCTTGTTTGGTGTGCGCAGGGGGGATACGGTTTATCTTTGTGCAGTGACGGGGGCACCGGATTCGGCAGCACGTTTTGCAATAGCACAGGAGATGGTGGAATACTGCTTTACGGCTTATCAGGCAACAGCGCTTGCGCATGCCGGAGAGGTTTTGGTGGAAGCTGTGCCGGTGCGCGGCGGAACGCTTGATGTGATTGACCTCGTTGCAGGTTCGGACGCGGTTCTCCTGCTCCGGCAGGGGGAGAGCTGTGAAAGGGAACTCGCTTTGCCCGATGTGCTTATGGCGCCCTTGCCCGCAGATCGGGCTGTGGGCAAGGCATATTTTACCGGGCCGGATGGCAACGTTGCCGCGGAGGTCGAGCTGTTTCCCCAAATGGAAGTTCCGGCTGCCACGCTGTGGGAGCATGTGCGGCGCATATTCTCAAGCTGGCTGCATGCCTGAGAGGCGCGCCTTGCATCGCGGAAGGCTTTGCCTTATAATATAACGAAAAGCCTGCATCGTGCGATGCGGGCAATACCGTTAGAGGAGAATACGCATTTGCTTTTTAACTTTGGCAGTACCGATCTGTCCACGATCCTTCTTGAGATCCTGTATCGTATTCCGGGTATCCTGGTCGCGATCTCGTTTCATGAGTGTGCGCACGCGTACGCAGCCTATAAGTGCGGCGATCCGACAGCACGCAACCTTGGCCGGATGACGTTGAACCCATTCGCGCATTTTGACCCGGTCGGCCTTGTGATGCTTCTGCTCGTTCGCTTTGGCTGGGCGAAGCCTGTGCCGATCAATTCGCGCAATTTCAAACACCCCAGAAAGGACGAGCTGATCGTTTCCCTCGCGGGCGTCGGAGCAAATCTCATCATTGCTTTTGTGACGTTGGGCGTGATCTATATCGTTCAGCTCTTTACGCGCATTGACAGCCTGATCCTCGAAAACATTCTGTCTTCGATGTTTTTCATCAATTTGGCGTTCTTTGTGTTCAATCTGCTGCCTGTGCCGCCGCTTGACGGATACCATGTGCTTCAGTGCATCCTGGGCCGGTTCACGCGCACTGGTTTCGGCTTCAAGTTCTTCTATTATGTTGAACGCTATGGCTTCGTGATCCTGATCGTCGTGCTGATCCTCAATGCGAACACAGGCTTCATGAGCAATATCGTAATGGCCTTGTGGTCCGGCATGTCGGCGATTTATTCTGCGATTTTCGGCCTGTTTCTCTGAGAGTGGGTAGACTATGGCGTATGAAGTCCATCTCAGCCAATTTGACGGCCCTTTGGATCTGCTGCTGCATTTGATCGAACAGGCAAAAGTTGACATCAAGGACATCTTTATTTCTGAGATCACAGCGCAATACCTTGCTCTGATGAGTGAAGTGGATACACTTGACATGGATACCGCAAGCGAGTTCCTGATTATGGCAGCAACGCTTGTGTATATCAAGTCGCGCTCGCTTTTGCCGCGCCCTCCACGGGAAGAACCGGAGGGGGAGGAAGATCCGGAAGCGGCGCTTGTCCGGCAGCTGCGAGAATATAAAGCCTTTAAAGAGGCGGGCGCGAAGCTGGAAGAACTGCAGAGCGAAACTGCGCGCGTTTACACGCGGCTCCCGGAGGAAATTGTCCTTCCGCCGCAGGAATACAGCCTTGCGCAAGCGACTACTGCAGAGCTTTATGAAGCGTTTTTTGCTGTGCTGAACCGGGAAGCGCCGGAGCCGGCTGCGCCTTCTCCATTGCACCAGGTCAAGGCGGATACGTTTACGATCCGCAAGCAACTCAAAAAGATTCGTGCGGTGCTTTCGGAACAGGGGCGCGTGAGCTTTGAATCCCTGTTTGATGACACAAGCGAGAAAATGGAAAAGATCGTGACATTCATGGCGCTGCTCGATATGATCATGCGCAATGAGATCACGCTCAGGCAGAGCAGGCCCTATGGGTCGATCACGATCATCGCGGCAAGCCTTTTGAGCGATGATGACGATGTCGAGTATATGGACGAGCAGGAATAACGTATAAGCTGAGAGGATAAGCCGGCTTTGTTGCTTTACGTTTGAAAGGAGAACGGTGCCTTGCAATATGATGAACGTTTCGGCGCGATCGAGTGCATCCTTTTTGTGTCGGGAGATCCAGTGCCGATCATCCAGCTTCAGCGCACACTGGGGCTGACGGATATCGAAATGCAGTCCATCCTTCAATCTATGGACGAACTGTACAGGCAGGAAGGACGCGGCATCCAGCTTTTCCTTACGGATGAAACGGCACAGCTTGTTTCAAACCGCAAGTATACCGACCTGGTACTTGCGCTGCTTCAGCCTGTGCAGTCGCGCTCTTTTTCGCAGTCCATGCTGGAGACGCTTTCCATTATTGCTTACAAACAGCCTGTGACACGCGCGGACATTGAAGCCGTGCGCGGTGTGCGCTGTGAATATGCTGTCAGCCAGCTTCTGAAACTCGGCATGATCCGGGAACTTGGAAGGAAAGATGTTGTCGGGCGGCCAATGTTGTTCGGGACGACAGATGCATTTCTCCGTCACTTTGGGCTGCGCTCGATCAGCGAGCTGCCGCGGTATGAAGCCTATGCCGGCGCAGAGGAAGAAACTGCCGAGCCCGGTGAAACGGCATGACGGAGAGCCGGTTGCCATAAAACGCGGAAACGGAGAGGGATTACGTTGAAAACACTTCGTATTGCACTTTTGCAGCTGCTGCCCGGAGAAACTTTGGAGGAGAACCTGCAAACAGGTTTGGCAGCATGCCGGAAAGCGAAAGAGGGTGGCGCGGATATTGCGCTGTTCCCGGAAATGTGGAACTGCGGTTACAGTATCCCGGAGGATATCGGTACTCTGCGAGCGCAGGCTGTTCCGGCAGACGGTGAATTCGTAAAGCCGTTTGGTGCGCTTGCGGCCGAACTTGATATGGCGATTGCCATTACGTTCCTTGAACGCTATGAACCGCTCCCGCGCAATACGGTCATCCTGTTCGACCGGCACGGCAAAAAGGTGCTGACATATGCCAAGGTGCATACCTGCGACTTTGGCGAAGAATGCAGACTGACGCCCGGTGACGACTTTTATGTTGCTGAGCTGGATACGGCAGGTGGCCCTGTAAAGGTGGGCGCCATGATTTGCTATGACAGAGAATTCCCGGAAAGTGGGAGGATCCTTATGCTCAAGGGGGCTGAGATCGTCCTTGTGCCAAATGCGTGCCCGATGGAGATCAACCGCCTTTCTCAGCTGCGCGGGAGAGCCTATGAAGACATGATGGGTATTGCCACCTGCAACTATCCCTGCGGACAGCCGGACTGCAACGGCCATTCTTCCGCATTTGACGGTGTTGCCTATCTGCCGGAGCTGTCGGGATCAAGGGACACCTGCATCCTTGAGGCAAACGGAAACGAAGGGATATACTTTGCGCAGTTTGACCTTGATATGCTTCGGAAATACCGCCGCGAGGAAGTCCATGGGAATGCATATCGCCATCCGGGCAAATATCATATTTTGACGGAGGAGCGGATCTCCGAGCCGTTTATTCGGGCGGATTACCGAAAGTAGGCATCTGCTCCATCATACTTTTCCAAAGAATACAAACAATAAGAACCATATGCTCCAATGTGGAGGAAGGATATGGTTCTTTTTTTGTGCATTCTTGCAGGCGTGATCGTATTGTCCGTATGCCTGTTTTGGCGCATAACGCTTCGGTTTCGTGTGCAGATGATGGATGCGCATTTGCTGGCGCGCGCTGAAATTCGTCTGTTATTTGGGCTGATTCGGATACCGGTGGGAGTGGATACGAGCATTGCCGCACTGCTGCGCGGTAAAAGGGAAAAAGAGAAAGCGAAAAAGCCCAGACGCAAATCGCTTTTACGCGGGCTTCTGCGGCAGGGAAGGAAAACAGGAGCGCTTCGGCTTACTGAGCTCAACTGCCGTGGCCTTATCGGCGATGCGGACGATGCCTTTTTCAGCGTGATGGCGGCGGGAACCATACAGATTGCGTTGGAATTGTTGCTGCACACACGATTTTCTCCATGCAGTTGCCGCATCTCGATCGCACCATCATTCGAGAGAAATGCTCTTTGGATTTATATGGAAGGCATATTGGAAATTGTTCCAACGCAGATTATAGGTATTCTCATCCGAAATGAGAAAGCAAGGAGGGACAGAAAGCATGATGCATCCGATTGAAAACATTATGAAAAGCGCCATGGAGGAAATAAAGGAGATGGTGGATGTGAACACCATTGTAGGTGATCCTATCCTGACGGGCGATACAACGATGATTTTGCCGGTTTCGAAAGTGAGCCTTGGCTTCCTTTCCGGGGGCGGGGAATACGAAATGGGCAGTAACAAACCGGTCCGCAAATCCGGTGCGGCGTTTGATGGGGAGGGAGGGGAAGAAGGCAGGCATCAATACCCGTTTGCGGGTACTGCCGTTGCCGGCATGAGCCTTACGCCGATGGCGTTTCTTTCCGTAAACGCAGGCTGTGTAAAAGTGCTGCCGGCGCAATACAAGAACAGCTGGGATCGCGTGATCGATCTGCTTCCGGAAGCGGTCTGCGCCGTGGAACGAATGGTATGTGATGCTACCCCGGCCTGTGTGCCGCAGGAAGACAACACAGAACAGAAGCAGTAAAGGATCGCAGGAAATGAGAGGAACGATGCAGCGGACGGCGGCCATCCTGATGGCCGCGCTTTCCGTTCTCGCATTAAACGGAAGTGCGCTTGCAGAGCGGGAACGGGATACGGTAGAAATATTTGCTGGAGGCGTAATGCTGATGGATGCGTGTACGCATAAGGTGCTTTATGCAAAGAACGCACATGAAAAGCTGCCGATGGCGAGCACAACGAAGATCATGACAGCGATCCTTGCAATTGAAACAGGGAAACTGGATGCGCTTGTCACTGTTCCGAAGGAAGCTTATGGCGTAGAAGGCTCAAGCATGTATTTGCGTCTGGGGGAAAAGATCAGCCTCCGGGATCTTGTTTATGGCCTCATGCTTGTGTCGGGGAACGATGCAGCCGTTGCAATCGCGATCAACGTGGGCGGAAGCATTGCAGGATTTGCAGCGCTTATGAACGAAAAAGCAAAGGAGCTCGGCGCACACAACACGCATTTTGTGACGCCGAACGGCCTGCATGATGCAGAGCATTATACCACAGCATACGATCTTGCGCTGATCGCCTCTTATGCCATGCAGAACGAAACCTTCCGTGAAATCGTCGGAACGACGTATTACCGCACTGTGACAGGAGAAGTCACGCGCACCGTTAAAAACAAAAACAAGATCCTCTGGGAGTATGAAGGCGGCAACGGGGTGAAGACCGGTTATACGATGGCCGCAGGGAAATGCCTTGTTTTTTCGGCGGAGCGCAATGGTGTAGAACTAGTCGGCGTCGTGCTCAACTGCCCGGACATGTTCCCGGCGGCAAAGCGCTTGTTGGATTACGGGTTTGAGACTTACAAGCCGGAAAAGCTCGTTGCGGCAGGGGATGTGATCGCGCGCATCCGCATAAATGGCGGAAGAAAAAACGCCTTGGCGGTTGCAGTAAAACAGGATATAATCATTTTAGTGAAGGATGGCGACAGCACGACGGTGCGAACCGTTGTAAAGCTTGCGCAGCAACAGGTTCAGGCTCCGGTTAATAAAGGCGACTCGCTCGGTTCGCTGGAGATTTGGGAGGATGGGCGCATTCTTGCGGAAACAGAGCTTGTCGCAGCGGAGACGATCGAGCCGTCTGCCTTTACGGATTATCTTGAAAGGCTGTTCAGACGCTGGAGTGCATGAACGGTGCGGTGTGCGCACATGCGGTTGCAGAAGTATTTGGCGGATGCGGGCGTTGCTTCCCGCAGAAAATGTGAGGAGTTGATTTCCCGCGGGTTGGTGTTCGTGAATGGGAATCCGGCAGAGACCGGTTGTGTGGTGGATCCGGAACGTGACATTGTGGTTTATGCAGGAAAACGGATCTTGCCCGCCCAGGAACATGTTGTTCTGATGTTCAACAAACCGCAGTGTGTTTTGAGTACCATGCATGATCCACAGGGGAGGACGACGGTTGCCGATTACTTCAAGGACTTTCCGCAGCGGCTTTACCCGGTGGGGCGGTTGGATTATGACTCGGAGGGGCTGATGATCATGACCAATGACGGTGCGCTTGCATACCGGATGATGCACCCGAAATTTATGGTGGAGAAAACTTACCTGGTGCATTGCAACGGCAGCCTTTCCGTGGCGGAGCGCAGCACTTTGGAGCATGGCGTGATGCTGGAGGACGGCATGACGGCGCCCGCCCGCATTCAAAACATGAAATCTCTGAAGCTTGGTGGTACGGCATTTGAGATTACGATTCACGAGGGGAGAAACCGGCAGGTGCGCAGAATGCTTGCGGCGGTTGGCCATGATACGCTTTTACTCCGGCGGATCGCGATGGGCCCAATTTCGTTAGGAGGACTTGCACAGGGAAAATGGCGCAGCCTGACGGATGAAGAAGCAGAAAAGCTTGGTTTGCTGCTGCATTAAAAACTACTCATACAATGGAGCTTGGGGGCAATATTCCGAAAAAACGGAATATTGCTAATTTTTTTGTTAACAAGAGGCAGGAAATACAGGAAATGGGGAGAATATAAAAAATAAGGCGGTGGATTGAATGATATTTGAATTCAAATGAATTCTTATAATCTGCCCTTTGGTTTGGCAAAATGCCATAAAAAACTATTAGAACGGAGGCCGATATATGGAAATTAGTCCTTGGTTTGTTCTGCTGCTGGGCATGGGGACGGTGTTTGTAGGGTTGCTCTCCATCATTTTGCTCACAAAATTGATGAGCTCTGTTATGGCAGCAAAAACGCAACCTGCCGCCACTCCTTTGCCTGCACAGAATGCTCCTGTGCAGCAGAATGCATTTCCGATCGCGGATCGGGCCTGCTTTGATGCTGTTATAGCTGCTGCGATTGCTTCCTACACGGGAACGAAAGCATCCGGGCTGCGTATTCACAGTATAAAACCGCTTTCATCTTCAACGGAAGACAGTGAAGCACATGGGCAGTTTGTTGCTGCTGTTGCAGGTGCAATCGCAACCGCAACGGGGACAACTGCCTCAGGGCTTAGAATCCATAGCATTCGTAAACTATAAAACCGAACAAATATATTACATTAATTATTAGGAGGAGAAACAACATGCGTAAATTCATCGTGAACGTCAACGGCGCTTCTTATGAAGTTGAGGTGGAAGAAATCACCGGCGCACCCTCTGCACAGCAGCCTGCAAAGACTGCCGAACCCAAAGCAGCACCTGCCCCTGCACCGGCAGCTCCTAAGCCTGCGCCTGTTGCGGCTTCCGGCGCACAGACTTCCGTCAATGCTCCAATGCCGGGCAACATCCTTGATGTTAAGGTGAAGCCGGGTGATACGGTAAAGGCGGGAGATGTCCTCCTGGTTCTTGAAGCAATGAAGATGGAAAACGAGATCATGGCACCTGCCGCAGGAACGGTAGCGGCCGTCAATGTGGCGAAAGGGGCAACCGTAAACGCGGGCGATGTGCTTTGCGTGCTTGGCTAAAGCACAAAATGCAACAAAACGAGTATCCTGACTTTGCTTTTTGAAGGAGGGCATCATGGATGTAATCCAAAAATTCCTTTCCACCACCGGGTTTTCGATGTTGTTCGAAGATCCGAGACCGCTTGTAATGATCCTCGTTGCATGCGTGCTGCTCTATCTTGCAATCAGGAAGGGGTTCGAGCCGCTTCTTTTGATCCCGATCGCCTTTGGCATGCTGCTTTCGAACCTGCCGGGTACGGAAATGTACCATGCCGCATTGTTTGAAGGCGGGCACGTTCATTGGGCGGAATTCAGTGAAACGGCAGGGCTGATCGACTATCTTTACCTTGGCGTTAAGCTTGGAATCTATCCTTCCCTGATCTTCCTTGGTGTTGGTGCAATGACCGATTTCGGCCCGTTGATTGCAAGCCCGCGCAGCTTGATTCTCGGCGCTGCTGCGCAGGTTGGCATTTTCGTGGCATTTCTCGGCGCGCTTGCTCTTTCTGCGATCTTCCCTGCAATCAACTTTGGAATGCGGGAAGCAGCGTCCATCGGTATCATCGGTGGCGCTGACGGACCAACGGCAATCCTTGTAACCGCAATGCTGGCGCCGCAACTGCTCGGGCCGATCGCGGTTTCCGCATATTCCTATATGGCGCTTGTTCCGGTCATCCAGCCGCCTATTATGAAGCTGCTTACGACCAAGAAAGAGCGCAGCGTTGTGATGGAGCAGCTTCGCCCCGTTTCCAAGGCGGAGAAGATCGTTTTCCCGATCATGGTCACGATCTTTGTTTCCCTGCTTCTGCCTTCCGCAGCACCGCTCGTTGGTCTTCTGATGCTTGGCAACCTGTTCCGCGAGTGCGGAGTGACGGAGCGCCTTTCCAAAACTGCGCAGAATGAGCTTTGCAATATCGTGACGATCTTCCTTGGCTTATCCGTAGGTGCAACTGCGACGGTGGACGCATTTTTCAACTGGCAGACTGTTGGCATTCTGCTCATGGGCGTGTGCGCATTTGCGTTCAGTACCGCAGGCGGTGTGCTGCTTGGAAAACTGATGTATCTGCTGACGGGTGGAAAGGTGAATCCGTTGATCGGTTCGGCCGGTGTATCTGCCGTCCCGATGGCAGCGCGCGTTTCCCAGGTCGTGGGGCAGAAGGAGAACCCGGGCAACTTCCTTCTCATGCATGCGATGGGGCCGAACGTTGCGGGCGTAATCGGAAGCGCGATTGCTGCGGGTGTGTTCCTGTCCCTGTTTGGTTAAATTGCAAAAAGGAGAATGATTTATGGGCAAAAAGCTCTTTATTACAGATACGATCCTGCGTGATGCGCACCAGTCGCAGGCTGCAACGCGCATGCGCGTGGAAGATATGCTGCCTGCGTGCGAATTGCTGGACAGCATCGGCTACTGGTCGTTGGAATGCTGGGGCGGCGCAACGTTTGACAGCTGCCTTCGCTTCCTGAACGAAGATCCATGGGACCGCCTGCGCAAACTGCGCAAGGCATTGCCGAACACAAAGCTGCAAATGCTCTTCCGAGGCCAGAACATTTTGGGCTATAAGCATTATGCGGATGACGTTGTGGAGCAGTTCTGCCGGAAAGCAATCGAAAACGGCATTGATGTGATCCGTATTTTCGATGCGCTCAACGATGTACGCAATCTTGAAGCAGCGATCAAATACACGAAAAAGTATGGTGGGATCTGCGAGCCTGCGATCAGCTATACCATCAGCCCCGTACACAACGAGGATTATTTCGTGAAGGTCGCAAAAGAGCTCGTTCAGATGGGCGCCGATGTGATCTGCATCAAGGATATGGCGAACCTGCTGCTGCCATACGAGGCGTATTCCCTGGTGAAGCGCCTGAAGGCGGAAGTGGATGTTCCGATTCATCTGCATACGCACAACACGACTGGTACAGGCGACATGACTTATCTTATGGCCGTACAGGCCGGCGTGGACATCGTGGACTGTGCGCTGTCGCCGCTTGCAAACGGAACTTCACAGCCCGCCACGGAATCGCTTGTTGCAACGCTCAAAGGCACGGAATATGATACCGGCCTTAATCTTGAGACGATGGCAGAGGCCGCAAAGCATTTCCGCGGTGTTGCGAACAAGCTAAAGACGGAAGGCTTCCTTGATCCGAAGGTGCTCAGCGTGGATACGAATACGCTGATTTACCAGGTTCCCGGCGGCATGCTTTCCAACCTGATCTCCCAGTTGAAGCAGGCGAATGCGGAGGATAAATATTATGAAGTTCTGGCTGAGATCCCGCGCGTGAGAGAGGATTTCGGCTATCCGCCGCTCGTGACCCCGACGAGCCAGATCGTTGGTTCACAGGCTGTGCTCAACGTGCTTTCTGGCGAGCGTTACAAAATGTTCACCAAGGAATCAAAGGCTGTGCTGCACGGCGAATATGGCGCACTGCCCGGCAAGGTGAATGAAGAAGTACGGAAAAAGGCAATCGGCGACGAACCTGTCATTACCTGCCGCCCGGCGGATCTGCTTGCTCCGGAGCTTGACAAGTACCGGGAAGAGATCAAAGACGTGATGCGCCAGGAAGAGGATGTGCTCAGCTATGCGCTGTTCCCGCAGGTTGCACTCAAGTTCTTTGAAGCGCGCGCGAAAGCAGGGGAAGAGGAAGCGCCTGCTGTGGCGTGTGAACCAGAGCAAAGCGCAGCGGAAGAGGATGCCGAAACCGGCGTAACAACGCTGTATGTTGAGGACCTGACCATCTGACGCAGAAAACGAAGCCGATAATCAACCAATGAAAAAAACACACTGCGGCATGACGCGATTGCCGCGGTGTGTTTTGCATTTGCAATTCGAAGATGCAGCACTTGCATCATTTTGGAATTCAAGTTGAAATATCCGCGTCAATCTGTTAGAATACAAAGCGAATATGAATTCGGAGCGATATATTCATGCGCATTCTTTTTACAAATGACGACGGAGTGTTTTCTCCCGGGCTGCTTGCATTGCTTCGTGCGTTTGAGCAGGAGGGGAACGAGCTGTTTGTAGCGGCACCCGATGCGGAACGAAGCGGTGCATCCCATTCTTTTACGATGTATGTGCCTTTGCGTGCCCGGGAAGTTGCGATCCCTGGTGCAGAGCATGTTCCGGCATATGCCGTATCCGGAACGCCGGTAGACTGCGTAAAGCTCGCTTACGGGAATCTTTTCCCAAAACCGGATCTTTTGATTTCCGGTATCAACCTCGGCGCGAACCGCGGAACGGATATCTTTTATTCCGGAACGGTTTCCGCAGCGATGGAGGGGGCACTCCTTGGCATTCCTTCTATTGCGGTATCGGATATCGCATGGAGGCCGCAGTGTTTTGAAGCGGCTGTGGCCGGCGCCAAGTATGCTGCCATGATGTTGGAACGCGAGAAGGATTTGCGCTTGCTCAACGTAAACGCGCCGGATCTTCCGTGCGCGCAAGTGCGAGGCGTGCGCATTACGCCTGCGGGGATACAGGAATATAACGCCCGTTACGATGAACGCATCGATCCATTTGGGCAAAAATACTATTGGATGCCGGCAGGCCGAATGAATCCTTGCGGGCCGGATGTTGACTGCGATGAACGGTGGACGGAGCAGGGCTTTATCACAATCACTCCGCTTGTTATGAATATGACGGACAGGGCGGCCTTGCCCCGCCTTCAGGCAATACAAAACGAACTGACTTTGAAATCGTGAGGTTGTGCGCATGCCGAATATGGAAGAAAATGACCTGCTGCTGAAGCTGAATCAAACCTATAAATCCCTGAGCAAGGGGCAGAAGCAGCTTGCGAACTACATTATGGAAAACTACGATCGCGCCGCGTTTATCACTGCATCGAAAATGGGGCGCATCGTTGGCGTAAGCGAGTCCACGGTCGTGCGTTTTGCTTATGCGCTGGGATATGATGGATACCCGGAGCTGCAGAAATCGCTGCAGGAGCTAATCCGCAACAAGCTTACGAGCGTGCAGCGCATCCAGCTCACTTCCGACCTGAAGCAGGATGATGTGCTGAAATCCGTTTTAAAGGCGGACATGGCTAATATCCGCGCCACAATCGATTCGATCGACAATGCTGTATTCAATGCTTCGATCGAAGCCCTCCTGAACGCAGAAAAGGTATATGTTGTGGGCGTGCGGAGCGCTGCCCCACTTGCACAGTTTTTGTCTTACTACCTGAACTTTGTTTTGGATAACGTGATTACGGTGAACATGATCGTGAGCGATGCATACGAAAGCATGGTACGCATCAGCAAGGAAGACGTGTGTGTTGGCATCAGCTTTCCACGGTATTCACGCCGAACCATTGAAGCGCTCACCTTTGCAAAGAGCCGTGGCGCAAAACTGATCGCGATTACCGACAGCGTCTTTTCTCCGCTCGCTGAACTTGCGGATCATGCGCTGATTGCCCGCAGCGACATGGCCTCTTTCGCGGATTCGCTTGCAGCACCGCTCAGCCTGATCAATGCGATCATCGTAGCCGCGAGCCTTCAGCGCAAAGACGAGGTATATGAGCGCTTCAGCCAGCTTGAAAGCATCTGGGGAAGGCAAAACGTGTATGTAACGAAAGAAAGCGGGAATTAATGCGATGAGATTGATTCTGATACGCCACGGAAGGACGGAATGGAACGTAGTGGGGCGGGTGCAGGGGCGCACGGATATCCCGCTCGATGACCTGGGCCATGCACAGGCGGAGGCTATTGCACGCAGGCTTTCCAGTTCTAAGATCGATGCGATCTATGCAAGCCCGCTTTCGCGCGCATATGATACGGCAAGGGCAATTGCTACGCATCATACATGCGGAATCCATGTTGCAGAGGAACTGACGGAAATCAACTTCGGTGCATGGGAAGGAAAAACAGGCCGGGAGTTGGAAGCACAGTATGCGGATCTCTGGCAGGATTGGAATTGGATCCTGCATCCGGAAACCTGCCGGAAGATGGGGGCGGAATCGGCAGATGATATCCTTCAGCGTGTGCTCCGCTGCATGAATACCGTGCTTGCAGCTCATCCTGCCCATGCAACCGTTGTGCTGGTAAGCCATACGATGCCGATAAAGCTTTTGACGTCACATCTGATTGGCCTTCCTGCCGGTCGGATCCGTGCGCTGAAGCTGACCAATTGCAGCTATACGGAACTTGAAGTTACGGATGCCGGCCATGCGCAGCTTTGGGCATGGAACGATACTTCCCATCTGCGTGGAGAAGAATACTTACAAAAAGGAGAAGCGCTGTGAAAAAAGTCGCTGTGATCGGCGGAGGGCCTGCCGGAATGCTTGCCGCCGCCATGGCTGCGGAGCGTGGACACAGCGCCACGCTGTTTGAAAAGAACGAGAAGCTTGGCAAGAAGCTGTTCATTACCGGGAAGGGCCGCTGCAACATCACGAACGCGGTTGAAACGGAGGAGTTCTTCAAGAACATTCCGCGCAACCCCAAGTTTCTTTACAGCGCATTATATGGCTACACGAACACGGATGTGGTCGCTTTGCTAAAACAGATGGGTGTTCCGACTAAAACGGAACGCGGTGGACGCGTGTTCCCTGCCTCCGATAAGTCCAGCGATGTGATACGCGCCTTTTCGACTTATATGAAACAGGTGGGAGTGGATGTTCGCCTCAATGCTGTAGTTGACTCTGTTACGCGGACTGCAGACGGAACATTTCAGCTTACTGTGCATGGGCAGAATCTGCGGTTTGATGTGCTGATCCTTGCAACAGGGGGCGTAAGCTATCCTTCCACCGGGTCAACAGGCGATGGTTACCGCTTTGCTCAGGCACTTGGGCACACGGTAACGGAGATACGCCCGGCATTGATCCCGTTTGAGACGGAGGAAGAATGGCCAAAGACGCTTTCCGGGCTTTCTTTGCGCAATGTGACATTGCGCGCCTATGGTGCAAAAGGGCGGCTTGCTTTCGAAGAACTGGGTGAGATGCTGTTCACGCACTTTGGCGTTTCCGGTCCGCTGGTGCTCAGCGCAAGCAGCTTCTTGATCGGAGACCCTGCCGGCGCAAGACTCAGCATCGATTTGAAGCCCGGGCTCTCACCGGAAGAACTGGATCACCGGCTGCTGCGGGACTTTGAAGGGAACATTCGGCGGCAGTTCATCAACTCCCTAGATGCGCTTTTGCCGCAAAGAATGATCCCGATCATCGTAGCGCAGAGCGGAATAGCTCCTGAAACGCCGGTGCACCAGATCACACGTGAGCAGAGACAGCGGCTTGTTTTAGCGCTTAAGGCGCTTCCACTTACGGTAAAACAGGCTCTGCCAGTTGAGCAGGCGATCATCACGCGCGGAGGCATTGCGGTAAAGGAGATCAATCCTTCCACGATGGAATCAAAGCTTGTGCCGGGCCTCTACTTTGCGGGTGAGATGATCGATGTGGATGCCTGCACTGGCGGTTATAATTTGCAAATTGCCTGCTCCACCGGAGCTTTGGCGGGAAGGTCGGTAAATTAAAACTATGAAGGAACAACGCATCAACATTGCCATCGATGGCCCTGCGGGCGCTGGAAAGAGTACGGTTGCCCGAATGGTAGCTGAGGAGCTTTCCATCCTGCACCTGGATACGGGCGCGATGTACCGTGCCATGGCGCTCAAGGCGCTGCGCCTCGGAATCAGCCCGGGTGACGCTACGGCTGTGCTTCCACTTTTGCCGAAGACGGAAATTACGGTTGAGAGCATTGACGGTGTGCAGCATACTTATCTCGATGGAGAGGACGTTTCCACACTGATCCGCACGCCGGAGGTTTCAAAAGGGGCCTCTGACATCGGCGTGATCCCGGAGGTGCGCATAAAGCTTGCGGAAAGCCAGCGGGAGTTTGCAAAAGAGCATGATGTGATTATGGACGGCCGTGAGATTGGCTCTTTTGTGCTTCCGGATGCACCGTATAAATTCTATGTGACTGCTTCTGCGGATGAGCGGGCGCGCAGAAGGCTTCTCGAACTGCAGGAAAAAGGGATCGGCATGGACAAAACGCTGGAATCGCTTCGGGAAGAGATCCTCGCGCGCGATCACACGGACAGCACGCGCGCCTTTGCCCCGCTTGTCCGTGTACCGGATGCGGTTCTCATCGACACAACGAACATGAGCGCCTCAGAAGCTGCTGCTGAAGTGCTCCACCGCGTTAATAAGGGCGAAAGGTAAGAGACGATGCTTTATCTTCTGATCAAATGGACGATCGGGCAGCTGATCCTGCTCGTAACACGGCCAATCGTTTATGGCAGGCAAAATCTGCGCGTGAAGGGGAAAGCGATTTTTATCGCGAATCATCGCTCTATGTGGGATCCGCTGATCCTTGCGCTGGTCTCTCCGCGCAACATTCATTTTATGGCGAAAAAGGAGCTGTTTGAATCCAAAGTGGGCAACTTCTTTTTCCGTTCGTTGTTTGCGTTCCCTGTCAACAGGCGCAATGTAGACCTGCAGTCCCTGAAAAATGCTCTGAAGGTTCTGGATAAAGGAGAGGTGTTCGGCATATTCCCGGAGGGCAAGCGCGCCGTTACCGATTCGCTGGACGAGTTTGAAAAGGGCGCCGCATTCCTTGCGATCCGTTCCGGCGCTCCCGTTATTCCTATTTATATCCACCCGGATACATCGCGCCAGATTCGGCCCGTCATGCTTGTAGGGAAGCCGATCGACGTTAGCTCCATCGTTGCAACTGCAAACAAATCTTCTTTGATCGATGTCGTGACGGATGAACTTTCCGATTCCATCGATGCCCTTCGTTCTGAACTGGAGGAACTCTATTGCGGATAAAAACAGCAAAACATATCGGCTTTTGCTTTGGTGTGCGGCGGGCAATCGAAATGGCGGAGCAGGCCGCTGCAGCGCATGGGACGGTCTATACGCTTGGCGCGCTCATTCATAATGCTGCGGTCATTGAAAAACTTGCCGAAAAGGGCGTCCTGACAGCCGGTTCTCTTGCCGAGATCCCGGAAGGTGCGCAGGTTGTGATCCGTTCCCATGGCGTCCCGCCGGAAACCTATGATTCTTGCAGGCAGCTTGGACTGAATGTGATCGATGCAACTTGCCCTTTCGTTCAGCGAATCCATGAGATCGCGCTTGCAGAAAGCAAAAAGGGGCGGCGCGTGATGATTGTGGGCGATCCGGCCCATCCGGAATGCATTGGAATCAATGGCTGCTGCGGAGGAAATGCATTTTTTGTCCGCACGCCGGATGATGTGCTCCTGCTTCAGGGTACGGAAAAGGTATCGCTCATTGCGCAGACCACAACTTCCGTATCTTTGTTTGAAGCGGCTGAGGAACAGGCGCGCATGTATTTTTCGGATCTCAGCGTGTTCCGGACCGTCTGCAGCACAACGGAGGCCCGGCAGAAGGAAGCGGAGGAGCTGAGCAGAAACTGCACAAAAATGGTGGTAATTGGGGATGAAAACAGCTCCAACACACGCAAGCTGCTTGGAATTTGCAAAAAGTACTGTAAACATGTACAATCAATAGCAAAACATAGCGAACTTTCACTTGAAAAAATTCATTCGGATGATATAATAGGTATTGTCTCAGGCGCATCCGCGCCGGATTGGATAATTATGGAGGTTATAACTAGGATGAGCGAACTGGAAAAGACGATGGCTGAAAATCCCGTAGAAAACAGTGAGGTGGAAACGGAAGCAACAGCTACCGTCGAAGAACCCGCCGCGGCGGCCCCCACTGAGGAAAAGGCTGCGGAGACGACCGAACAGAACGAGAACACGGATCCCAACTTTGCAGAGGCGTTTGAGAAGACGCTTGTCAGAATCAGAAACGGTCAGATACTGACCGGATCAGTGGTGCAGATCGTTGACGGCGAAGTGTGCGTAAACATCGGTTATAAGTCTGATGGGTTCATTCCTCGCAGCGAGTTTTCTGCCGATGCGGATGTCAACCCCGCGGACGTGGTAAACGTTGGCGACCAGATCGAGGTTGAAGTCCTCAAGGTCAACGACGGCGAAGGCAACGTTCTTCTTTCCCGCAAGAACGTTGAGAGCAAGAAGATGTGGGATAACCTTGTTCAGGATGAGAACATCCAGGATAAGGTCTTTGAGGGCGTAGGCAAGGAGGTCGTCAAGGGCGGCCTGATCGCCACGATCGATGGCGTGCGCGCATTTATTCCCGCTTCCCAGCTTTCCACCAAGTACATCGAAAACATCAGCGAGTTTGTTGGCCAGCCCATCAAGCTCAAGGTTATCGAAGTCGACAAAGCGCGCAAGCGCATCGTTGCTTCCCACAAGGCGGTCATGGTGGCTGAGGCGGAGGAAGCGCGCAAGCAGAAGTGGGCACAGCTCGAAGTTGGTGCAAAGGTCAAGGGCGTTGTGCGTAGGATCACTGATTTCGGTGCGTTTGTTGACATCGGCGGTATCGACGGTCTCGTTCATGTGACGGATGTCGCTTGGGGTCGCGTGAAGAATCCGGCTGACGTGCTTTCCATTGGCCAGGAGATCGAAGTCCTTATCCGCGACGTTGATGTTGAAAAGCAGCGCGTTTCCCTTGGTTACAAGCAGCTTCAGCCCAAGCCCTGGACGATGGCCGATCAGAAATATCCCGTTGGTTCTATCGTAGAAGGCAAGGTCGTTCGCATCGTTCCCTTCGGCGCGTTTGTTGCGCTTGAACCGACGATTGATGGTCTGATCCACATTTCTCAGGTTGGCGTGAAGCGTATCGTGAAGGTTGAGGATGAGCTCAACGTTGGCGATGTCGTTCGCTGCAAGGTTCTTGATGTGAACCCCGAAGCTAAGCGCATCAGCCTCAGCCGCCGCGAAGTTATCCTGGAGGAGAATCCGGAGATCGCGGAAGAGCTTGCGAAGGAAAAGGCCGAGCGTGAGCGCATTGTAGCTGAGCGCGCTGAACAGCGTGCAGCTGCCGCCGAATCCGCACGCCAGCAGCAGAACCGCTCTGAGCAGCGCCGTAGCAGCGAACGTTCTGAGCGCAGTGAGCGTCCGGAGCGCAGCGAGCGCCGTGAGCGTCCGCGCCGTGAGGATGCGGATTACGATCTGCCGCCGGTGCAGTCTGCAACGACTTCTCTCGCAGATCTTTTCGCTGGCTTCACTGCAAGCGACGAGGAGAAATAAATCGTTTCTTCAAAACGGGGCTGTTCTTTGGAACGGCCTCGTTTTTCTATTTATTTTTGAAAGGGGCAAATTTTTGAAGCTGGTGATTCTGTTTGGCCCGCAGGCGGTCGGGAAAATGACGGTTGGGCAGGAACTTGCAAAGCGGACGGGTTTAAAGCTGTTTCATAACCATATGACGATCGATCTGGTCTCAAATTTTTTTGATTATAGCAGCCGAGAGGGAAGACGCCTTGTTGCACTGTTTCGGCAGGAAATTTTTCATGCAGTGGCATCCAGCGATCTCCCCGGATTGATCTTCACTTATGTATGGGCTTTTGACCAGGAAGAGGATTGGGCATATATTCACGACCTGTATCAGTCTTTTGCAGCACATGGTGCGGAGATATATTTCGTTGAGCTGGAAGCGGATTATGAAGTCCGTGCTGAACGGAACAAAACGCCGAACCGTCTTGCCAACAAGCCGAGCAAACGAGACTTGGCGCGCTCGGAAGCAATTTTCCATGCGGTGGAGAAAAAATACCGCTTGAACTCAAAAGAAGGCGAAGTACCGTATGAGAACTATCTGCGCATTGACAATACGGAACTTTCACCTGAAACAGTTGCTGCTATGATTACGGAAAAATTCGGCCTTTAAAAAACATATACAAACAACAACGCCCTCACGTTGAATGCTGTGATGGGCATTTTTTGCTTTTAACAGAAGTGGAATTATAGTATAATATAATTCGTATGGCGCTGTGAGGTGAACTGAATGGAAGGCAAAAAGAAAACAAGCAAGCAGAAAAGGCAGGCAGAGGAGCAGAATCGGCGGGAAATCATCGGGATTTGCCTTATTGCGCTCGGCCTTTTTCTGGGCGCAAGCCTGTATTCGGATGCCGTGGGCCTTGCAGGAAAAGCAATCAGCGCTTTTTTCTTTGGAGTCTTTGGGCTGGGTGGTTATGCCGTTCCGGCAGTCGTGGTGCTCTTCGGCGTGTTTACCATCATTTTTTCAGAAAGCCCGCTGCGGCCTGCCACGTTTTTCCTTGTTCTGATCAGCATTGGGTCCCTGCTGACGCTGCTGCACATTCATGCGCGGCCTGCGATTGAAGGCGTGCGCTTTCTTGAATATTATAAAGATGCTTACGATTTCGGAACAGTTTATCGTCAGGGTGGAGGTATGATGGGCGCCCTGTTGGCTTTTCCTTCGCTGCTGCTGATCGGTAAGGTGGGCTCTTATATCTTATTTATCGCTTGCATTCTTGTTGCTTTCTTAGTGCTGACGAAGCTTTCTATCAAGCACGCAGGGGAAAAGTTGGGCAAGACGATCAAGACGGGTGTCGACCATATGGCAGCGCAGCGTGAGGAACGGAGGAACGCACTTTACACTGAAACTCTTACCCCAAAGAAAGCTGCTGCGAAAAACGCAAAAGCAGATAGCTTTGGAACGGAACTGCCCGTGAAACAGAAAAGCAGAAAATCGGCAGTGCGTGAGGCGGAGCTTTTCACCATGGAACCCGAAACCGGCCATGCAGGGAATCCGAATGCTGTGCGCAATGCGGAAGGTGAACTTGCGTTTATGCCGACAAGCGGCACGATCGAACGCAAAAAGAAAAAACAGGAAACTTCCCGGAAAGATGAGCAGGGAGATTTCATCTTCCAAGGTTTGGACGAGCCGTTGGATGACGGGAGTTATTTTACATCCGATTATATTCCGCCTGTGCCTGATGCAGCGCGTGTTTCCCGCATTTCCGACCATGCGCCTACAGCATCGGAAATTCCTTTGCCTGCTGCAGAAACAGAATCGCCCGAAAAAACACAGCCTGCTGAAGTAGAGAGCATTACCGCGACTGCGCCTGTGATTGAATATCAGAGGCCGCCTTTTACTCTGCTTAACAGCCCGGAACCGCATGCTGTGGCCGGAACGGAATCGCCGCAGGAAAAGGGCAAGCTTTTGGTGGAAACACTGGCAAGTTTTAATATTAGTGCCCGCATTACAAACATCAGTGTCGGCCCTGTGATTACGCGGTTTGAATTGCAGCCGGCACAGGGCGTTCGCGTGAACCGCATAACGACGCTTTCTCAGGATATCGCTCTGGCACTCGCGGCGCCCCTCGTGCGCATCGAAGCGCCCATTCCGGGAAAGGCGGCAATCGGGATCGAGATCCCGAATAAGAATACGGCGCCTGTTTTGCTGCGCGAGGTCGTGGAGTCAAAGGAATTTATGGCGGCAAAATCACCGATCGCTTTTGCGCTTGGGAAGGATATTTCGGGCAACGTGATGTTTGCGGATCTTGACCGCATGCCGCATATGTTGATCGCAGGTTCGACCGGTTCAGGCAAAAGTGTCTGCATCAACGACATCATTATCAGCATGGTGTATAAATCCTCACCGAGAGATGTGCGCATGATCCTGATCGACCCTAAAGTGGTTGAAATGAAGGTCTTTTCTACACTTCCGCATCTGTTGCTGCCCGTTGTGACGGATCCTAAAAAAGCGGCGGGCGCTTTGAAGTGGGCCGTGCTTGAAATGGAACAGCGCTACCAGAAGATGGCGCAGAAAAATGCGCGTGGGTTGGATCGTTATAACTCTCTTGTGGATGAGGAAGAATATCTGCCGCGTATTGTGATCGTAATTGATGAGCTGGCAGATCTTATGATGGTTGCCTCCAAGGAAGTGGAGGAATCCATTTGCCGCATTGCGCAGCTTGGACGCGCCTCCGGTATCCATCTGATCGTTGCTACACAACGCCCATCTACCGACATTATTACGGGGTTGATCAAAGCAAACATCCCCTCGCGCATTGCGTTCATGGTTTCTTCCGCAGTGGATTCGCGTGTCATCATGGATGAGAGCGGCGCGGAAAAACTACTCGGCAAGGGCGATATGCTTTTCCACGCAAACGGAGCAAACAAGGCTGTGCGTGCACAGGCGGCCTTTGTTTCGGATGAAGAAGTCGAGCGCGTTATGGATTTCTTTGGGGAGACACAGTCTGTGCCGCCGGTACAGGAAAGCGCGTTTGAAGAACTGAGTGTATCCGGTGCTGCTTCCGGCGCACAGGGAAATGGAAAACAGGAAGACGAACTGTTGCCGGAGGCCGTAAAGATCGTGCTTGACAGCGGCCAAGCGTCCATTTCGATGATCCAGCGCCGCCTGCGCGTGGGCTACGCGCGTGCCGCCCGGCTCATCGACATCATGGAGCAGATGAAGATTGTCAGCGGATTCGATGGCAGCAAGCCGCGCAAGCTTTTGATCGACCATGCGGAATATGAACGCATGTTTTGCACAGGGAATGAAACGGAGGGATATGAAGCATGAGCACAGTTGGTGTTGTTTCCCTTGGCTGCTCAAAAAACCGTGTGGATTCCGAGCGGATATTAGGCTGCTTTGCGGATGCCGGCTTTACGATCACGCAGAAGCCGGAAGAGGCGGAAGTGCTTCTTGTAAATACCTGCGGATTCATCACGCCTGCAAAGGAGGAGTCCATCAATACAACGCTGGAAATGGCGCAGTATAAAGAAAGTGGACGCTGCCGTCTGCTTGTGATGACAGGCTGCCTCAGCCAGCGATATCGGACAGAACTTGAAACGGAAATGCCTGAGGTGGATTTGTTCTGGGGGGTACATGAACCGGAACAATTAGTGCGCCGTGTTTGTACAATGCTGGGGATCCCGGCAGATTGCGCAATGCGCGGCCGGAGGATCCTGACTACCCCGGGATACAGCGCATATCTTCGTATTGCCGATGGGTGTGATAACCGGTGCACCTATTGTGCCATACCGTTGATCCGTGGCGGCCGCAAAAGCGTTCACATGGAATCGCTGCTTACGGAAGCGCGTTCACTTGCAGAAAATGGTGTGAAAGAACTTACGCTGATCGCGCAGGATACATCCGCTTACGGCACAGAGCTCTACGGAAAGCCAATGCTTGCAGAACTTCTTCGTGCACTTTGCCAAATCGATGGGTTCCAATGGATCCGCGTTCTTTATGCTTATCCGAATACCGTAACGGAAGAATTGATCGATACGATGCTTTCCAACGATAAGATCGTTAAGTATATCGATATGCCGATCCAGCACATTGCACCGCGTCTGCTCAAGGACATGAACCGCCATGGTACGCGGGAGCATATCGAACACATGGTGGATTATATTCGTAAAGCCTCGGATGAATTCATTCTGCGCACAACGGTCATGCTTGGGTTCCCCGGCGAGAGCGAAGGTGAATTCAGTCAATTGGCCGATTTTTTGCAGGCCCACCCCTTTGACCGGGTTGGGGCATTCACCTTCTCTCCTGAGGATGGGACGCCGGCTGCCCTGATGGAGGGCCAGCTGGAGGAGGAAGTGAAGCAAAGGCGCCTTGATGCGATCATGAAGGCACAGCAGCATACTTCGCTTCTCCTGAATCAAAAGCGTATCGGCCGGGTGGAAAACGTGCTTGTGGAGCAGGTATCCGGCGGGATTGCATATGGGCGCAGCTATGCAGAAGCGCCCGATGTGGATGGCATGATCGCTGTTTCCGGTGTAAAGGATGCCGGTCTTTTGCCTGGTATGTTTATAAAGGCAAAACTGACGCATGCGGATGCGTATGATTTGAAAGGAGAGATGCTGCAATGAATCTACCCAATAAACTGACGATCCTTCGCATTATCTTGGTTCCCGTTTTTGTGGCATGCTTTTATCTGCCTGTTAAAGGCGCGATGTATATCGCCGCTGCGGTGTTCGTGGTTGCATACTTTACGGATATGCTCGATGGATATATTGCGCGGAAGCATAATCTCATCACGGATTTCGGCAAGCTGATGGACCCCATGGCAGACAAGCTCCTGACAGCGGCCGCTATGATTATGCTGACGGCATACGGCCTTTGCTCTCCGATCGCGACATTCCTGACGATCGCCCGCGAGCTTATTATCAGCGCATTCCGGCTTGTCTCTGCAACACAAGGTGTGGTGATCGCAGCGGGGAAGATCGGCAAGTTGAAAACCCTTATGCAGTTTATCGGAATTGTTCTGATCCTGTTGGGTAACCCGCTTTTCAACCGGATCGGAGTTCCGCTTGACCAGATCGTGATTTGGATTTCCGTGGTTCTTGCGGTGTGGTCCTGTGCAGACTATATCATCAGGAACCTTAAGGTGCTTAAATTCGATTGAAGCAGAAAGGCAATACACGATGACGGCGGAAATCTTATCCGTTGGCACAGAGCTGCTGATGGGAAACATTGTTAACACGAATGCGCAGTATATCTCGCAGAAATTGTGCGATCTTGGTATCAACTGCTATTTCCAGACGACGGTCGGGGATAATCATGACCGTCTGGTTTCGGCAGTTGAACTTGCGCTCTCCAGGGCGGATCTGCTTATTTTGACGGGCGGCCTCGGCCCCACGGCGGACGATCTGACAAAAGAAACGATCGCAGACGCATTCGGCCGCGATCTGATTCTTGACCCTGCTTCGGAGGAACATATCCGCATGCGGTTTGCGCGCATGGGGCGCGATATGACACCAAACAATCTCAAGCAGGCTATGTTCCCGCGCGGCTGTATCATCATGCCAAACCCGAACGGTACTGCACCCGGCTGCATTGTTGAAGACGGAGTAAAAGCTGCGATCCTGCTGCCTGGCCCACCCAAAGAGATGGCGCCGATGTTCGATGCTTCCGTGATGCCTTATTTGGAGAAGCGCAGCGGCATCATGCTGCACTCCCGCGTGGTGCGCGTGTTCGGGATGGGTGAATCCGAGGTGGAATACCGCCTTCGAGACCTGATGGAGCACCAGTCAAATCCGACCATTGCGCCATATGCGCTTTCCGGCGAGATGAAGCTGCGCGTTACGGCACGCTGCAAAAGCCGGGCAGAGGGCGAAATTATGATAGCGCCGCTTATCGAACGGATCAAGGCTACGCTTGGCAGCGTTGTGTATTCAACGAATGATCAGGAATTGCACGAGGTTTGCGCGGCGTTGTTGAAGGAACACAACGCGACACTTGCCGTGGCGGAAAGCTGTACCGGCGGCATGATCGCTTCAAAACTCGTATCCGTGCCGGGTATCTCGGAGAGTTTCATCGAAGGCTCAGTTACTTATTCCAACGAAGCGAAGATGAATCGCCTTGGTGTAAAGTGCGAAACGCTTTCTGCATATACGGCAGTCAGTGCAGAAACTGCACGCGAAATGGCGGAAGGTATCCGGAGAACATCCGGAGCATCGTATGGGCTTGCAACAACCGGCATTGCTGGGCCGGATGGCGGGACAGCCGAGCGGCCGGTGGGCCTTGTGTATATTGCCATTGCTGGGAAAGCTGAAACCATGGTGCGGGAGCTTCACCTTACAGGGGGCAGGGAGCGCATCCGCAACATGGCAAGCCTCTATGCATTGGATTTACTCCGGCGCTGTTTTTTGAGCGATTCATCAAATTGCTGATGCAAGAAGTGCGAACATATGTTAGAATATCAATAATACTTTGATTCTGGAAAAGGAAGGTATCGCCTGTTATGGCAATGGAGAAGGAAAAAGCATTGGAGATGGCGTTAAGCCAGATCGAGAAACAATTTGGTAAGGGCGCCGTAATGAAGTTGGGCGATGCCGCTGCGAAGATCAGCGTTTCCACGATCCCTTCCGGGTGCCTGGAGCTTGACTTTGCGCTTGGTGTGGGCGGAATCCCGCGCGGCAGGATCATCGAGATCTATGGCCCGGAATCTTCCGGTAAGACGACGATCGCCCTGCATGTGATCGCGGAATCTCAGAAGCTCGGCGGAACGGCTGCGTTCATCGATGCGGAACATGCGCTTGACCCTGTATATGCTGAAAACCTCGGTGTTGATGTGGATGAGCTCTATGTTTCGCAGCCGGACACGGGTGAACAGGCGCTTGAGATCTGTGAAGCATTGGTGCGCAGTGGCGCGATGGATGTTGTGGTTATCGACTCTGTGGCGGCGCTTGTGCCAAAGGCGGAGATCGAGGGTGATATGGGCGATTCCCATGTCGGTTTGCAGGCACGCCTGATGTCCCAGGCGCTGCGCAAACTTGCCGGCGTCATCAGCAAATCGAACACGATCGTCATTTTCATCAATCAGCTCCGCGAAAAGGTCGGCGTGATGTTCGGTAATCCGGAAACGACGACCGGCGGCAAGGCGTTGAAATTCTATGCATCGATCCGCCTGGATGTGCGCCGGATCGACTCTATCAAAAACGGAAATGAAGTCGTCGGCAACAGAACGCGGATCAAGGTGGTAAAGAACAAGGTGGCTCCGCCGTTCAAAACGGCTGAATTCGACATCATCTATGGCGAAGGTATTTCGCACGAGGGTTCCGTTCTGGATATGGCCGTGAACCATAAGATCATCACCAAGACGGGCGCATGGTATTCCTATGGCGATATGCGCATGGCGCAAGGCCGGGACAATGCGCGCCTGTTCCTGAAGGACAATCAGGAGCTGTGCGATGAGATCGAACGTAAGCTCCGCGCAGAATTTGCTGCCGCGGCTGCGAAAAACGAAGCACCGGATGACGCAGAAGGGGAAGAGTAACTCCGTCCGGAAAATGAGATAACTGAAAATGATTGCCTTTTGTTCAAGAATACGGGTTTCCGTATTCTTGACTTTTATTTTCCGAGGGTTTAAAATAACTGTGAGTAATTATATCGGTGTGTGATTTCATAGATTTTTGGAGTTTATGAAATTTTGTCCATGCATACTGAGTAGTGAGATACTCGGCATTTTATATACACTTGGAGGTGCTTGTTTGTCTGTGAACGACATTATAATCCCCATCGCAGTTGGGGTGGTTTCTTTGGCTGCCGGCGGTTTTGGCGGTTATTGCTATCGCCGGAACATTGCGGAAGCCAAAGTCGCAAAAGCGGAAGATGCTGTAAAGCAAATGATTGAAGATGCGCAGAAGCGCGCGGAGAGCATTAAGAAGGAAACGATTTTAGAGGCAAAGGAAGAAGTTTACCGCATCAAGAGCGAAAACGAAAAAGAGAATCGCGACCGGAGAAATGAACTGCAGCGGGCCGAGCGCAGGTTGGCCCAGCGCGAGGAAACGCTCGACAAAAAAATAGACGGTGTTGAACAGCGTGAAGAAGCGCTGAACAAGAAACAAAAAGAGGTTGAAACGCTGGAGGCTTCGATTCAGGAGCTGCACGATCGCCAGCTAAAGGAGCTTGAAACGATTTCCGGGATGTCGATGGACGAGGCACGGGAGATCCTTCTGAGCAATGTTGAGCGGGATGCGCGCCATGAGGCTGCGCTGATGATCCGCGATATCGAAGCGAAAACCAAAGAAGAGGCGGATAAGCGCGCGCGCAATATCGTCTCCATGGCGATTCAGCGTTGCGCTGCAGACCATGTGGCAGAAGCCACGGTTTCCGTTGTTCCTCTCCCGAACGATGAGATGAAAGGCCGCATCATTGGCCGTGAAGGACGCAATATCCGCACGCTTGAAACCGCAACCGGTGTTGACCTGATCATCGATGATACGCCGGAAGCCGTCATCCTTTCCGGCTTTGACCCCGTCCGCCGTGAGGTGGCGCGTATTGCGCTTGAAAAGCTCATTATGGATGGCCGTATTCACCCTGCGCGCATTGAGGAAATGGTTGAGAAGGCGCGCAAAGAGGTTGATGTGCAGATCCGTGAAGCAGGAGAACAGGCCATTTTTGAAACTGGGATCCATGGGCTGCATCATGAGCTCGTGAAAGTTCTTGGCCGTCTGCGATACCGCACGAGTTATGGCCAGAATGTTTTAAAGCACTCGATCGAGGTTTCGCATCTTGCAGGCATCATGGCCGCTGAGATTGGTGCAAACGTGAGCCTTGCAAAACGTGCCGGCCTTTTGCACGATATCGGCAAGGCAATCGACCATGAGGTCGAGGGTCCGCATGTGCAGATCGGTGCGGATCTTGCCAAGAAATATCGCGAAAACAACCAGGTTGTGAATGCTATTATGGCGCATCACGGCGATGTTGAACCGGCAACGGTGGAAGCCGTGCTTGTGCAGGCTGCCGATGCGATTTCTGCTGCACGGCCCGGCGCACGCCGTGAAACGCTTGAAAACTACATCAAGCGCCTTGAAAAGCTGGAGGAAATCGCGAATTCCTTTGAGGGCGTTGATAAGTCTTATGCTATTCAGGCAGGCCGCGAGGTGCGCATCGTTGTAAAGCCCGAGAATGTGAACGATGCTGATACGATCATTATGGCGAAGGAGATCGTCAAGCGCATTGAGACGGAGCTTGAATATCCCGGCCAAATCAAAGTAAACGTTATCCGCGAAACGCGTGCGGTGGAATTCGCAAAATAAATCATTGTTTGAAACGGTCAAGGATATGCGCAGCTGCATATCCTTGATTTTTGAATGGAGGAAAAATGGAGCGTTTGATACCTGTTGCAGATGCGCATTGTGATTTTCTGTACTATATGCTGTACGATCACTTTAAGCTGAAAACAACCGTGCCAAGGCAGGCAGTTAGCCTTCCGTATCTGCGCGCTGGCGGAGCTGCAATCCAGTTTTTTGCCGCGTGGATCGACCCTGATATGCGGGCTTCCGGTCTGCAGCAATGCATGTGGTTGATCGACGCATATCATCGTATGCTGGAGGATTGTGAAGATGCGGGCGTTGTGCCGTTCTCTGCCGATTTTGTGCCGGAAAGCGGGAAAATCGCAACGGTCCTTACCATAGAAGGCGGGGAAGCGCTGATGGGGCGTGAGGAAAACTTGCGTTTGTTTTACCGGCTTGGGGTACGTGCAATGACGCTTACCTGGAACGCGACAAACGAATTGGCTCATCCCGCCATGAGCCGTGTAAACCGCGGAATAACGAAACTTGGGCGTGAGATCGTTTATGAAATGGATCGCATTGGAATGGCGTTGGATGTGGCGCACTTAAGCGATGCCGGAATCGACGATGTACTTTCCATAGTGAAACACCCGGTCTTCTCTTCGCATACCAATGCGCGCGCGGTCTGCCCACATAAACGGTCACTTTCCGATGCGCAGATCCGCGCCATTGCACAAAGCGGCGGCGTGATCTGCGTGAACTATTATCCTCCGCAGCTTCGCCGAAAAGGTGACGCCTGTATCGATGATATAGTCAGGCATATCCTGCATGTTGCGCAGGTGGGCGGCATCGAACATGTCGCACTTGGTTCGGACTTTGACGGCATGAACGAGTATCCAAAGGATCTGAAAAACTGGTCCGATGTGCCGAAGCTGCTGGATGCGCTTTTGCGTGCAGGGCTTTCAGAGGCCGAGGTACGGAGGATCGCCTATGATAACCTCAGAGATTATATCATAAAGTTTTATTGAAGCAGGGAACGAATCATAAAGGAAAACAATTGGGTTATGTGTGCCCATAGCGTATTCATAAAAGAATCCCCATGATTTGAAAATCATGGGGATTCTTTGGCAGGGGCAGAAAGATTCGAACTCTCAAGAACGGTTTTGGAGACCGCTATGTTACCATTACATCATGCCCCTTTGGCCAACGAGCGTATTATAACATTCGGAATGCTCGCCTGTCAATCATTTCTATGCTTTTAGTTTCGTATTTGTGCATGTGCATTTCATTAAGAGCCATTATTGCAGCGGCGGCACGCTGTTTTTCTTTTGTTGCGGATTGCAGATATAAAAGATATAATACTATTAGTGCAAGTATGCGAATTTATATGTGAATGAGGATAAGTGATGAGAAAGACTGTTGAAGTCTCGGCGGAAGAACTGCGTGAAAGCCTGGATGCTGCGGCGCGCCTGAAAGAGGAGCTGAAGGGGCGCGACCTGCGATATTATATCGAGTCTTACGGATGCCAGATGAACGACCACGATGCGGAAAAGCTTTCCGGCATGCTGCAGGCATGCGGGTATTCTCCGGCGCCTTCAAAAGAGGAAGCGAACCTGCTGCTTTTCAACACATGCTGTGTGCGGGAACATGCGGAAAAACGGGTGTTCGGCAACATCGGTGCGCTTAAAAAAAGGAAGGAAAATGAACCTGGGCTTTTGATCGGCGTATGCGGATGCATGATGCAGCAGCGGGAAGTCGCCGAACGGCTCTATAAGCGCTTTCCATTTGTGGACCTCATCTTTGGCACACATGAACTCCATCATTTTCCGCTGCTGCTTTCTCGCTCGCTTTCAGGGGAACGTGTGCTTTCCATCCGGGAAAGCGATGGTGAAATTGCGGAAGGGCTTCCCGTTGTGCGCGGCGGCAGCTTTTCTACTTTTGTTACGATCACCTATGGCTGCAATAATTTCTGTTCCTATTGCATCGTGCCATATGTGCGCGGAAGAGAACGGTCTCGCTCCCCCGAAAATATCGTTGCAGAGGTTCGCACCCTTGCAGAACAGGGCTTCCGTGAGATCACGCTGCTTGGGCAAAACGTGAACTCCTATGCGCATGCGGATGATGGGGTAGATTTTCCTGAGCTGCTGTGCCGTGTAAATGCGGTGGATGGCATTGAGCGGATCCGTTTTATGACATCCCATCCAAAGGATCTTTCTCCCCGCCTGATTGAGGCCATGGCCACGTTGCCAAAGGTCTGCAATCACATTCACCTTCCGGTGCAATCGGGCAGCAATCGCATCCTTACCGCGATGAACCGCTGCTATACGCGGGAGAAATACCTTGGGCTTGTGCGGGATATCCGTGCTGCTGTAGATGGCATTGAACTTACAACGGACATCATTGTGGGCTTCCCGGGGGAAACGGAGGAGGACTTTTCTGAGACGCTCTCTTTGGTGCAGGAGGTCGGCTTCTCTGCCGCATATACGTTTATGTATTCTCCGCGGCTTGGTACGCGCGCAGCTGCGATGGAAGGGCAGATACCGGAGGAAGTCAAGAAAGAACGACTTCTGCGGCTGAACGCATGCAGCGCAGAGCAGCTTAGGGCAGGCAATCAAAAGTATGTCGGCAAGAGCGGAACTGTGCTTGTTGAAGGCTTCGACAGGCGGGAGAAAACACCCATGGCCTTCGGAAAACTCACGAATTTCAAGATGGTTTATTTTCCCGGCGGTGAGGAGCTGATCGGCTCGATGCAGAACGTAAAGATCACGGGGACGCAAAACAACTCACTCATTGGCGTCCTTGCGGAATGAGGGGAAAGGCAGTACAGAGAAATGGTGATTGATAAAGCGAGAGAACTGGGTATTGCATTGAGCGAGTCCCCTGAATTTCAACGTATGCTGCGGGCGCGTGCTGCAATCGAGGAGAACGAGACACTAGCAAACACAATTGCTTTGCTGCAGGAAAAGCAGGACCTGATCGCGGACAGGCTGTCTGAAGGGGAGGATTCTGATTGCAGGATCGACCTTGCGACCCTGTCCAACGAGATCGATGATATTCAAAGGGATTTGATGGAATCAGAGCCTTTTGTTGAGATGCTCGATGCACAGCATGAATTTGAAAACTTGATGCAGCGCGTCAACCGTGAGATCGCGGTATGCATCGGCGCGGATTTCAATGAAAACTCCACAGGATGCAGCGGTAATTGCGGCGGATGTGGCGGCTGCAAGCATTGAGATTGTGCTGACAAATTCGCAGGAACAGTTTGAGTGATGATTGACCGCGGGGAGGAAAACAAACCATGCCGGCAAGCCTGACACCCATGATGCAGCAATATCTGACGCTGAAGGAAAAGTACAGCGATTGTCTGTTGTTCTTTCGTCTGGGCGATTTTTATGAAATGTTCTTCGAAGATGCGCTGACTGCTGCACGCGAGCTGGATATTGTGTTGACCGGCCGTGATTGCGGGCTTGAAGAGCGCGCTCCGATGTGTGGTGTACCGTATCATTCCGTGGATTCCTACATCAGCCGTCTCATTGAAAAGGGATACAAAGTTGCAGTTTGCGAACAGTTGACCGACCCTGCGCTTGCAAAAGGCCTTGTCGAGCGCGATGTTGTGCGTGTTTTTACGCCCGGCACCGTGATCGAGGAAAGCATGCTGAATGAGCGCAAAAACAATTACATTGCTGCGCTGTTCCTCTGCGAAGACATGCTCGGCCTTGCATATTGCGACGTTTCCACCGGTGATTTTACCGTCGCGGAGCTTTCATCCGAAAAATGGCAGAGCGAACTTACGGATGAGCTTGCCCGCATACAGCCTACCGAGATCATTGCGAACGACGCTCTTTTTTTGCAGGAGACGCTTGTAAAGCGCCTGCAAAGCGGAAGCTTCCTTTCATGCTACGCAAGCTGGGCTTTTGAACATCAGCAGGCAAATACGCGCCTTTGCGCCCACTTTGGCGTAGCCAGCCTCGCCGGCTTTGGCTGTGATAAGCTTACCTGCGCGGTATCAGCTGCCGGTGCGCTGCTTGCTTATTTGGAAGAAACGCAGAAAAACTCGCTTGTTCACATCCGCAAGCTCACCGTCCTCCAGCGTACGCTCTTTATGGGGCTTGATGCCTCTACGCGCCGCAACCTGGAGTTAACACAACCGCTGCGTTTTGAAGGAAGCAAGAAGAGCACACTCCTGTACCTTCTTGATAAGACATCCACAGCGATGGGCGCGCGCCTTCTGCGCGCCTGGCTGGAACAGCCCCTTCAGAATTTGGATGATATCAACGCAAGGCTTGATGCGGTGGAAGAACTCTTCAAAAAGCAGCATGCGCGTGAGACGCTGCGCAATGCGCTGAATTCGATTTATGACATTGAACGTCTCTGCAGCCGCATCGCCTACGGCACAGTGCATGCCCGGGATTGTGATGCGCTCAGGACTTCTCTTGGCCGCCTGCCTGAGGTGCTTGATGCTGTAAATACTTTGGAAGCCCCTGAATTCCGGCGCATTGCGGCAAACCTTGATGCAATGGAGGATATCTGCGCACTTCTGAAAAACGCAATCGTCGAAAATCCACCGATCAGCGTAAAGGAAGGCGGCGTGATCCGTGATGGATTCAATTCTGAGGTGGATACCCTGCGCGAGGCGGCACGCAATGGCAAAAGCTGGATTGCGAAGATGGAAGCGGATGAGCGTGCGGCAACGGGCATTAAAAACCTGAAGATCGGTTATAACCGGGTGTTTGGGTATTATATCGACGTTACGAAATCCTATCAGAGCCTTGTGCCATATACATATCAGCGAAAGCAGACGCTTGCCAACTCGGAGCGTTACATCACGCCCGAACTCAAGGAGCTTGAGGAGACGATCGTCGGCGCAGAGGAAAAACTGGTTGCCTTGGAGTATAAGCTCTTTCTGGAATTGCGTGAAACGCTTTCCGGCTGTATTGAACGGCTGCAGAAGAACGCAAAGCTGATCGCTGAGCTGGATGTTTACCGTTCTTTTGCTCAGGTTGCGTTTGAAAACAATTATTGCCGCCCGCATATGCAGAAAAAAGGAGCAATCAATATCGTAGATGGCCGCCATCCTGTGGTGGAGCGTTCCATCAAGGAAGGAT
>JALFDW010000041.1 GCA_022778545.1 bacterium | reverse complement strand
TCTCCACGTTTCTGTCCATATTTTTTTGCATTTTCAGAAAAGCCGCACCGTTGCGGCCGGCCTTTCATCCAACAGGAAAACAACAAGAAAAAAGCCCCTGTTCTGTCTTGCAGAACAGGGGCAGCATCGAAGGCTTGCGCCGTCAAAGCATCTTCTTTTCTGAGTGATTCAGCTTTCGCGAAAGCTCATGCTTTCTTTGCCCTGAGGGCCTTGAGACCATCGACGGTGATGATCAGCGCGAGGATCACCACAGGAATGATGATCACGCACTGCAGACCTTCCCTGGCCAGCATACCGGTGCCGGCAACAAGCTTCATCACATTGTTGTAGAAGCTCAGCACCAGAGAGCACATGGTCGCCGCCAGCATGAAGAACATCGGGAAGAGGAACATCTTGTTGCTGCGCCCGATGTGCTTGAACCAGACCGCACAAGCCAGGAACGCCGGCACCGCGACCAGCTGATTTGCAGCGCCAAAGAGCGGCCAGATGTTCTGATAGCCCGCGCCGGTCAGGGCGGCGGACAGGCAGATGGTGATCGCAGTGGCAACATACTTGTTGCTCAGCACCTTGCTCACACGCGGCGCAAAGCCCTCGAACATCTCCTGGAAAATCATGCGGCTCAGACGGGTCGCAGTATCCAGAGAGGTGAGGCAGAAGGCAGAATAGGCCAGAGCGATAACCGTGGCGCTCGTCGCTTCCGGCAGCCCGAGAACCGCCACGAAGGACGCAATACCGTTGGAGAAGATCGCTGCGGGGCTACTGCCCGCGCCGGCAAGCTCCTGACCGCGCGCGGAGCCAACCGCCACCAGCGCGATCACCGCCAGCACGCATTCGATGAGCATGCCGCCATAGCCGACCAGCTTGGCATCCCCCTCATTGCGCAGCTGTTTTGAGGTGGTGCCGGAAGCGATCAGGCTGTGGAAGCCGGAGACCGCGCCGCAGGCGATGGTAATGAAGAGCACCGGGAAGAGCGGCTGGCCGTTGACAACAAAGCCGTTGAACGCCGGCAGAGCCATGTCCGGACGCGCCACGCCGATGCCGATCACGGACAGCGCGATGATCGCGTAGAGCAGGAAGCTGTTGAGATAGTCACGCGGCTGAAGCAGAATCCATACCGGCGCGACGGATGCAATAAAAATATACGCGAAGGTGATCACAACCCAGGTGATCTTGCTCACGTTCATCAGCGGGAAGCGGATGCCAAGATAGATGGAGCCGCACAGCAGCGCCACACCGACGATGGTATTGATGACCAGGTTGTTATTCTTGCGCTGGAGCACACCAAAGGCGACCGCCAGCGGGATGAAGCACATGGACGCCGTGGCGACCGAGCCGGCAGAGCGCGCGCTCGCGATCGCCTGTTCCGTATCCGCCTTGGGCACCGAAGCAAACGTGCCCGCCACGAGATCCACGAACGCCGCAACAACCAGCAGCAGAACCAGGAAAACGAACACGTTGAAGATCATCTTGCACTTGTGGCCGATGTGCTGTTCGATGACCTCGCCGATGCTCTTGCCGCCGTGACGGATGGACGCAAACAGCGCGGAAAAATCCTGCACGCCGCCAAAGAAGATGCCGCCGATGACGATCCACAGCAGCACCGGAATCCATCCGAAGAATGCCGCGTTGATCGGGCCGGTGATGGGGCCCGCGCCGGCGATGGAAGCGAAGTGATGGCCCAGTACAACCGCCGTGCTGGTGGGCACGTAGTCGCCGCCGTCGTTCTTTTCGACAGCCGGGGTCTTTCTAAAGGGATCCACGCCCCACTTCTTGCACAGCCAGGCGCCGTACGTCGCATACGCTACGATGAACAGCACGATGCAGACCAACAGGATAACAAATCCGTTCATGTTTTCCTCTCCTTTTGTTCTCTCAGTACCTGAGGTATAATTTTTGGAAACGTGCGGCGAAATCACGCCGCACGGATCAACCGTGTTTATTGCGCCCGCATCAGGCCAAGCAGATGCGCTTTCAGGTCCTTCGCATCATGGCTGGCATACGCGCAGCCGTTGCCTGCATCAGCCGCAGCGACGCGGCCTGTCACCCAGCCGCGCAGCGAAAAGCGGTAGTTTTTGGTGAACTTCGCCCTGCGTACGGCCTTGGCCGCATCAGGCTCCACCACACCGCAGAGCAAAATCAGCGTCAGGGTTGAAGCCATGTGGCCCTCCGGCGGGCAGCTCATGCCCGGATGCACCAACGGAGCCTCTGCCTCGCGCGTCAGGAAAGTAAACCAGTCCTCCACCATCGCGGCTGTCAACGTCTGCACCTTCAGGATCAGCGCATGATCGTAGGTGTTGGCTTCCCAAAGCACGTGCTTGCGGTTGAGCACATATTTGGAATTGAGCGCACGAAGCTGCGCCAAAGCGTCCACCCTGCGCGAAACAACCTGTGCATCCCGTACCACATCGTATGAGGCAGCCATCGATTCGAGCACGCGCTCAAAAAACGGATCCAATTCCATTGATTTCTCCTGATTTTGCAAATATCGCATGCATTATACATCAGAAGTGAAGTGTTGTACAGTTTTTATTGCATATTATTCATAATTTCGTATTGAACCGTACCGCATGGCAGCCGGGAAGAAGCGGAAGAGTCACAACGGTATATTCATTTAGAAGTGGTTGGATCAACATCAGCATCACGAGAAATTATACATATATCATGCAGAATAAGCATGCATAATATGAAGATGAGTATGGCCTGCAGCCTTTGGCTGCAGGCCATTTTTCATTTCAGAAATGTGAGCTTCAACGCCGCTCTATTCATTAAAGAACGGATCTCCGCCGCCTGCAGTCATATGGCGGCCGATTTCATAGAACCGATCTCCTCTCGCGGGGTTCTCCAGGTCGAGTTTGTACAGAACCCCATCGTTGTTCTCGAATGCGGAAATATAGGCATAATTATCGTATACCGCAAAGGCTCTCGACGGGTTTGTGCAATCCTCCGCTCCGTCCGGCCGTATCCAGGTAATTTGCCCGCAGACTCCCTGATACTCCACATCGGCATTGCCTGAATCATCTATCGTAACAAGATAATGCCCCATCGATTCCGCATCGGTTCCCTTTTGGTACCGCAGATACATGTCATAGGTCGTGTCGGAGGCTTTCACAAATACCGCTGCGTTCTGCTGATAGGAATAAAGCACCAGCTCCGTCAGCGGCAGTTCCGGCGCTTCAGACATGCCGGGTAGAATCGCATAGCTGACAATGTGGCTCTCATTCGTGTTCGGATTATACATTCTCCATGACAGCATTCCTCTTTCAATCACAAAGTTCCTCGACGCAAAGGAAAGCCCGTCTCCCTCCGCGATGGTTTTCTTGTCACTCCCATCTGGTTTGCAGCTGCTGAGCCGAAAGTCGCAGCCGTCTGTGCCGGGCGTTTTTTCCGCATAGTAGACCCGCCCCATATAATAAGCGAACCTTGTCACATGAAAATCGCTTTCCGTTGGCAGATCGATCTGGTGTATCCCTTCGCTGCTGTCTATATACTGCGTATTCAATGCATACAGCTTGCCATCGATCTCACCGATGCAGCTGGCCTGCACAAAAGCGTCGTCCGGGATTTTCACCTCGATCAGCTCCGTCCAGTCTCCCTGGACGTAATCGGTTTTCCCCTTATATGTATATTCAAACAGCGGGCACAGCTTCACAACGTAAGTGGCGCCCATCTTCAGATTGGCCAGAACGCAGCCGCCCTTATCGGCGTCGATCCGCGCCTCCGTAAAGTCGGTTTCATCCGCTCCCTTTTCCATATAGGCGACCCAGACCTGATTGACCGGAACCGTTCCGTCATACAGCTCTTTGGCCCATTTTTCCCAGCTGACATCAATGTTTCTGGGCGTATTTTCCTCATCTACCGTCGCCGCATACTCGGACAGAGCGATGTAATACGGTATAAGGCTCCTGTTGGAATTGACCATGAACACGTCAAAGTCATCCAGATTGTCATAAGGATCATATTGACCCACCGACATATCTTCACCGTCAATGTTCTTCTGAATATATTCTTTCGTCCATTTCGGCGCATCGATGTCGAAGAGTTTATTCAGAAAGCTCGTATCCTCGATCGGCTTTTCGTCGTTCACCAGATTCCATGCCTCGACCGCGTACGTGGTGCAGTTATTGAGCAGATTTGTATATTCCGTGCCGGAAAACTCCACCGTGAAGTCAATTAGCTTCTGTATCTCCTCAGCTGTCAGGCTTTTCTTCATTGAGACAACATCATGCGAGTTGTCCTGATTTCTAACATCCTTTATGGCGTCAAAGTTGAGATAAACGCCCGTTTTGGGTCTTTTGGCTACGCCGGGTGTTGCCGCTCCGCCGGGCCAGTAGGCGATGGTGATCTCTTCTCCCGGGATTATCGGGTAGTTCAGAAAATCGATGGTCGCATCGCTTGTGTTTTTCAGAGACAGAAAGGCGTGTCCCTGATCCTCGTTGCTGACCGTTGTCGTTCCGAAAGCGTAGATGCCCAGCTCGGCCGGCCCGGACCGTGCTGCATCTTTGAAAGGCCCGCAGGCGTTCAGCACGCCGGTCAAAAGCACACAGAGCAGGAGCAGGAGCATCTTTACTGCGGCACGGAATGTATTTTTCATCCTTCTTTACTCCCTTGCATTGTTATCAGCGGCACATGGCGGACAAATCAGGCGCGGCGACGGCAATCAGTTCCGTAAGCGTCATCCCTTTGCCCCTTGGTTTTTCTGCGTTTTGCAAAAGGTGCACTTCCCTGTAAATTGCCGCACAAAACCAAGGAAAGTATAACGCGAATTTGCGCGGATTTCCATACTTCATGGGAGAATGACGGCAAAAAATGCAGAGGTTACTTCAAAGCCAATAAAAAGCCAAAGCAGCATTTTTGAAAGGAATATAAAGGCGAAACCACAAAGGCGGGCATAGCCGGGCAGCCCGGAATGAAGGAGCTTTTTACGGCGTTTTTTGTTGAAAAGCCACTTCTTTGCCGTCTCGCTTATGCTGTTTACTTCGCACAATGCGCTTAACGCAGCTTCTCCATCCAGCCCTGAAACAGGCAGCAGATTCAATCCGGCAAGAATAACGTTCACACATGCAGTTGAGAGCAGCGTAGATGACAACGGCTCATACTGCATCGCCGTCAGCAGGCATACGCCCGCGAGCAGCAGATTCACCTCGATTCCGGCAAGAGAAAACTGGATCTTCTCGAGTTTCTCAGCATCCTCCCTTTCTTCATAAGCAACGTAGGCGCCGATCGGAAGTATTCCGAGCAGAAGGATTCCCGTATCGCTGATGATATACCTGCAGGCTAACCCGGCAATCAAATGGCCGGCTTCATGAAGCGCCAGAGAGGCTGCAAAAAAAACATAATAAATCCACCAGTTGAAATCGCTCCCAATTTTTACGCCGCCTGAGAGCATCCGATACACACCGATCACGAAGATCAGGACGGATACCACAGGGAGGACGGCATTGATCGCTTTGCATGCCAGGCTGCCATTTTGCAATTTGTTGCTGATGGGAAAAAGAATGAAGCGGTTGAAGATGCCCTCATCCCGAACGAACCTTGAGGTCCGGACTATCCCGCGTTTCTTCAGCACAGGGAGTATGCTCCGGCCTTTGTCCGGCAGGTCAAGCGGTTTTGTTCCGTCCGCGTCAAGCAAAGCGTCGCACAGGCGGCGGCTGATCTCAAACGTATCGCCGTCGGCGTTTTCCATATAGTAGCGGGTGGTTTCGGAATCTTCATGGTTAAAGGTTCCGACAGACACACCTTCTTTCAGCATCGGGTACATCGCGTTTCTCCTCGTTATGACGTTTTAATCGTTGCCTCACCGCCGGCCTGGATAACATCCATGGCAATTTTTATAGCCTCGCTTTTTGTGCTGAATACCAGGTCGGCCGGGAGGTGCTCCAGCTTCCTGGCTGCGCTTTCCATGCTCTCCCCTGTGGCAGCGGAGATGATGCGTGCAATTTCCTCCTTATGCCCCCCGTCATCAGTAATAAAAACATGGTGTTTTCTGGCGGCCCTTTGCTCTTTCCGTTCGGCCTCCCTCTCGGCTATAAGCTCGGCGATTGTTTCTTCGATCCTGGGAATCATGCTGCCGATATTCCTCAGGCTTTCACTTCCGGCCCCTTCAGCAAAGGGGAATCTTGCAGGCTTTTCCGGCGGCTTTCTTTGCGCTGACGTGTTGAAGGGAGATGCCTCCATTTGCTTCTTTTTGATGTCCTTGACCATTCCTGTAAAATCAAGAGGCTTCAACCGTTTTCCGCTTGTCACGGGATGATACTGAGGGGGTGTCCATCCTGAGTTATCGTACATCTCATCATAAAAGGGAAGATGCGCAATGAATTTGTATTGGCTGTCGGCCATAACAAGAGCGGTTCCCGTGGGCATTGCAGCAAGCTGCGCTGCTGTGATCAGCGGTTCCTTGATCATGTGGCCGTTGGTTTCGATCTCTTTTTCTCCGCAGCGCTGTGCCCACTCGGTCAGGGTTTCCCAACTGTTCGTTGAAAAGCCGATCGTGATTCCGATGCAGGAGTTGATCGTTTCCGCCTTGCTCTCCCCGTAAACGTCCGTAAGCTGTGCTTTGCTCTGAAGGACCAGCATCAGCCTTATATTGCGGCTGCGGCCTGCGACCATCAGGTTGGGCAGGTTGGGGATGCTCTTCCCTACAGACCCCAACTCTTCCAGAATAATATTCACCCTTATCCCGAGTTTTCCGCCGTTTTCCTGGGCAGCACGGATAAGGTGCTGAGAAACCTGGGAAATCAGCAATCCTGCGAGAGAATCGTATACATCGGTTTCGTCCGGAGTAATGATGATCAGAGCAAACGGACGGTTCACATCGATATCCATAACGTTCAGCGTATCCTCGCTGAGCATCTCCATAAGGCCTTTGCTGCGGCTGAATACCTCCAGTCCCGATGCCGCAATGCTGTGAATGGAAGCCCGCGTAACACTCGGGGCCGTAACATAAGTGACGAGATTCCTTTTGGCCAGCGAATCCCAGGGCAAAGAATCATAGAAAGCCTTCAATATGGTTCCCGCACCGAAATGGATCTCGGACTGCTCCATCATTACGGCAATGCTTTCAAGGTTGGTCTGCTCTTCGGATGCAGTTTCAAGCAAACCATAGGTCAGACCTTTGGCATAGTTTATGGATGAATCCGTCCAAAACTTTTCTGAATGGCCATCGTAGGGATAGACCCCCTTCCAAAGCTCACTGATCATTGAACTTGCAATGTCCTTGTCGTCCGGATCTTCGGAGTGGAACAATCTCTCGATGCAGCGGAAAAGATTCCACTTTGTGGGGCTTTTTCTCGGGTTGCGGAAATCCACGCAGAAAACCTGATATTCAGCCGGAATATAACAGGCGTTTCTCCTGTAACCTTCCCCTTTGGGATCAAGCATGATAAGGCTTTCTCCCTTCCTGAAGATCTCCCTCATAAACGGGAGGCTGCAGCATTGGCTTTTCCCCTTGCCGGTGCGGCCAATTACAGCGATGTGCGACTCGCTGTCATCGGAGTACTTCCTGCCGTTCTCAACATATATGACCGGGCCCGCACCATTCATCGGGTCTGTGGTTTCATGAAACCTGCGCTTGATTTCGCCTGCGGTATTCCAACGTTCACTTCGGCTCATTTTGCTCCGCTCCTCTCTACATCATGATGCTGGCCTGATTATGCCGGATTGCGATCACAGACTTCAGGCTGGTCTCGTCAACAACGGGCGTAAAGCCTGAAAAATCGGCAAAATGGACGATGGTATCCGCTGCGGCGATCGCTTCCCTGACGTCGGATATGCAGCATGCGGAAACCATATCCGACAATTCCGACTGGAACGCTGCCTCATGCCGGATTTCGATGCCGTGATCCAAAACAGCCTTGATGATCAGGGCGCACATGTCATCCTTCGTGTAAGGTTCGACCGTGAGGCGTTTGACGCTGCCGACAGTTTCACACAGCTTCTCCAAAAGCTTTTCCTCGTTTCTGTTCGGTACAGCATGAACAAAGAAGACGACGCAGGCGTGATCGCAAACCCGCTTGCAGTTTTTCATAAACTCAGCGAGCTGAGTTTCGCCGAGGTGAGCGGCAATGCCGCTGATATCCATGCCAATGATGTTGCAGTATTCATTGGTATACACAGCTGCGGAATCAATCGCGGCAAATACCCGTTTGAGCTGCGGAAGCGTGCCGTCAAAAGTGACTTCGATATAGTCATCCAGGCCGCTGGTGAACTCCAAAACACCCGCCTTTTTATACTGATCGGTCATATATTCCATGAACGTCGTTCTTCCGCAGCCGGGGTCCAGAGGGACGATCAAATGCTGCGGGCGCAGGCCGCACCGCTTAAATATATGGGCCTTGCTGCAAGTGCTCTCGACCTCCGCGCAGAGCGTGTCAAGCCCGATTGGTTTCGTAATATCGCAACGCTTCATTTGTAACCTCCGTTTAAAGCCTCGTTTACCATTCGGAAACAGGATCTCCGACCTTGTCGACAAGCCCGTATTTAAGCGCTTCCTCTGCACTCATAATGTAGTCCCGTTCGGTATCGCTCTCGACCTTATCGAAGGGCTGGCCGGTACACTCGGCAAAAATGCGGTTGAGCTTTATGCGGGTATTGAGAATATGCTCTGCATGAATGCGGATGTCCGTTGCCTGGCCGGTCGTTCCGCCAAGCGGCTGATGGATCAGCACTTCAGCGTTGGGCTGGCACCAGCGTTTCCCTTTTGTCCCGGCAGCAGCCAGAAGGAAAGCTCCCATGCTTGCTGCCATGCCGCAGGCAACTGTAACGATGTCGCATTTCAGTGCTTTTGCAGTATCATGGATACTGAGGCCGGCGGAAACAGATCCTCCGGGGCTCTGAATGTAGATGGTGATATCCTCATCCGAATCCCTGGCAAGGCACCTGAGAGCGGAATTTACTACCGTTGCAACATCCTCATCGATTTCACCGGTAAGAAGAATGGTGCGGTGAGCATAGTCGATATCCAGCGGCGTCAGCATCATGTCCTGCCCGCTCAGGTTGGTGGCCTTCTTCATAAGATAATTCATACAATCAAACCTCCTTTGTGTTTCGCAGCGCTTTTTATGAACAGGGCCTCCTGTTCGGTGATCTGATCCATAAGGACGATCTTCTTTTCAGGGACATAGATCTTCTTTCTCGCAGCAATCAGCAGCGAGTTGGGAGATTCTTCCATGACCAGTCCCTTGAGAGCCCCATTTCCAATGCACCTGATGTCTTCAAAGCCCTTCATTTTCCTCATCCTTTCTGCCGTTGTCGTCTCTGTATGCGGAACCACACGGCATTTCCTGCCAGGAACCGTTCCTTTTTTGTTTTTCTGTTTTTTGTATACGGGCAGCATGATGGAATCTCCAAAGGGTTGAGAAAATTTCCAAGAAAAAAGAAGAGGGTTGTTTAGCCCTCCTCTTCAGACGATACAGAGGCTGTTTTATGATCGGCCCAGGTATGACATTCCCGCGTTCAGAAGGGAAGCTCCTCAAGAGAGCCGTCCTCCTCGGTATCCAGATTGGAATCATCCGGATCCTCATCCTCCCCTGCCTCGCCGGCAGCAGCCTTGCGGGCCTCAATCTTCTCCCGGAGTTCCTGGAGCTTCTGCATCAGTTCCTCATGGATATCATGATCCTCAACGGCGGGCTCTTCCTCCCCTGCCTCGCCGGCAGCAGCCTTGCGAGTCTCACTCTTCTCCCGGAGTTCCTGGAGCTTCTGCACCAGCTTCTCGGGGATACCATAATCCTGAAGCCTGGCGAGCTCTTCATCAGTATAAAGAGCCTTCATAAAGATGCTGTATTCAGAGTCAAGGATCATCATCATGCGAAGGAAGATCTCAAACGCAATCTCACCGACACCTTCATCGGGCGTATGCACGGGAAAATCGTACTCAACGTTGATATCGCCGTCACCGTCAACATAGAACTTCACATAACGGACCTTGCGGTTCAGAATGTTGCAGGCTTCCATGACACGGGAGCGTTTTTCTTTGGGCGTTTTGGTTATGACGCCGAAGATCCGTACTGCCACATCGTTGTCGTTATCGCTGCAGATGAACTGCATAATAACTTTGGGGCCACAGTCGATCGAAAAACCGGCACAGACCACTTCGTCCCCACCCATATCTTTGACATCAAAACGGACGCTGCGCTTTTCAAAGGTCTCCGCGATCAGGTTGGTTGCCTTGAATTCATATTTGCTCATTTTCGTATATCCTTTCGTGTTTTGTTTTGCGGTTCTGTCTCTGTATACGGAGGCAAATCGGGAAATCTCCACGTTTCTTTCCATATTTTTTTGCATTTTTGGGAAAGCCGCGCCGTTTCGGCTGGCCTCTTCATCCAACAAGAAAAGAGGACCTCGGATCATTGATCTAAGGTCCTAAGATGTTCCCGAGGCCAAAGCCCGTTACTGATCGCCGGGTGTGCCCTCGTCAGCTTTCTGGAGCTTTTCTTTCAGCGCCATTAAAAAGTCACGCTGAATATATGCCTGGACAAGATCGAATTCCCTGTCGGAATCCAATCCGGTTATATACTCTTCGCCGTCTTCTATCACAACTTTTTGGATCATATAGTCCATAACATCGTTCTCATTTACAAGGCACAGGTAGGTGGTCCCGGCAATTTCGATTCTTTTGGCAGCAAAATAGTTATTGCCATCAATTTCAACACATTCGACTTCGACCATTTCTTCCGCAGATAAGTCGTCATCGTAAACGTTCGCGGCCAAATCAAAAATGTTCTTAAATTCGGGGCTCTCCTCCAGTATTTTATTCAGCGAAGCAAACGGGGCGGCTTTCGGGATTTCGCCGATCCTCTTATTCTGCTCCTCCTCATTGAAATTTTGATCGTTCTTCCTATCAGCCATATACGCCTCCACGTAAAAACCGCAAAAAACGGATTCCCCTTCTCACAGATCCGCAGTATCTTTGTATGCAGATCTTTATTCTATCAGAATTCTATCAGCTCCAACAACCTTTCCAAATCATCGGGCACCTGAACCTTTGTGCCCTCAACAAGATCCTGCGTTCTTATCCTTATTTTTGCCCTGTAGTTTTCGTCAAGCTCACGCAGGGCTTTGTTAAAGTCAGCATAAATACCCAGAACGCTCTCTTCTTTGATGGGGGTTCCGGCACGGACGCCTTGCAGCAGGAGCGCATAATCGCACAGACCCCTCAAAAAGAGGAGATAGTTCTCCTTGACACCACCTTGGGTCTGGTTGATGGAATCTTCAAGGCTGCGGTCAATCGCTTCATGCGCTTCTTCATACTTTTTCTGTTTAAACAGAAGTTCCGCCTTTTCGAATGCACAGGTCGGGCAAGAGCCCAACAGTTCATTTGACAGGGCATCGTTGAGCAGTTTCAGCATGGCATCCGGCTTCTTTGCCATAAGCTTTGCGGTCTCTCTATAGCCCCCTTCCTCATAAGGAAGATGCCTCTTGTATGCTCTTGCCAGCTCGGCAGCCTTTTTCTTATAGCGATTGCGTTCTTCAGCCGTGGTGGCAAAGCAATCCCGAAGCCTGTTCATATAGGCGATTCCGAACGCGAAGCATCGCCATGTCCATTCGGACTGCTCAATGGACTCAAGCGTCGCAAAATGTGCAGCGCATTGATCCAACCTTTCGCAATCGATCCCGTAAATCAGATAGTCCGCAAGGAGATCCACATTCATTGGGAACCGGGCCAGGCCGCAGTCAAGCACATCACATGCCAGGTTGTCGAACCCGTTTCCGCCCAAAGTTGCTGCGAAGTTGTGAAACTGATCGGAATTACCCACCTGCGTTTGCTGGCCGGTGAGTTCCGCCACTGTTTCATACAGCGATTCACGGGCCACAGGGTTATCTTCGTTGTACCTTTCGGCCCGTTTGATCTCAAAGATGTACCCCTGACAGATGTTTGCCGCCTGCTTAACGGAAAGCATTGCGGAGCTCTTTTTCCCGGCTTCTTTTGTTTCCTCCGTGTTTGGGGATTCATAATCGGTTATGGTAACTTTCTTGGCCATTTGCGTACCTCCTGCTATTTCTTGTCGCCGCCGTCCGGGTCCAAAGCCGCTTTTTCCGTTTCAAGATCGGCTATTCTTTTGTTGGTTTGACGAATGAGGCCGTCAAGATCCTCCTGAGAGCGGATGCCCATTGCCTCCAGGTTGAGCTGCAAAACTTCATTGACGCTTTTCTTCTTTGCGCCAGCAACAGAGGTTTCAATGACTTTTGAAACAACAGCTGGCGGATCATGCGGCACAGGCTTTCGCGAAACAGGGGGGATATACGGGTTCCTGCTTTCCGCGTCGACCGGCCTGTCGCTCAGGACCGGGGCAAGCCGGTGTTTGATCTCTTCCGACAACGCAAAGTTGGTAGTTTGCCTGGGTTTTCTCGGGAGGCGGGCAAATTCAAGGATCGTGTACTCTTTGTCGCCAAACCTGTCAATATCCAGAAGGTTCACCTTGGCGGGTTTCAATCTGCCGCATAACACAAGCGCCTCGCATTTTTCTTTGCTGAAGTGCTGCAGGTCATAAACCGACAAGTTCGGTGTGCGGTTGCGCTGCTCGCCGCAAAGGTCTGAAATCTCCTTCAGCAGGTCGTATTCCCGGCTGGTAAGGTAGATCCAGTTAACGCAGTTGCTTTTGATCGTTTCCGCTTCATCGCCATATCTCTTAATCAGCTGGTGTTTGCCTTGAACGGCAAGGATAAACCTGATATCGCGGGATCGTGCGGCTGAAATCAAGGTTGACATGGAGGAAATAGGGGGAAGGGATGCGAACTCATCCAGCACAAAATTCACCCTGTGCTTCAGCTTGAGATCATCGTTCGAGGATGCCTTATAAATAAGGTACTCATACGCCTGCTTGATAAAAAGGCTTACCAGATTATTATAGGTGTTTTTTTCATCAGGAATAATGAGAAAAACAGCGCATTTTCCTTCCCCGATCTCTCCAATATCGATATCGTTATTGGATAGCATATCCAGCAGAGACGGGCGAATCGTAAAGGTCCGCATCTTCTGGTCAAAGGTGGATAAAATCGAATTCCGGGTATCATTCGGGGCATAAACGGATCCGCTCAGGCTCGCTTCAACCAGTTCATCTTCCGACGCATATTTCCAAAGAAGAGAACCCTGCGGCTTGAATGCACCGGTATTCGTCTTGAATAACTGCTGCCTCAATTTCATGAGGCTGCTCATATTCACCACAGACTCATCCAAATTATGATCCTTCGCATATCTGAACAGGAAAAGGATCAGGCCGAACAGGCAGTCGGAGGCGCTGTAATCCCAAAATGGATCTTTTGTTGAGCGTTCCTCCGTCATGAGATTGTGGGCCACATCGTTTGCGAATTCAGCAGCCCTGTCAATATCCCCGGAAAGATAGAATCTGTACGGAATCGCCAAAGGATTCCAGGAGTTGCCAAATTCCGGGTCGCGAATGTTAATAACGATAATGTTATATCCTTCGTCTTTCAGCTCCGCCGCACAGCGGTTATGGATCTCGGCCTTTGGGTCATTGATGATCATGCTCTCCCCGGATTTGCCGATGATTTTGACTGCCGGCTCAATGACGCATCTGGTTTTGAGCGAGCCGGTTGACCCCCACACCAAAGTATGTGTGTCCGATGAATCTATGGCGATCAGGCCGCGTTCCGCATCGTATGCAAGGGGAACTCCACCAACATACTTTCCTCTTTGCCTGTGCGTGAAAATCTTGGAGGGGTTCTTCTCGCCGACAGAAAAATGAGAGAACTCCTTAAACAGCCTTTCCTTGCCCTCAAGATTCATGTTTTCCGCCATTTACCTGGCCTCCTATTGTAATCTGGTGTTCGTGTCATCCGGTGACATATTTCGAGACCTGTCCGTCAGGTTCTCATATGCCTTGAAAATCCGCAGAGCTTTTTGCATTAAGCTCAAATCCTCCCAGGCTTGTTCACAGATTTCTTCAAAATCCTCACTCAGGCCTTGTTCCAGAAGCTCTATGATATAGCGGATTTCAAGCTCCAATTCTTCATCTATTTTAGGATGCTCCCGGCCGTTTCTATGAACCAGCAGAGAAGCAAGTTTAATGACATTATCATCGTTTCTGGCTAAGGAGGGCTCATCGCTTGCTTTCTTTCCGCCTTGCGGAATACAAAGGCGTTTTTCGGCAGTTTCCCTCTTTGGATCATCCGTTATTTCTTCTTTTCGTAATCCGTGGTATTTATAACCCATGCCACGCCTTGATTCAATACTTTCGCCCACTTTAATGTGAATGTGCGTGACGCCGTGTATTTGTTTATAAAAAGTTCCGTCCGAAACATACTCTGCGTCTGCTGTATCGGGCCAGCAATTGCTGATGATGCCGTCCTTCTTCAGCCACATTTCGGGATGATCCGCAAAATAAAGAAGAATATTGATATGTGTAGGTGATGTGATCTCTGCGACGACAGTATCATTTTCATAGACACACCCGGAATCGAAGTCTATGTAATATTTCCTGTCTTTCAGCTTTGAAATCCAACTCATTTACACAAATCCTTTCCCCTGCAGAGCGAGACCCGGTAAGGTACAATCAAGGTAAAAGCAAGGCAAGTAAGGTAAAGTCAATTGCCGATGCAAAAGGCAAGTCAGTTCTGTCCTCTAAGATTTTAAACAGAGGGCAGGACAAGCATCCGACCATGTTTGAGACTCCCTCGATCATAATTGAGAGGAGAGCTCAACCATGAATATTAATAAATATTATAGCAGATTCGCGACTGTCCTTTCAATCATTAATCAGCACAGCATCACTTCCAAAGAAGAGCTCAATGCGCCCAGCAATGAAGCGCTTTGTGCGGATTTGTGGTACGCCGTTCAGGATTTCATCAACCACTATGCCCTTGCGAGCAAGACGCACCGCAATTCCAAAAGCGAGATTGTTGAAGGGAATGCCGAGAAAATCCGCACTCTTGTTTCCCGGGGATTCGATCTCAACGACATCCGCGGAGACATTCTGGCCCATGTTTTCAGCAAGATGGACCATATCCTTGCGCAGCCTCTTGAGAAACAGGTGTTTTATGTATATCGTACCATTAACAACTGTGTATATGATCAGTTGAGGAAGCTCCCTCCAGCCGGTGTCGCCGTTGTGAGCCTTCAGGATAAGGTGAAGGGCGCAGACGCATCCGGCGAAAACAGCTCCGAGATTCAGGATTTCATCGCCGATCCGAACACGCCCGAAGATGAAGTCATCGCAAAGGAGACAGTAAACGAGCTTTACCTCGTAAAGAAGGATGAGATCATCAGGGAAATCTCTCTGCTCGCCAACAGGCCGGCAGAGGTGCTTGCCAGGCTTTGCGCAAAACATCTTGCAATGAAGCCTGCAGCCATCGCCAGGATGCTTGCCGAATATGGGGCATCCACGGCATATGCCAAAGCCCTGATGTCTGTTGCAGACAAGTTCGGCATCCAGGCCGATGAAATCCGCAAGCCGTTGTCGTTCAAAGCGATCACCGATGAATCGCTCAAGCTTGACACCGGCGATGAAAACCAGATCAGCGCGCAGGTATCCAGGCTCATCTATCGGGCTGATAAGCGGCTCTGCAGATAAACATGGTACGTCTGAACGGCCTTTCCCTGAAAGGTCGCTCAGATTTTTTCAGCGTCCAATCAGGGTTTTAAGCGTTTTATGGCCGCAAGTTTCCCCATTGCGGAGGATTCTTTCCATTGCATCCAGCAGGAGGAGTTGGTCATATCGCAGCACTTAGTTCGGCCCGGATCTCCATCAGCGCTTTTCCCAGCAGGTTCCGGCCGGGCCACTATCCGGCTTCGCAGATGCTGCAGCCTCCGCGGTAAGTGCAATGCCGAAAATACCATCATCATATGGGCTGGCTTCTGCGAGAATGCTGCCGCTGGTTACAAGGAGCGCCCGTTTCAGCTGCTCGTTCTTGCGTGAACTTGGCGCGAAGCCCTGTTTTCAGCGCTTCATACCGAGCCTTATTCCAAGCAGCGTCATCAAAAGGCGTCGCTTTTCTGCAAAGGCCTTCGCTGCCTCCTTATTCGTGCAGAAAGATTTTAATGTCGATCTTGATCCAATTGCCAATTTTATCTTTGTGAGATATGCGGCCAAACACCAGTTTCCCTGCATCCATCAAGCGGGCAAAGATGACATTGTCCGATTGCGGAACATAACCGATTTTCACGCCGTTTTCCGTTTTAATCACGATCGCCTGCTCATCGTAAGGGTTGTCCGGTTCCCTGAAAAAGTTCAGCCTTTCATCAATTTTCAACTGAGGCTCCAATTCCTCAATCCCTGCAATATGCGTCGTGCCTGCAACATGCGTATCGAACAGAAAAATATCTCTTTCAAAAGGCTGAGGAATCGTAAGGCTACCGTTCCGGCTGTGAAAAAAGCCGATTATGCCGCCTTTCCCATCAGATTTTTAATGATATCGCTCATAGCCCTACCTCAAGGTTTCCTGCAGTTTTGCTGCATAGAATTGGATCAGTTCATTATAGTAATCCATTATATATTCCAGTTCTTTTCTTCTCTCTGACAACTTCTCTGAATCATTCAATATTTCTAAAACGGTAAACGGATATTCCGCCTTAATTCTTGCAATGCTTTCCCGAACAGCCGCGATCATCCCGGCCAATTCCTCGCGTTGTTCACGAAGAATGCTCCATGTGTCCTGACCGGCATCATCCATCGACTGCTGCCCTGCAATCATTTCATGGATCATTCTCAAGGTGCCAAGGTCGCCGCTCCTGTATGCCTGCACAGCATTTTCAAAAAGTTTGATCTGTGCTTCTGATGCATCGGGGTTCAAATCCGGGTGGAGAAGCTTTACCACCTCCCGGTAAAGCTTCTTAAATTCCCTGTTTTCCTCGGAAGACAGTTCCCTGCACTGGCTTCTTTCTATCGCCTCGTTCATCTTTTCCATTTGCTCTTCGAGCTTCTGCTGATACGCTGCAAACTCGGCATCGAGCGTCTCCTCAACATTTGCCATAACAACAGGCGCCTGCCTGTTCTTCAGCGCTTGAATCAGCTCGATTTTTCGTTTCAGCCGCAGCGCCGCGCACTGTGCTTTATATGCTTTATATTCCAGGCTTCCCAGTTCAAGCATATACCGGGCATTTATGTTTTTAGCCACGACAAACTGAAGCTCATCTCTTTCCGACAGGAGCATGGAGAGCTCGGTTTTCATTCTTTCGACTTCATCTTTCAGCGCCTGAAAGTCAGGGAACAAAATAATCCCATTATTCCCAGTTTTTGTAGCCATTGCTTTCCTCCGCACAGCTCACCGGTTATAAATCAGAGCAGACATAAATGATTACAGATATATATTTTAGCTTATCATGAATTCCGATAATCCTCAATAAGCCAAAGCGCCATTGCCGTTTCGGCGATACAAAAAACCGCCGCAGAGCGGCGGCGGAAGCATGCTTTTCTTATTCTGTCACAAGAAACTCCATGAGCAGTTTGAAATCCTCAGGGTCGCTCAGGCTCAGTTCGACGCCCTCCACACGCCCATCCTGAAACATCTGCGTAAGCGCGATGTATTGGCAAAGCGTGGATTTCAGGTTGAGCCGGTCGCCCTCGCTGGTGAGCAGCTCAACGTGGCCGCGGCAGGCATTCACCGCTTCAAAAAAACGCTTGGGTTCGTTGATATCCCTGATTTTCATGTGCGTCCAACCCTCCTGAAACGCCGATTTTTTAAAAGCTTAACAGCTATCGCGCCCGCCGTCAAGCGCAAATGCGGAGAGAGCTGCCCCCGCTTCTGCAGGACTACAATTCAAGGCATTCCGTTTCCAAATGACCGCTTGACAAAGCATGGTTTCTATGGTAGTATTGCAGGCAATGCTGAATAATAATACGCAGACGGAATTATGCCCGTATCAAACGGTTCAGAGAGCCGGCGTTTTGCTGCAAGCCGGTCCGGAAGATACTGTGCAGTCTCCTTCCCGAGTAGAACGCCCCAACCTGAAGCAGTAAGGCGTTACGGCCGCCCCGTTACAGGCTAAAGGCTTGTTAGAGCCTTGAACATGAGTGATCGTTTGTTTCCCAGGCATATTGGGATGCGATAATCAGGGTGGTACCGCGAACTTTCGTCCCTGAAGCCAATTCGGCTTCAGGGTTTTTTTAAAGAATAACATCCCGTTTCGCGCCGTGGAGCGCGGCGGCAGGCGGGTTTTGGAGGATTTTTTATACATGCAGATGACAGGCGCAAAAATTCTGATGGAATGCCTGCTCGAACAGGGCGTCGATACCATTTTCGGCTACCCCGGCGGCACCATTCTGAATGTTTATGATGAGCTTTACCGCTACCGCGGCAAGATCCGGCACATCCTGACCGCGCACGAGCAGGGCGCTTCCCACGCGGCGGACGGCTATGCCCGTTCCACCGGCAAAGTGGGCGTGTGCTTTGCCACCTCCGGCCCGGGGTGCACCAACCTTACCACGGGCATCGCCACGGCCTACATGGATTCTTCCCCTGTGGTGTTCATCACCTGCAACGTGGCGGAAAACCTCGTGGGCAAGGACTCCTTCCAGGAAGTTGACATCACGGGCATCACCATGCCCATCACCAAGTGCAACTACATGGTGCGCGACGCCGCAAAGCTTGCGGACATCTTGCGCGAAGCGTTCGCCATCGCCCGCGGCGGCAGGCCGGGGCCGGTGCTCATCGACATCGTGAAAAACGCAACGGCGCAAATGGCGGAATTCACCCCCCTGCCCCGGGAAGCGCATGCTTCTGAAGGGCGGCTCGGCGCGCTCATCAAGCGCGCTTCGCATGACCTGCGCGCACCGGAGCCGGATCAGCATGACGTGCACAAGCTGGTCGAAATGATCCGCGCTTCCCAAAAGCCCCTCCTCATCTGCGGCGGCGGCGTGGTGCGCAGCCGGGCGGACCGCGAGTTTCTGGAATTTGCGGAGCGCATCGACGCGCCCGTTGCCGTGACCCTCATGGGCGGCGGCGGCTTCAAGGGGCGCAACCCGCTCACCACGGGCATGATCGGCATGCACGGCTCCCAGGCCTCCAACATGGCCTGCGACAGCTGTGATCTGCTCATCGCCGTGGGCTGCCGCTTCTCCGACCGCTTGGCGCTTGACCCGGCAAGCTTTGCGAGCCAGGCCAAAATCGTGCAGATCGACATCGACCGCTCGGAGATCAACAAAAACGTGCAGACCGACCACCACATCATCGGCGATGCGAAGCGCGTGCTGCAAATGCTGCTCGACGAGCTTGAGCCGATGGATCACACCCCGTGGAAGGATTACGTTTTCTCCTTCAAGACGGAAACGGAATACGACGAAGGCGGAAGCACCCTGACCCCCAAGCAGATCACGGACGCCATCGCGCGGCTCATGCCGATGGACACCATGGTCGCCACGGATGTAGGGCAGCACCAGATGTGGGCCATCCAGCACTTCCACTTCGATTACCCCGGCCAGCTTCTGACCTCCGGCGGCTTCGGCACGATGGGCTTCGGCCTCGGCGCGGCCATCGGCGCGAAGGCGGGCAACCCGGAAAAGACCGTCATCCACATCACCGGGGACGGCAGCTTCCGCATGAACTGCAACGAGCTTGCCACGGAGCAGTATTATGACATCCCGGTCATCACCTTCGTGTTCAACAACAAAACGCTCGGCATGGTGCGCCAGTGGCAGACGCTGATCTACGACAAGCGCTACTCCGAAACCACGCTCGACCGTGCGCCCGATTTCGTAAAGCTCGCGGAAGCCTACGGTCTGCGCGGGAAGCGCGTATCGAACGTGCAGGAGCTTGAGGCCGCTATCAAAGAGGCCATGGAATGGAACCACGGCTATGTGATCGACTGCGCCATCGACCAGGACGAAATGGTGCGCCCGATGGTGAACGGCGGCAGCCGGATCACCCAGTTCATCATTGATTAAAAAGGAGGGATTGCAGATGGATCGCGCAACAAGACGTTCCCTGTCCGTTCTGGTGGACAACGAAGCCGGCGTGCTTTCGCAGGTCTCGCGCCTGTTCTCCCGCAAGGGCTACAACATCGAGTCCCTCGCCGTGGGCACGACGGACGACCCGGCGGTTTCCCGCATCACCATCGAAGTGCTTGCGGACGACAAGCAGATCACCCTGCTTTCCAACCAGCTGCGCAAGCTGCTGCCCGTACATTCGGTGAAGCTGCTCAATTCGGAAAACGCCATCCGGCGCGAGCTGATCCTCATCAAGGTCAACGTGCCGACGAGCGAGATCGGCAACCGCGTCATTCAGATCGCAAACATTTTCCGCGCGTCGATCATCGACGTTTCCGCAACGACGCTCACCCTTGCCATGATCGGCGAGGAGAGCAAGGCCACGGCCATTGAAAACCTGGTGAAAGAGTTTGGCATCCTCGAGCTGGTGCGTACCGGCATGATCGCACTGGAGCGGGGCTCAGATACAATTTATGAGGACACAAAAGAAAAAGGAGAGTTCAATTATGGCAAAAATGTACTATGAAAAAGACTGTGACCTCGGCAAGCTTGACGGCAAAAAGATCGCAATCATCGGCTACGGCTCCCAGGGCCATGCTCACGCGCTCAATCTCCGGGATTCCGGCTGCGACGTGATCGTCGGCCTCAGGAAGGGCGGCAAATCCTGGCCGGTCGCCGAGAAGGACGGGGTCCAGGTGATGACCGTTGCGGAAGCCACGAAGGCCGCCGACATCATCATGATCCTCATCAACGACGAAGCGCAGGCCGACATGTACAAGGCCGAGATCGCGCCCAACCTGAGCGCCGGCAAGGCCATTGCCTTTGCGCACGGCTTCAACATCCGCTACAAGCAGATCGTCCCGCCGGCGGATGTGGACGTGTTCATGGCAGCACCGAAGGGCCCCGGCCACACCGTCCGTTCCCAGTATGTCGCCGGCAAGGGCGTGCCCTGCCTCGTCGCCGTGGAACAGAACGCCACCGGCAAAGCCTATGATATCGCCCTTGCCTACATTGCCGGCATCGGCGGCGCGCGCGCAGGCATCATGGAGACCACCATGCACGATGAGACCGAGACCGACCTCTTCGGCGAGCAGGCCGTGCTCTGCGGCGGCGTCGTAGATCTGATGCGCTGCGGTTTCGAGACGCTCGTGGAAGCCGGTTACGAGCCGGAGAACGCTTACTTCGAGTGCATCCATGAGATGAAGCTCATCATCGACCTCATCAACAAGGGCGGCGTCGCGGCGATGAACTATTCCATCTCCGACACCGCGGAGTTCGGCGAATACGTTTCCGGCCCCCGCGTGCTCCCCTATGAGCAGACCAAGGCCAACATGAAGGCCGTGCTGCAGGACATCCAGGACGGTACCTTCGCGGGCAAGTGGATCGCAGAGAACAAGAACGGCCGCTGCTTCTTCAACTCCAAGCGCGAGGCGCTCGCCAAGCACCCGATGGAAGTGATCGGCAAGCAGCTGCGCGAGCAGATGCTCTGGAAGAACGATTCCGACCTGGACAACGCTTCCAACTAAGCGGATTAAGCGGAGCTTTCCGGGAAAGCGGGATCCCCGCTTTCCCGCGCTCTTTCCACGCTGGGGCGGCCTCCGGCCGCCCGCCTTTTTTCACACAAACGAGAATGAGGGATTCAACATGCTTTCCGATAATATCAAAACCGGCGTGGAGCGCGCGCCGAACCGCAGCCTGCTTTACGCGCTCGGCTACACGGAAGAGGAGATCCGCCGCCCGCTCATCGGCGTGGTGACCTCCTTCAACGAGATCGTCCCCGGCCACATGAACCTGGACAAGATCGCGGAAGCGGTCAAGGCCGGTGTGCGCGCGGCCGGCGGTACGCCTGTGCTCTTCCCCGCCATCGCCGTGTGCGACGGCATCGCAATGGGGCACATCGGCATGAAGTATTCGCTCGTCACGCGCGACCTCATCGCCGATTCCACGGAGGCTATGGCCATCGCCCACCAGTTTGACGGGCTCGTCATGATCCCCAACTGCGATAAAAATGTGCCCGGCCTTCTCATGGCCGCAGCGCGCATCAACGTTCCCACCATCCTCTGTTCCGGCGGGCCGATGCTCGCGGGCCGCCTCAAGGACGGCCGCCGCACCTGCCTCAGCCACATGTTCGAAGCCGTGGGCGCCTACCATGCGGGCACGCTCGATGAAGCCGGCGTGCGCGATTATGAAGAGAACGCCTGCCCCACCTGCGGTTCCTGCTCCGGCATGTACACCGCAAACTCCATGAACTGCCTTGCGGAGGCCATCGGCATGGCGCTTCCGGGCAACGGCACCATCCCCGCCGCGTATTCCGCGCGCCTGCGTCTTGCAAAGCATGCGGGCATGAAGATCATGGAGCTTGTAGAAAAGAATATCCGTCCCCGCGACATCATGACCGAAGCCGCCTTCCACAACGCGGAGACCGTGGACATGGCGCTCGGCTGCTCCACAAACACCATGCTGCACCTGCCTGCCATCGCCCATGAAGCAGGCGTCACGATCAGCCTCGATGCGGCAAACGCCATCAGCGCAAAAACGCCGAACCTTTGCCACCTTGCCCCTGCGGGCGACACCTTCATGGAGGATCTTGACCTTGCGGGCGGCGTCGCAGCCGTGATGAAGGAGCTTTCGAAGAAGAACCTGCTCGATCTCTCCGTCATGACCGTAACAGGCAAACCCCTTGCGGAGACCGTGAACGCGGCGGAAAACCGCAACGAGGAGATCATACGCCCCGTGGAGCGGCCCTATTCCGAAAACGGCGGCATCGCGGTGCTCAAGGGCAACCTGGCGGAACGCGGCTGCGTCGTGAAGCAGTCCGCCGTCGCCCCTGCGATGATGCAGCACGAGGGTCCCGCCCGCGTGTTTGATTCCGAAGAGGAAGCCATCGCTGCCATCTACGCAAAGAAGATCAACCCCGGCGACGTGGTGGTCATCCGCTATGAAGGCCCGAAGGGCGGCCCCGGCATGCGTGAAATGCTCAACCCCACCTCCGCCATCTGCGGCATGGGCCTTGGCGAGAGCGTTGCGCTCATCACGGACGGGCGCTTCTCCGGCGCAACGCGCGGCGCATCCATCGGCCACGTCAGCCCGGAAGCCGCCGCGGGCGGCACCATCGCCTTTGTGGAAGAGGGCGACCGTATCCGCATCAACATCCCTGCCTGTGAGATCACGCTGCTCGTTTCCGACGAGGAGCTTGCCCGCCGCAAGGCCGCGTGGGTCTGCCCCGAGCCAAAAGTCAAGACCGGCTACCTTGCGCGCTATGCCAAGCTCGTAAGTTCCGCCGATGAGGGCGCGATTCTGCAATAAACCGAGGATAACACATGAAACAGATCAAAATTTTCGATACCACGCTGCGCGACGGTGAACAATCGCCCGGGTGCAGCATGAACCTTCAGGAAAAGATCGAAGTTGCTCGCGCACTCGAGCGGCTCCGGGTGGATGTGATCGAGGCGGGCTTCGCCATCTCCTCCCCCGGGGATTTCGAATCCGTCGAAACCATCGCGCGTACGGTGAAAGATTGCACCGTCGCCTCCCTGGCGCGCGCCGCAACGGGCGACATCGACACGGCATGGAATGCCGTGAAGCATGCTGCCGACCCGCGCATCCACCTGTTCATCGCCACTTCCCCGCTGCACATGGAATACAAGCTGCGCATGAAGCCGGAAGAGGTGCTCGAAAAGGCCGCCGCCATGGTAGCCTACGCGAAGAAGTACTGCTCGAACATCGAATTCTCCGCTGAGGATGCCACGCGGAGCGACCCCGCCTTCCTCGCGAAGGTGGTGGAGGCCGCCATCCGGAACGGCGCCACGACCGTGAACATCCCGGACACCGTGGGCTACACCACGCCGGGCGAAATGCGCGCGCTGATCGAATATCTGCGCGCCAACGTGGAGCACAGCGACCGGGCGGATTTCTCCGTCCACTGCCACAATGACCTCGGCATGGCCACGGCGAACTCGCTCGCGGGCGTGCTCGGCGGCGCAACGCAGATCGAGTGCACCATCAACGGCCTCGGCGAACGGGCGGGCAACACCTCCCTTGAGGAAGTGGTCATGGCCATGCGCACCCGCGCGGACGTGTTCGATGCCGCCACGCGCATTGACACCACGCAGATCTACCGCGCCAGCAAGACGGTCTATGACATCATCGGCCAGAGCGCGCCGCTCAACAAGCCCATCGTCGGCAAGAACGCCTTCATGCACGAGGCGGGCATCCACCAGCACGGCGTGCTCGCCAACAAGCAGACCTATGAGATCATGACGCCGGAATCCATCGGCATCCGCGCGGACAACCTCGTGCTCGGCAAACATTCCGGCAAGCACGCGTTTGAATCGCGCCTCAAGGAGATGGGCTACACCCTTTCGCAGGAGGAGCTCGTGCGCTGCTTCCAGGAATTCAAGGTGCTCTGCGACAAGAAAAAGACCGTGAATGACGCGGACATCGAAGCGCTTGTGACGCACAGCACCAAGAAGAGCGCCGTAACCGAAGGCGGCTATACGCTTGACTGGTTCGCCGTGCACACGAGCAATTTCACCACGGCGACGAGCACCATGAGCCTCAAGCGGGGCGATGAGCGCTTTGAGGAAGTCTGCCTGGGCGACGGCCCCATCGACGCTTCCTTCAACGCCATCGACAAGATCATAAAGCCCATCCCCCATTCGTTCGAGCTGTATACCATCAACTCCATTTCGGAGGGCAAGGACACGCTCGGCAGCGTCACCGTGAAGCTTTCCGCCGGGAACGAAACGTTCACCGGGCGCGGCCTTTCCACGGACATCATCGAGGCGAGCATCCTCGCCTATATCGAAGCGGCGAACAAGCTCCAGGCGAGCCCGCTTGCCGCCCAAACCGCAGAAAAGGAGGCATGACACATGGGCATGACCATGACGGAAAAGATCCTCGCCGCCCACGCGGGGCTCCCCGCAGTGAAGGCGGGCGACCTCATCGAAGCGAAGCTGGACCTCGTGCTCGGCAACGACATTACCACACCCGTCGCCATCACCACGTTTGAGGCGGCCGGCCTTACGAAGGTGTTCGACAGGGAGAAGATCGCCATCGTGCTCGATCATTACACCCCCTGCAAGGACATCAAATCCGCGGAGCTTTGCGCACAGGCGCGCGCGTTTGCAAAGAAGCACGGCATCACCCACCTGTATGACGTGGGTGAATCGGGCATCGAGCATGCGCTGCTGCCGGAAAAGGGCCTCGTCGCCCCCGGCGACTGCGTGATCGGCGCGGATTCCCACACCTGCACCTGCGGCGCTCTCGGCGCGTTTTCCACGGGCGTCGGCTCCACGGACATGGCGGCCGGCATGGCCATCGGCGAAAACTGGTTCAAGGTGCCCGCGGCCATCGAGGTGAAGCTCACGGGCAAACTCCGCCCCTATGTGAGCGGCAAGGACGTGATCCTGCACCTGATCGGAGAGATCGGCGTGGACGGCGCGCTGTATCAGTCCCTCGAATTCACGGGCGAAGGCGTAGCCTCCCTTTCGATGGACGACCGCTTCACCATCGCCAACATGGCCATCGAAGCGGGCGCGAAGAACGGCATTTTCCCCGTGGATGAAACAACCATCGAATATGTAAGCGGCCGCGTGAACCGGCCCTACACCGTCTATGCGGCGGATGCGGACGCGGAATATGCCCGCACCGTTACGATCGACCTTTCGGCACTTGAGCCGACCGTCTCCCTGCCGCACCTGCCTTCCAACACGAAAACGATCTCTGAAGCGAAGGGCATGCCTATCCAGCAGGCGGTCATCGGCTCCTGCACCAACGGCCGCATTTCCGACCTGCGGCAGGCGGCGGAGATCTTCCGCGGCAGGCATATCGCCCCCGGCGTCCGCTGCATCGTGATCCCCGCCACGCAGGAGATCTACCTCCAGTGCATCCGGGAGGGCCTCGCGGAAACCTTCATCGCGGCAGGCTGCGCGCTTTCCACGCCGACCTGCGGCCCCTGCCTCGGCGGCCACATGGGCGTGATGAGCGCGGGCGAACGCGCCGTTTCCACCACGAACCGCAACTTTGTGGGCAGGATGGGGCATGTGAAGAGCGAAGTCGTGCTCGCTTCCCCCGCCGTTGCCGCGGCTTCCGCCGTGGCAGGCTGCCTGGCCGACCCGGCAGACGTTATGAAAGGAGCGTGACGCACCATGGCAAAAGGCATCGTGCATAAGTTTGGGGACAACATCGACACGGATGTCATCATCCCCGCAAGATACTTGAACGCCCCCTCCCCGGCAGAGCTTGCAAAGCACTGCATGGAGGACATCGACCCCACGTTCGCTTCCCGCGTTAAACCGGGCGAGATCATCGTGGGCGGCGCGAACTTCGGCTGCGGCTCCTCCCGCGAGCATGCGCCCATCGCCATTCAGGCTGCGGGCGTTTCCTGCGTGATCGCCACGAGCTTCGCGCGCATTTTCTACCGCAACGCCATCAACATCGGCTTCCCGATTCTGGAGTGCCCGGAAGCCGCCGCAGCCATTGTGGAGGGCGATGTGGTCTCAGTGGACTTCTCCACAGGCGAGATCGCGGATGAGACCACCGGCGCACGCTTCCAGGCCACGGCTTTCCCGGAGTTCATAACGCGCATCATCGAAAAGGGCGGCCTGCTTCCCTACCTGAAAGCACGGCAGGAGGCACAGGAATGAACTATACGATCGCACTGATCCGGGGTGACGGCATCGGCCCCGAAATCGTCGGGAGCGCCGTGCGCGTGCTCGAAAAGGTCGGGCAAAAGTTTGGCCACACTTTCACCTTCCGGGATTACCTCATGGGCGGCTGCGCCATCGACGCATGCGGCACACCGCTGCCGGAGGAGACCGTGCAGGGCTGCCTCGCAAGCGACAGCGTGCTCCTCGGCGCGGTGGGCGGCCCCAAGTGGGATAAGAACCCCGCCGCGCTGCGCCCGGAGAAGGGGCTGCTCGGCATCCGCGCCGCACTCGGCCTTTACACGAACCTGCGCCCGGCAAAGCTTTACCCCGCGTTTGCGGAAGAATGCCCGCTCAGGGCGGACATCGTGGCAAAAGGGTTCGACCTGCTGATCGTGCGCGAGCTCACCGGCGGCATCTACTTCGGCGAACGCGGCAGGCGCGAAGGCAAATTCGGCCCGGAAGCCTACGACACCGAAGCCTACAGCGTGATGGAGATCGAGCGCATCGCCCGCGTGGCTTTTGAAACGGCAAAGAAGCGCGGCGGAAAGCTCGTGAGCATCGACAAGGCAAACGTGCTTGAAACTTCCCGCCTCTGGCGCGAGACCATGCACCGCATCGGGGAGGAATACCCGGAGGTCGCCCTTTCGGACATGCTGGTGGACAACGCCGCCATGCAGCTCGTGCGCTGCCCTTCCCAGTTCGATGTGGTCGTCACCTCCAACATGTTCGGCGATATCCTCTCGGACGAGGCCTCGCAGATCACCGGCTCCATCGGCCTTCTGCCCTCCGCCTCCCTCGGGGACGGCACACGCGGCCTGTATGAGCCCATCCACGGCTCCGCGCCGGACATCGCCGGGCAGGACAAGGCGAACCCCATCGCCACCATCCTCTCCGCCGCCATGATGCTCCGCTATTCCTTCGGCCTTGCGGCTGAGGCGGACGCCATCGAAGCCGCGGTGGACCGGGTGCTTGCAGCCGGCTTGCGCACGGCGGACATCCTCGGAACGAGCAATGCCAAGCCGCTTGGCTGCACGGCCATGACGGACGCGATCCTTGCGGTTCTTTGAGCCGGATGCGGAGTTTGCCATGGACAGACTGACATCCAACCTTCTATTATATCGTGACCTCGGCGAGGACAGCATCCTGCTGCGCCTCGCCGGGATCTTCCGCGACTGGCGGCTGCACAACAGCGAGCCGGAGGCGCTCGTTTCCCGCATTTATGCGGAGGTGAAGCGCCTGCTCGACCTCGCCACGCAATATGGCTTCAACACGAACCTCTGGCACAATTACCTCACGTTCGTGCTCGTCACAAACGAAAACTCCTTCAGCCTCACGGCGGAACGCCGGGGTGCCGCGGAAGGGAGCGTCAACCGCTTTGCCAAAGCGGATTTTCGCATTTTTAAGCGCCTGTTCGATTACGATTTCACTGCCATCGAGCGCGACCTTGGAATCGACTGCTTTTCCGTGCTTTCGGATTACCATGCTATCCCGAAACTCGAGAAGAATTACTACAAGAGCGTGAGCGAGCATGTGCAGACGCTGAGCCTCTCCCTTGCCCATGCGGAGGATGAAACCGCGTTTTTCGACCTTGTGACCGGGTTCTACCGGGAGCACGGCGTCGGCATGTTCGGCCTCAACCGCGCCTTCCGCATAGAGAACGACGGCAGCGGCGTGAAATTCCTGCCCATCAACAACGCGGACAAGATCATGCTTTCCGACCTCATCGGCTATGAGCATCAGAAGCGGGAGCTCGTCGCCAACACGGAAGCCTTCGTTCGCGGCCGCAGCGCGAACAACGTGCTTCTTTACGGGGACAGCGGCACGGGTAAATCATCGAGCGTGAAAGCCGTGCTCAACGAATACGCCGCAGAAGGCCTCCGGATGATCGAGATCTACAAGCACCAGTTCCGCGACCTTTCCGCCGTCATCGCCGCCGTAAAGCGCCGGAACTACCGCTTCATCATCTTCATCGACGACCTTTCGTTTGAAGAGCACGAGGTGGAATACAAGTTCCTGAAAGCCGTCATCGAAGGAGGCGTGGAAACCCGGCCGGACAACGTGCTGCTTTACGCCACCTCCAACCGCCGCCACCTGATCCGCGAAACCTGGAACGACCGCAGCGACATGGAGCATGACGGCGATATCCACCGCAGCGACACGATGGAGGAAAAGCTCTCCCTCGCAAGCCGTTTCGGCGTTGCCATCAACTATTCAAGCCCCAACAGGGAGCAATATCACGACATCGTGCGCGGACTCGCCGCGCGCGCAGGCAGGCTCGACCTGCCGGAAGAGGAGCTGCTGCTGCTCGCAAACCGCTGGGAGATCCGCCACGGCGGCGTATCCGGGCGCACGGCGCAGCAATTCATCAACTACCTTGCCGGAAAGGAAACACCCCATGCTGACACTTGACAAAATATACCATGCCGCGTTCGTGCTCAAGGAGGTCGCCCGCAGGACGGACCTCATCCATGCGCCGAATCTCTGCCCGGATGCGGAGCTTTATTTGAAAACCGAAAACCTGCAGGTCACCGGCAGTTTCAAGCTGCGCGGCGCCTATTACAAAATCAGCCAGCTGACCGATGAACAGAAGCGCGCCGGCATCATCGCCTGCAGTGCGGGCAACCATGCGCAGGGCGTTGCGCTTGCCGCCACGCGGCAGGGCGCAAAAAGCGTCGTGTTCATGCCGGACAGCGCGCCCATCAGCAAGGTGGAAGCCACAAAGCGCCTCGGCGCTGAGGTCTGCCTCGTTAACGGCGCATACGACGACGCTTATGAAGCCGCCGTGCGTTGCCAGAAGGAAACGGGCGCGACCTTCATCCACCCGTTCGACGACGATGAAGTGATCGCAGGGCAAGGCACCATCGGCCTTGAGATCCTCGAGCAGATGCGTGACGCGGAGGCCGTCATCGTGCCCATCGGCGGCGGCGGGCTGATCTCCGGCGTGGCATACGCCATGAAGCACCTGAGCCCGAATATCAAGATCTACGGCGTGCAGGCGGCAAACGCCCCCAGCATGTACGAAAGCCGGCGGGGCGGCAGCCCCGTGACGCTCGGGAGCGTCGCCACGTTTGCGGACGGCATTGCCGTGAAGCACCCGGGGGACAACACCTTCGCGCTCACGCAGGAATATGTGGACGATATCGTGACGGTTTCGGAGGATGAGATCGCCGCGGCCATCCTCGCAATGATCGAGAAGCAGAAGCTCATCGCGGAAGGAGCGGGCGCAGTCTCCGTTGCAGCCGCGATGTTCGGAAAGCTCCCCATCGCCGGGAAAAAGACGGTCTGCATCGTCTCCGGCGGCAACATCGACGTGAACATCCTCTCCCGCGTCATCACGCGCGGCCTTATCACAAGCGGGCGCAACAGCAACCTGCAGATCGCGCTTGAGGACAAGCCCGGCCAGCTCGTGGGCGTAAGCGAGATCATCGCGAAGTGCGGTGCAAACGTGGTGCGCGTAAGCCATGAGCATTCCGACCCGAACATGGCCATCTCGAGCTGCTTCCTGAAGCTCTCCATGGAAACGCGCGACTTTGCGCAGATCGATGAGATCAAGCGCGCGCTCACGGATGCAGGGTTCAAGATCGTCTCCTGAGTTTCCCGCGTGCGGCGGAAATTTCCGCTTACATGCGCCGCTCCGGTTATGGTAAAATAAAATGCAGCGTGTGGTTCCGGCAGAACGTAAGTCCAGTTGCCGGAGCCACGCGTCTTTCTTTCAGGAGGAAAGTTCATGATGTATCAGCCGGGCGACCTTATCATCTATGGCGGGGAGGGTGTGTGCCGCGTCACGGCAATCGGCCCTGCGCCCATTGCGGCAGTCGATTCGGAGCGGCTTTATTATACGCTCACGCCGCTTTACCGCCAGGGCGTGATCTATGCGCCGACGGACATTGCCGTACCCATGCGCCCCATACTCAGCCGGGAGGAAGCGCATGCTCTCATCCGCTCCATCCCCACCATGGCGTCTGACCCAGCAGAGTTTTCGGATGCAAAGCAGGCGGCGCAGCAGTACAAAGCCCTGCTGCAAACCTATGACTACGCGAACCTGCTGCGGCTCATCCGCATGATTTACGCAAAAAATGAACAGGCGATCACCCAGGGGAAGGCTTACAGCCATGTGGAGGAACGCTTCCTCAAGCGCGCCCGCGAGCTGCTGCACGGCGAGCTTGCCGTGGCGCTCGGCGTTGCGCCGGGCGAGGTGGAATCCCTCATCCGGGAACATGCCGGAGCGGAACGAAACGAAGTATGCCCTCCCGTGTGATTTAATTTCGTGTTTTGTGTTTTATTCTTCTTGCTTTTTACTGCAACTTTTTTCATTTTTTCTGCAAGCGGAGCGGACCTTCCCTCCGCGTTTTTTATTGACACTGACAGGATATGGGGTGTATAATTCCGCCATTGATATTTTGTATAATGGCTGTCCTTTATTCTTAGGCGCAGTTAATATATTTTCAGGAGGCATATTTGGGATGAGCACCGTATCAGAACTCTTTGGAACCCTGGTATTCAACGACACGGTCATGAAGGAAAGGCTCCCGAAGGAGACCTACCGCGCAATGCAGAACGCCATCCGGGACGGCAGACGGCTGGACGCTTCCGTAGCGAACGTGGTCGCAAACGCCATGAAGGATTGGGCCATCGAAAAGGGCGCAACGCATTTCACCCACTGGTTCCAGCCCATGACCGGCATCACCGCCGAAAAGCACGACAGTTTCATTTCCCCCATCAAGGGCGGCCACGTCATCATGGAATTCTCCGGCAAGGAACTTGTGCGCGGCGAACCGGACGCCTCCAGCTTCCCCTCCGGCGGCCTGCGCGCCACCTTTGAAGCGCGCGGCTACACCGCATGGGACCCGACCTCCTATGCCTTCATCAAGGACAATACCCTCTGCATCCCCACCGCCTTCTGTTCCTACGGCGGCGAGGCGCTCGACAAAAAAACACCGCTTCTCCGTTCCATGCAGGCCCTCAACCGGCAGGCCATGCGCGTGCTGAAGCTCTTCGGCAACACGGACGTCACCTCCGTGAACGTGACCGTCGGCCCGGAGCAGGAATATTTCCTCGTGGACAAGGAGCTTTTTGCAAAGCGCAAGGATCTGCTCTATACCGGCCGCACGCTCTTTGGCGCAATGCCGCCCAAAGGACAGGAGTTGGACGACCACTACTTTGGCACGATCAAGCCGCGCATTTCGGCGTTCATGCAGGAGCTGAACACGGAGCTTTGGAAGCTCGGCGTGCTCGCAAAAACCGAGCACAACGAGGTCGCGCCCGCGCAGCACGAGCTTGCGCCCATCTTCACTACGGCAAACATCGCCGCGGATCACAACCAGCTCACAATGGAAGTCATGCAGAAGCTCGCGAAGAAGCATGGCCTCGTATGCCTGCTGCATGAAAAGCCCTTTGACGGCGTGAACGGCAGCGGCAAACACAACAACTGGTCCCTCTGCACCAACACGGGCGTGAACCTGCTTGAGCCCGGCGACACCCCCTATGAGAACGCACAGTTCCTGCTGTTCCTCTGCGCGGTCATCAAAGCGGTGGATGAATATCAGGATCTTCTGCGCATCTCCGTGGCGACGGCCGGAAACGACCATCGCCTCGGCGCGAACGAAGCACCGCCCGCGATCGTTTCCATGTTCCTTGGCGAAGAGCTTGAGGGCGTGCTGGATGCGATTGAAACTGACGCCGCCTACGATGCGAAGGAGCAGGTGCAGATGAAGATCGGTGTGCATGTGCTGCCGCGCTTCCCCAAGGACACGACGGACCGCAACCGCACCTCCCCGTTCGCCTTCACAGGCAACAAGTTTGAATTCCGCATGCTCGGTTCCTCCGCCTCCATTTCCGATGCGAACGTGGTCACCAACACCGCCGTGGCCGAAGCGCTTCGCCAGTATGCGGATGTGTTGGAATCTGCCCCGGATTTCCAGACCGCGCTCCACGATCTCATCCGCGATACCATCAAGGCGCATAAGCGGATCATCTTCAACGGCAACGGCTATGACGACGCCTGGATCGCCGAAGCGGAACGGCGCGGCCTTTCCAACCTGCGCACCACGCCGGATGCGCTCCGGCATTTCCTCGACGAAAAGAACGTTGCGCTCTTCACCTCCCACCGGGTATTTACGGAAGCGGAGATGAAGGCGCGGCACGAGATCATGCTCGAAAGCTATTGCAAGATCGTCAACATCGAAGCGCTGACGATGCTCGACATGGCAAAGAAGGAGATCCTGCCCGCCGTGACCGCCTACGCAGGCGAGCTTTCCTCCGCCGCGGCAGCAAAGCGCAGCGTGCTTGCCAATGTGGACTGCACCTATGAAGAACAGGCTGTCTCCGCCCTTTCCGAGCTTTCCGCAAAGCTCTATAAGGAAACGCTCGCCCTTTCGGACGCGCTTGCCAAGGCTGCAAAGGCAGGCAGCCCCGAAGCCGCCGCAGATTGCTACAAGTGCGACGTGATCGGCGCGATGGCTGCCCTGCGCAAAACCGCGGACGCGCTCGAAGGCATTACCGCCGCGGACCATTGGCCGTTCCCGACCTACGGCGACTTGCTCTTCGGCATCATCTGACAGGAGGGGCTGCCGGAAACGCGGAGAGTTCACGCAAATGAAGGAGGCGCAGCGCATGCGCACGCTTACGCTCACGATCGATGAACGCCTTGCCGGGCGCGAGGTGAAAAGCCTGCTTGCGCAGGAGCTGCGGATGTCCGAATCGCTCATCCGCCGCGTGAAGCTGCGCGAAACGGGCATCCTCCTCAACGGGATACGCGCCTTCACCACCGCGCGCGTGGAAGCGGGCGATGTGCTCACGGCTGAGGTGGGCGACGCACCGGACGCGCCGCGGCCGCGCCCCATGCCTGCGCCGCTTGATGTGCTTTTTGAGGATGAGGACATCCTGATCCTGAACAAGCCGGCCGGGATCGCCGTGCACCAGTCCACCCGCGACCCGGAGGAGCTCACGCTTGAAAACGCGCTTGCTTCCTGCCTGCCGCCCGATTGCATCCCTCACCCCGTCAGCCGGCTGGACCGGGGCACGACGGGGATCATCACCTTCGCAAAAAACGGCTACATGCATGAGCTTTTGCGCCGCATGCTGCACACGCCGGGCTTCCGCCGGGAATACCGCGGCATAGCCGCAGGCGCCGTTATTCCGCCTCAGGGCACGGTCACACTTCCTATCGGCCTTGCAGAAGGTTCAACCTATCAGCGCGCCGTCCGGCAGGACGGCGCGCCTTCCTGCACAGAATATGAAACGCTCGCCCGGGCAGGCAATTTTACGCTGCTGCGCCTTGTGCCGCACACGGGGCGCACGCACCAGCTCCGGGTCCACATGGCGGCGCTCGGCTTTCCGCTCGCCGGGGATTGGCTTTACGGCACGCGGGATGCGCGCATCGCCCGCCCCGCGCTGCACTCCTACGCGCTCTGGCTCACGCACCCGCTCACAGGGGAGGCGCTGCACCTCACCGCCCCATTGCCGGAGGACATGATGGCGCTGCTTTCCCATAACGCGCCCTGAAGGCATGGCACTCTTTCCATAACAATCATGCATAATATTTCTGTTGACAGGAATATTCAAACGTGCTATGATATGCACCATTAAAATTGAAAAGCAACATGCGTCGATCGAGAAAAGTACCGCAGAAGGCCGGTCGCAGAGAGCGGGCGATGGTGGAAATCCCGCACAGGGCATTGCGCGAAGAACACTCGGGAGCATCAAACCCAAAGCCTTTCCGGGCAAGTAGGGGAGACGGGGTGGCGGCACGTTACGCCGAACGGGCTTGTTGGAGCCTGAAAAAGAGACTGTCATTTTGCAGTAAATTAGGTGGCACCGCGGATTTCGCAGCATTCGTCCTAAAATAAAAGGATGAATCGGCTGCGTATTTTTATCCGGAGGTGTTTTTTTATGTGTTCCATCATGGGTGTCGAAAGCAAGACCATTTCCCCCGCTCTGCTTGCCGCAGGTTTTGAAAAGACCGTTTCCCGCGGGCCGGACATGTCCCGCATCGTTGAGACGAAAACCGGCTTCCTCTGCTTCCACCGCCTCGCCATCATGGGCCTTTCGCCGGAGGGCATGCAGCCCTTCTTCCTCGGGGAGGATGGGGTGGCCTGCAACGGCGAGCTATACGGCTTCCGCCCGGTGCGCGAAAAGCTGAAGGAGAAATACACGTTCCAAAGCGAATCCGACTGCGAGATCCTGCTGCCGCTGTACCGGGAATACGGCCTTTCCATGTTCGAAAAGCTGGATGCGGAATTTGCGCTTGTGATCTATGACGGGAAGTCCGGGCACCTCATCGCCGCGCGCGATCCCATCGGCATCCGCCCGCTGTTTTACGGCTACCTGCCGGATGGCGGCATCGCCTTTGCGAGCGAGGCGAAAAACCTCGTCGGCCTCACGGAGCATGTGTTCCCCTTCCCGCCGGGGCATTACTACGCGGAGGGCAAATTCGTGCGTTATTGCGACATCGCCGCCGTTTCCCGCTATTGTGAGGACGATGTGGAGACCATCTGCGCCGGCATCCGCGAACGACTCATCGCGGGCGTGGAAAAGCGGCTCGACGCGGACGCCCCGCTCGGCTTCCTCCTGAGCGGCGGGCTGGACAGCAGCCTCGTCTGCGCCATCTCCGCACGCCTGCTCAAAAAGCCCATCCGCACCTTTGCCATCGGCATGGACACGGACGCGATCGACCTCAAATATGCGCGGGAAGTCGCGGAGTATCTGCACACCGACCACACAGAGGTCATCATGACGCGCGAAGAGGTGCTTGCAACACTTGAGACGCTCATCAGCTACCTTGGGACGTATGACATTACCACCATCCGTGCCAGCATGGGCATGTACCTCTGCTGCAAGGCGATCCATGAGCGTACCGATGTGCGCGTGCTCCTGACCGGCGAGATTTCTGACGAGCTGTTCGGCTACAAGTACACGGATTTTGCCCCTTCGCCGGAGGAATTCCAGAAAGAATCGGAAAAGCGCATCCGCGAAATCCACATGTACGACGTGCTGCGCGCCGACCGCTGCATTTCCGTAAACTCGCTGGAAGCGCGCGTCCCCTTTGGCGACCTTGCCTTTGTGAAATATGTGATGGCGATCGACCCCGCAAAAAAGATGAACGTATACGGCAAGGGCAAATACCTCCTGCGCCACGCCTTTGAAGGGGATTGGCTGCCGCAGAGCATCCTCTATCGGGAAAAAGCGGCCTTCAGCGACGCGGTGGGTCATTCCATGGTGGATGACCTGAAGGAATACGCCGAAAGCCGCTATACGGACGCAGAGTTTGAAGAAAAGCGCAGGCAATATGAATTTGCCGCACCCTTCACCAAGGAAAGCCTGCTTTACCGCGAGCTGTTTGAGAAATACTATCCCGGCCAAGCGGACATGGTAACGGACTTCTGGATGCCGAACAAAGCCTGGGAGGGCTGCAACGTCAACGATCCTTCCGCCCGTGTGCTTGCAAACTACGGCGCCAGCGGAAAATAAACGCGTCTGCGATAAAGCGAACACCCGCCTCTGCGCCGGACATGGTATAATAAGGCAAAGCCCAGAACGGAGATGAGCGCAAATGTCAAACGTGTTCGATTACATTGCCTGGCGCGGCGACCTTTCATTCGCACAATCGCCCTTTAACGAAGCGGACAGCCTGATCCTCTGCCGCCTTTCCTATATCCCCTTTGACGGGATCGCCCCTGCGGATTTCCACGAAACCATCTCCCTTGCCGATGCGGCGGCGCGCTGCCTGCACGGCGCGCCTTTTGCGGGTGAAGACCGTCTTCCCGCGGAAGCGGATGCCGCACCGCACTTCCGTTTGGCGGATGACGCACGCCTGCTTGCCGCCCTTGCGGCCAGCCCCCGCTTCAGCGGTGCGCGGCTCACGGGCTATGTGAACCTGTTTGACCCGGCGGAAGAAAAGCAGTTTTCCGCCCTTACCATCTGCCTTGCGGATGACCTTCCGTATGTGGCCTTCCGCGGCACGGACGGTACGCTCGTGGGCTGGAAGGAAGATTTCAACATGAGCTTCCGTACCGTTGTGCCCGCACAGCGGGACGCCGTGCAATACCTTTGCGCAGCTTCGGACACTCTCCCCGGCCGCCTGCGCGTGGGCGGCCATTCCAAGGGCGGCAACCTCGCCGTGTACGCTTCGGCCTTCTGCGGGGAAGAGATCCAGTCCCGCATCGAAAGCGTTTACAACCATGACGGCCCAGGCTTCCTTTCCGAAGTGATCGGCCGGGAGGGCTTCCAGCGCGTGCTTGGCCGGGTACGCACGTTCGTGCCCCAATCCTCCGTGGTCGGCATGCTTTTGCAGCATGAGGAAGGCTGCTCCGTGGTGCACAGCACGAACACATGGCTCCTGCAGCATGATCTTTATTCCTGGGAAACAGCATGCAACGGCCTTGTACCCGCCGCGGAGCGCACACGCAGCAGCCGCTTCATCGATTCCACGCTCAAGGCCTGGCTCACGCAGATCAGCCCGGAGGAACGGGGCAGGCTTGTGGATGGCATCTACACGGCACTTTCCGCTTCCGGCGCGGTGACGGTCGCGGACCTCAACCGGCCCAAAACCGCAGTGGCTGTGCTGCGCGAAATGAAAAAGCTGGATGAGCCGACAAAGGCCGTCCTTCAGCAGGCTGTGGAGCTTTTGAGCGCTTCCGCCCGGGAGAGCCTGCCCGTGGTGCTTGAGCATATGCGGAAAGAAAAGGAGTAACTCCATTTATAACAGCCAAAAGGCTGCCTTCGTTATGAGGCAGCCTTTTAAAATTCCGGTTTATTCTGTTTATTTCTGCAGATCGCGCAGCGACATCTGGCGGGAGAAGCTCATCTCCAACATGCGCTTGGGCGCATGGCCGAACATGTTGCTCACAGGCTCGCGGTCATGGATCAGCTTCACAGCCTCCGCAAACATCGGCGCGGCAGAAATGATCTCGATCTTGTCGGAATGGAGCGCAGGCTCACAGTAGACGGTGTCGGTGGAAACGAGGAGCTCGATCGGGCTGTCCTCGATGCGCTGCACAGCCTTCTCGCTCATCACCACGTGGGAAAGGAATGCGTAGATGTTCTTCGCGCCCTTGTCCTTCAGGCCGTGCGCCACATCCACGAGCGTGCCGCCGGAAATGGTGAAGTCATCCACGATGATGCAGTTCTTGCCCTTCACGTCTCCGATGATCTCAAGCACCTTGGCGTTTTCGTCATGGCCGGCGCGCATCTTGTCGCCGATGGCAACGGCGCAGCCCAGCTCGTCCGCCATGGAACGCGCGCGCTTTGCGCTGCCCGCGTCCGGCGAGACGACGACGGTGTTTTCATCCACAATGCCCCTGTGCTTTGCATAGGCGCAGAGCAGGGAACGGGCGTAAAGGTGGTCCACCGGCTTCGTGAAAAAGCCCTGGATCTGCGCGGCATGAAGATCCATCGTCACAACGCGGTCCGCACCCGCCATCTCGATGGCGTCGGCACAGACGCGGGCGCGGATGGAAACGCGCGGCTCGTCCTTCTTATCGCCCTTCGCATAGCTGAAATACGGCATAATGACGGAAATGGAGTTTGCGCTTGCACGCTTCGCGGCGTCGATGAAGAACAGGAGCTCCATGAACTCGTTGTTCGCATTGAGACCGATGGTCTGCACGAAGTACACGTCCATATCGCGAATGCACTCGTCAAACCGCACATAGGTGTTTCCCTCGGAAAAATGGATGGTCGTGCATTTTCCCATGGGGCTGCCGAGATAGTCGCACATTTTTTGCGCAAACTGCTTGCTTGCGCTGCCCGCAAAGATCTTGATGTGTCCGTTTCCGCCAAGCATATCGATTCAAAATCCCCTATCAGTGGTTTTTCGGCAGAATCCGGAAGCCCGGTCTCCACCAAGTAAAAGTATACCAAAATTCGCGGAGAGAAGCAACGCGTGCTGCAATGAAAATGAAGGGAAACAGCACTTTGGATAAGTTTTCCTTATGTTACTCTTCTTTTTTCATCAGGCGCATGCATAATTCGGCTTCCGGACTTGCGTTTGCGCAAAAAATAACGCCCATTTCCCGCGAAAAGCAGCGGATCCCGGGCATTTGTTTTGCATTTCGTGCGTTTTATACGGCCATTTGATGAAAAAGCAGGCCTGTCAGGTCATAAACCTTTCGAATACGGGCAGGAGCAGCGGCGTGTCCACAAAAGCGCAGCCGAGGGTCGCCGCCGGGCGGTTCGCGCCGTGGAAGTCGCTGCCGGATGTCACGATGAGGCCGTGCTGGCGGGCGAGCGAAAGGAAGAGCGTGCGCTCCCCCTCCGTGGTGCCGGGGTAAAACGCTTCGATCCCGTCTATGCCGCTTTGAACCGCCGCAAGCACGGCGGCATGCTTGTCCGCGCGGATCTGGCAGGGGTGCGCCAGCACCGCGATCCCGCCGGCCGCATGTGCCACGGCGACCGCCTGCGCGATGGAGATGTTCTCGCTGCGCACAAAGCCGGGCCTCCCTTTGAGCAGGTATTTATCGAACGCATCCGCCCGGGACACGGCATATCCCTTTTTCACGAGCGCGTTGGCCATGTGCAGCCGCGTGATGAGCCCTTCGCCCTCCACAGCATCCTCGATCGGGCAGCCCACATCCCGCAGGCGCGCAAACATGGCGGCGTTGCGCCGCTCGCGCTTTTCGGCGCTTTCGGCAAGCGTTTTTCTGACCTCCGGTGCGTCCGGGTCGATCCCTAAGCCAAGGATATGCATCGTGACGGAATAGTCCACATCAAACTCCACGCCGGGTACAACGCGCATGCCGATGCGCGCGCCTTCGGCCATGGCCTCCGGCACGCCCATGACGGTATCGTGATCCGTCAGCGCAACGAACGCAAGCCCGGCATCCTTTGCCGCGCGCACAATGGCGGCAGGCGCTTCCGTGCCGTCCGAATAAATGGAATGGGTATGCAGGTCAAACGGTTGCATCGTGGCAGTTCCTCGCTTTGAAAAACACATGGGCGGCCAACGGCCGCCCCATGCGATGTTTTAAGTTTACGCAAGTCAGCAGGCTGGCTTTATTCGTCCTTTTTCTCAGCCTGCGCCTTTGCGGCTTCTTCCTCCGCCTTGCGGCGCGCTTCTTCCTCCTTGCGCTTGCGCTCGGCTTCCTCCTCGGCAAGCACCTCAGGGTCGGCCGTTTCGAGGACGGTCTGCTTCTCGCGGTAGGAAACAAGCTGCACTTCCTCGCCGTCGTAGAGTTTCTCGAACTCTTCGCCGGTGATGCGCTCATATTCGATCAGTGCCGCAACGACGCGCTCCATCGCCGGCAGATCGGATTCGATCGCCTCGCGGGCGCGGGCGAACTGTTCCTCGAGGATGCGGCGGATCTCCGCGTCCACACGGGCCGCCACCTGCTCGGAGAAGTTGCGCTGGTGGCCCCAATCCTTGGCGATGAACACCTCCGTCTGGCCACCGAGGAACACGGGGCCGATCTCGTCGCTCATGCCGAATTCCACGACCATCTTGCGCGCAAGCTCCGTGGCGCGCTGCAGGTCATTATAAGCGCCGGTGCAGATGTCGTCGAGCGCGACGGTCTCCGCAACGCGGCCGCCAAGCATCATGGCGATCTCATCCAGGATCTTCCCGCGGGACATGTGGTTGTCGTCATTCTCCGGCATGGTCATGGTGTAGCCTGCCGCCATGCCGCGCGGGATGATCGAAACTTCATGCACAGGGTCGCAGTTCTTGAGCTTCTTCGCCACGATGGCATGACCCGCCTCGTGATACGCCGTGATGCGCTTGTCCTCCGGCGTGATGACCCGGCTGCGCTTTTCGGGGCCGACCACCGTGCGGGTGATGGCCTCCTCCAGCTCGATCATGGAGATCTTCTTCTTTTTGAAGCGGGCAGCGAGGATTGCCGCCTCGTTGAGCACGTTTTCAAGGTCCGCGCCCGTGAAGCCCGGCGTGCGTTTTGCAAGCACCGCAAGGTCCACATCCTCCGCCATGGGCTTGCCCTTCGCATGCAGACGCAGGATCGCCTCACGGCCCTTCACATCCGGATAGTTGACGGTGATCTGCCTGTCGAACCGGCCTGGGCGCAGGAGCGCCGGGTCGAGGATGTCCGGGCGGTTCGTCGCAGCGATAACGATGATGCCTTCGTTCGCGGCAAAGCCGTCCATCTCAACGAGGAGCTGGTTGAGCGTCTGCTCGCGCTCATCATGCCCGCCGCCGAGGCCCGCGCCGCGCTGGCGGCCGACCGCGTCGATCTCATCGATGAACACCACGGCGGGTGCGCACTTCTTTGCGGTGCTGAACAGGTCGCGCACACGGCTTGCGCCCACGCCCACGAACATTTCAACGAAGTCCGAACCGGAGATGGAGAAGAACGGCACCTGCGCCTCGCCTGCAACAGCCTTGGCAAGCAGCGTTTTGCCCGTGCCCGGAGGGCCCACGAGCAGCACGCCCTTCGGGATGCGCGCGCCCATCTCGGTGAAGCGCTTGGGAGCCCGCATGAATTCCACGACCTCCTTGAGCTCTTCCTTTTCCTCATCCGCGCCTTCCACATCCGCAAAGGTGACCTTGTTGTGCGGGTCGATATGCGTGCGCGCGCGGCTCTTGCCGAAGTTCATCATCTGGTTGCCGCCGCCCTGCGAACGGAACACGAAATAATAGAAGAGCGCGAACGCACCAAGGATCAGCAGGTAAGGCAGGAGGATCTCGAAAATGGAAGCCTCCGGCGGCGGGTTATAGGTATACTGGAACGCATAATCCGCTTCCGTGATGGTGTTCACATCCTTGCCCGTAAGCTCCGCGGCAATGGAATTCATGGCGTTGCGGAAGCTCTCCTCGGACGGGATGAAGCAGTAGAAATCATACCGGGAAGGGAAGAGATCCGCCTTGATCTCGGAGTTTTTCTTCAGGCCGACGAGCTCACGCTCGGTGATCTCCACCATGGCGACCTCGCCGCGCTTGACCATCGCGACAAAATCCGTGTATTCGATCTTTTTGCTTTCGGCGCTGTTGCCCTTTTCAAGCCCCGTGATGGCGATGACGATCACGAGGATGATGGCAAGGTAAATCAGCGGCGTCTTCAGTTTTTTCAAAAGAGTATCCTCCTGTGAGTTCCAACGCGATTAGCATACCTCTCGCGAGGATAACTATCCTTGTGATTTTACCACAAATCCCGCCGCTGTTCAAACCCGGATTCCGTCATTGTTGTGAACTTGCGGTAACGAATCGCACAGATTTTGCGGTTCTGCTGCCGGAATAAACAAAAACATGCCCTCCGCGCGCGGATGCGCCCCGCAAAACGCAGAAAAACAGCTTGCCGCAGGGCCGTAAAATGGCCAAATTCACCGCACGCATCCCTTTACAAACAGGCGTTTTGCAGATATAATTGAAGCGGTAAAGCAACGAGTGGGGCACACGGCGAAACACCGCCCGGAAGCGAGCCGCGGCATGGTGCAAGCGCGGCGGGGAACGGGTTCGCACGCATCACCCACGAGCGCGCGGCTGAACGCAGCGTTTTGGCGTTTTCAGTAGGCCGCGCCGTGTGCGCACGTTACAGCGCAAAAGGAGTGGGCGGCCTGTGCCGCCAATCCGGGTGGTACCGCGCAGCAGCCTGCGTCCCGTTTCGGGGCGCAGGCTTTTAATTTTGCAACAATAATCCGAGCAGGAGTGAAAGCATGTACAAGAAAGTATCGACCTCGCTGAACTTTGTGGAGCGCGAAAAGGAAACGCTCGCGTTCTGGAAGGAAAACAAGATCTTTGAAAAGAGCGTGGAGCTTCGCCGCGGCGCAGAGCCTTACACGTTCTTCGACGGCCCGCCGACCGCAAACGGCAAGCCGCACATCGGCCACATCCTCACCCGCGCCATCAAGGACATCATCCCCCGTTACCGCACCATGAAGGGCTACGACGTGCTGCGCAAGGCGGGCTGGGATACCCATGGCCTGCCGGTGGAGCTTGAGGTGGAAAAGCTCCTCGGCCTTGACGGCAAGGAGCAGATCGAACAATACGGCGTGGAGCCGTTCATCCAGAAGTGCAAGGAATCCGTCTGGAAATATAAGACCGAGTGGGAGCAGATGAGCGACCGCGTGGGCTACTGGGCGGATATGGACGACCCCTACGTCACCTATGAGGACAACTACATCGAGTCCGAGTGGTGGGCGCTTAAAAAGATCCACGAAAAGGGCCTGCTTTACAAGGGCCACAAGATCGTCCCCTACTGCCCACGCTGCGGCACCGCGCTTGCTTCGCACGAAGTCGCGCAGGGCTACAAGGATGTGAAGGAGACTTCCGCCACCGTGCGCTTCCGCTGCAAGGATGAGGACGCTTCCTACCTCGCCTGGACGACCACGCCCTGGACGCTGCCCTCCAACGTCTGCCTCTGCGTGAACGCAAACGTCACCTATTGCCGCGCGGAGAAGGACGGCGAAGCCTTCATCCTCGCAAAAGATCTCGTCCCTTCCGTGCTGGGCGAAGAGGGCGTCACGATCGTGCGCGAATTCCCGGGCAGTGAGCTCGTGGGCCGCGATTATGAACCGCTGTTTGAATGCACCGCAAAGGCCTGCGGCAAGAAGCGCGCGCATTACATCATCGCGGACGATTACGTCACCACCACGGACGGCACGGGCATCGTTCACAACGCGCCGGCATTCGGTGTGGACGATCAGCGCGTCTGCGCGGAAAACGACCTGCCGTTCATCCAGCTCGTCAACACCCGCGGTGAAATGTGCGGGGGCACCCCCTGGGACGGCGTGTTCGTCAAGAAAGCGGACCCGATGGTTCTCGATGCGCTGCGCGAAAGCGGCCTGCTCTTTGATGCGCCGCAGTTCGAGCACAGCTACCCCTTCTGCTGGCGCTGCGATACGCCGCTGATCTACTATGCCCGTGAGAGCTGGTTCATCCGCATGACGGCCATCCGCGACCGGCTCATCGAATACAACCGCCGCGTCAACTGGCTGCCGGAGACCATCAAGGAAGGCCGCATGGGCAACTTCCTTGAGAACGTGGTGGACTGGGGCCTCTCCCGCGAGCGCTACTGGGGCACGCCGCTGCCGGTCTGGGTCTGCCAGGAGTGCGGCGAGGTGCACGTGGTCGGCAGCCGCGCGGAGCTGCGCGAGCTCAACCCGGACGTGCCGGAGGACATCGAGCTGCACAAGCCCTTCCTCGACCCGATCACCTTTCCCTGCAAGAAGTGCGGCGGCACGATGAAGCGCGAACCCGTTGTGATCGACTGCTGGTTCGATTCCGGCTCCATGCCGTTCGCCCAGTGGCACTATCCCTTTGAAAACAAGGAGCAGTTCGAGCGCCGCTACCCCGCGAACTTCATCAGCGAAGCGCTTGACCAGACGCGCGGCTGGTTCTACACGCTGCTTGCGATCTCCACCTGCCTGTTCGACGAGCCGAGCTTCAAGAACTGCGTCGTGCTCGGCCTTGTGTGCGACAAGGACGGCCAGAAAATGAGCAAGCACAAGGGCAACGTCGTCGATCCCTGGACGGTGCTCAACAACCAGGGCGCGGATGCCGTCCGCTGGTATTTCTACACCGGCTCCATGCCGTGGCTCCCGAGCCGTTTCTCCGCAGAGGCCGTTTCCGAAGCGCAGCGCAAGTTCATGGGCACGCTCTGGAACACCTATGCGTTCTACATCCTGTATGCGGACATCGACGGTTTCGACCCCACGAAGCATGTGCTCCGCGCGGAAAACCTCGCGCCTATGGACAAGTGGGTGCTCTCCCGCCTGAACACGCTCGTAAAGACCGTGGACGAGAACCTCGCCGCTCTCCACATCACGGAAGCCGGGCGCGCGCTTTCCGCCTTCACGGATGAGCTTTCCAACTGGTATGTGCGCCGCTGCCGCGAGCGTTACTGGGGCAAGGAAATGACGGCTGACAAGGAAGCCGCCTACATGACGCTCTTCACCGTCCTCAAGACGATGGCTCTCCTTTCCGCGCCGTTCACCCCGTTCATGGCGGAGGAGATCTACCAGAACCTCGTGCGCACCGTGGATGCTTCCGCACCCGAAAGCGTCCACCTCTGCGATTTCCCGGCCGTGGACGAAGCCATGATCGATCCGGAGCTGGAAGCCCACATGGCGGAAGCGCTTGAGATCGTGGTGCTTGGCCGCGCCGCGCGCAACGCCGCAAACGTGAAGAACCGCCAGCCGCTCGGCACGATGTATGTGCAAGGCGCGGAGCTCCCGCCGATGTTCGTTTCCATCGTCGCGGAGGAGCTGAACGTGAAGAACGTGGAGTTCGTTGCGGACGCAAGCGCCTTCATCAGCTACAAGGTGAAGCCGCAGCTCAAGACGCTTGGGCCGCGCTATGGCAAGGTGCTGCCGAAGATCAACGCCTATCTCCAGGGCGAGGGCGTAGGCGACCTGGTCGTCGCCGCACACAAGGCGGGCCGGAACTACGAGTTCGAGCTGGACGGCGTTGCCGTTTCCCTCGCGGAAGCGGACGTTCTCACCGAACCCATGCAGAAAGCCGGTTTCGTGAGCCAGAGTGAGCACGACCTTTCCGTGGTGCTCGACACGAACCTCACCGAGGCGCTCATCGAGGAAGGCTTCGTGCGCGAACTCATCTCCAAGGTGCAGACCATGCGCAAGGAAGCGGGCTTTGAGGTCACGGATCACATCGCCCTCAGCTATGCGGGCAGCGAGCGCATCGCAGCGATCTTTGCCGCACACGGCGCTGAAATTGCCGCGGACACCCTTGCGGATGCCGTTTCCGCGGGCGAAGCAAAGGGTTTTGTGAAAGAGTGGGACGTTAACGGCGAGCACGTTACGCTCGGCGTAAAAAAACAATAAACCAACACAAGGAGGATCTTCCACATGAAGCAGCAAACAGAACCGTTCAGCCTGCAACTGCCGCTCACGCTTGACTGCAGCGAAAACGGGCCGATCGAACATGCGCAGGCGCTTTTCGCGCAGATCCAGCCCGGCGATACCCTGTATGTCCGGGAAACCGCATCCAATGACCCTGCCTCCGTGGTCAGCGAGGCGTTTGTCCGCGTGCTTGAGGTCACAGGCCCTTCCGTCTCCCAGTGGGTCGGCTTCGAGTTTCACATTTCCGTGCAGGCGGAGGATGGCTCTGCCCTGAGCCTGCTCCAGCCGAATCCGCGTCCCTTTGAGCAGGTCGTTTTCCGCCCCTCCGCACAGCTTTCCGAGCTGCTTCTTGCCTCCGCGTACTTTGGCAAGCATTCCGACGCGTCGAAGAACAACATCACCTTGGCAAGGCTCAGTGAAGCGGAATTGGAGGAAACGATGCAAGCCGCTCGTGAGCGCCGCGTTGCCAGCGAAAAAGCTGCCGACGAGCTGATCCAGGCACAAAACGAAGCCGAACGCACCGCTTTCTCGCAGATTGACATCGCTTCACCTCCCCCGCAACTATTAAGACGCCGTTTCCGGTAAAATCCATCCGGGAAAAGGCAGCGGGATGACAGAAAACGGAGGTGCCCGATGAAACAATGGATGAAGCGATTTTTGAAAGTGGGGTTGACCGCCATGGGATTGATGGCGTTGCTTTCCGGTTGTTCCGGCAAAAGAACGGCGACGCTGCAGGTCACGTCGTACTTTTCTTCCGACATGGTGTTTGCCGGGGAAGATAAAACTGCGGAAGATGCCAGCAAGGAAGAAGTGAGCCCTGAAACATATACGGTAAGGAAAGGGGATACCTTCTCAGACTTCACCATAACAAAGATCACGGCGGATTCCGTTTCCATCCGGTCCGAGTACTCGGAGTATTACACCGACCTTCGAAAAGACGGTGCACTTCTGGAAAGTCTCGGCATCGCGAATGAATTCACCCTGAAACCCGGTGAAACTCTGGTGCTCACAGATGCCGGCCTGTGTGATGCAACGCACACCATCTACATCGATTGCGTAAGCATCGACTGAAGCAAAACCATAAGCAGCAAAGCAAAAGCGTCCGCACGAAACAACGTGCGGACGCTTCACTTTAAAAAACGAAATTATCCTGCTCTTTTGCGGCTCAATGCGGGCCGATGGCATAGCTGATGCCGAGGATCACATACATCGCGCCGAACAGATACGGCATGAAAAGCTCGCTGCCCGAAGGCTTGTGGCGGAAGCAGTCCGTCAGCATCAGGATCTCGCCGAAGTAGGCAAGTGCGCCCACGATGTATGCGACCGCCTTGAATACAAGGTGGTTGTTGTCTGAAAGCAGGGAAAGCAGGAACAGCAGCGCCGCCACCACCGCAAGCAGGTTGCGCAGAAACAGCGTGCGCGGGTTCAGCTCGCTCAGGGACTTCCCCTGCTCTGCTGCCGGCACATCCTCATGCACATGCCCGCAGTTTTTGCATACGAACCCACCCGGCGCTTCCGCAGGCTCCGTCGCAACAGTCTGTTCAGTATCAAGAGGGGCATTGGGAGCGTTTTCCATCCTTGGCACTTCCTTTCCGACATGGATCCATATGCACTATGTTCTCTGTATAAAATATTTTATACAAAATGGAAGGTCAATGGAAGCGCGAAAATGCGGAAATTTTGTGAATTGATATGCGGAGGGCTGTTTTCCAACCCTCCGCACCCCGTTATTACAGTTTTTTTGCGATCTCCGAAGCGAGCGCCACGTTGTTGTACACCAGCTTGATGTTGGAAGCAAGGCTGTTGCCGCCGGTGATCTCATGGATGCGGGCAAGCAGGAAGGGTGTGGTCGCTTTCCCGTGGATGCCGCGTTCGCGCGCTTCCGCACAGGCGTCCTCAATCACGCGCTCGATATAGTCCGCGTCAAGCGCATCCTCCTCCGGGATCGGGTTCGTGACGAGCATGCCACCGTGGTAGCCCAGCTCGTACTGGGTGCGGATCGCCTCGGCGATCTCCTCCGGCGTATCCAGCCGGTAATCCACTGGGAGACCGCTCTTGCGGGTGTAGAACGCCGGCAGCTCATCCGTGCCATAGCCGATGACGGGCACGCCGCGCGTTTCGAGATATTCCATGGTCAGCGGGAGATCCAGGATGCTCTTCGCACCTGCGCAGACCACGACGACCGGCGTCTTGCCAAGCTCTTCCAGGTCGGCAGAGATGTCCATCGTCTCCTGCGCACCGCGGTGTACGCCGCCGATGCCGCCCGTCGCATGGATGCGCACTCCCGCCATGGCAGCAAGGATCATCGTGCCGGTAACGGTCGTCGCGCCATCGAGCTTCTTCGCAACAAGCAGCGGGATGTCCCTGCGGCTCGCCTTGATGACCTTCGTCCCCGTGCGGGCAAGGTAATCCAGCTGATCCGCTTCAAGGCCCACGCAGAGCTTGCCGCCGAGGATGGCGCAGGTGGCCGGCACGGCGCCGTGTTCGCGGGCAACGCGCTCGCAGCCCTGCGCAGTCTCAAGGTTTTGCGGGTACGGCATGCCGTGGGAAATGATGGTGGATTCAAGCGCAACGATGGGTTTCCCCTGCGCAAGCGCTTCTTTCACCTCACGGGAAATAAGCAGATGTTGATTCATGATACGTTAACGCTCCTTTGCATCGCAATTCGTTTTACATCATAATTATAGCGAATCCTCCGCTGTTTCACAATACGGCAGAGTATGCTAAAATAAAGAACGCCGATAGTTTTTCCATCGGCCCATGATCATTCCAACAGGAGGCGCTGCCTGACATGCCCAAACAAACCCGCGTTCAGCTGATCCTCACCGCATTCGGGAAAGCGGCCTGCTACGCGCTGCTTTTCATCGGCATCCAGCTTTTCGTGAGCGTTGCCGCAGCTCTGATCGAAGGCATCCGCACCGGGCTTTCCGGTGCTGCCGGCCCGGACGCGAGCGCGGAGATCACGGAAAATCTCCTTGCGAACACGTCGCTCATCACGCTCATTTCCAACGCGCTGACACTTCTTCTGCTTTTCCCCGTTTTTGCGGCGCAGAAGAAGAGCTATGGGCGTGAGATCTCCCTTTTCCCGCTCCTGCCGGGCGCAGTCTGCCCCCTTGCCATAGGCGCCCTGTGCCTTTCCGCCGTGGTTTCGCTGCTCCTTGTGCTGCTGCCTATCCCGGGGGACATTATGGCAGATTATGCCGAAGCTGCGGCAAGTCTCGAAACGCCCGGGCTCGTCGGCGCGCTTTCCACGGTGCTTTTCGCCCCCATTGCGGAGGAAGTGATTTTCCGCGGGCTCGTCTATACGCGCCTGCGCCGCGCCATGCCCACGTGGCTCGCGTGCGTTCTGGCAAGCCTCGTTTTTGCGGTGCTGCACGGCCAGCTTCTCTGGATCGCTTATGCGTTCCTGATGGGCGTTGCGCTCACGCTCATGTTTGAGCGCACGGGCACGCTTTGGTCGAGCATCCTCGTGCACATCACCTTCAACCTTGCAGGCACATATCTGGTGCAGTATCTGCCCGGCAGCCCGCTCATCCTCCTGTTGGGGATTTTCGGCATCGCTGCCGCATGGCACTGGCTCACGCGGGTCTACCCCCCCGCCTGACATGGTGCAGTGCACATTCCCACAAAAAATAATTTCATCGATGCAAACACAGGAGGATACTTGAGATGAATACGGACATGTTTCCCAACGCTCCCATCGTGCGGGAGATCGCCGCAGCGAAGGAGTGCGTCTGGTTCAATCCGCAGCTGCGCCCGGCAGAGGAGGCGCTTGTCTCCATCCCCTATACCCGCGCGGATGTGGACGATGCCGCAAAGCGGCTTGCCCGGTTTGCGCCGTACATTCAGCGCTGCTTCCCCGAGACCGCGGCGGACGGCGGGCTGATCGAATCCCCGCTCACGGAAATTCCGCATATGGCGGAGTATCTCCGCGCAATCAACCCCATATGCCTCCCCGGGCGCATGTTCTTAAAGCGGGACAGCGACCTCGCCGTGGCAGGCTCCGTAAAGGCGCGCGGCGGCATTTACGAGGTGCTCAAGCACGCGGAAACGCTCGCGCTTGAAGCGGGCCTGCTCCGCGAAACGGACGATTACGCAAAGCTTGCCGACCCGGAATACAAGGCGTTTTTCAGCCAATATGAAGTGGCCGTGGGCTCAACGGGCAACCTTGGGCTTTCCATCGGCATCATGAGCGCGGCGCTCGGCTTCCGCGTCACGGTGCACATGTCCGCGGATGCGCGCCAATGGAAGAAAGATCTTCTGCGCAGCAAAGGCGTATGCGTGATGGAATATGACGGCGATTATTCCGAAGCCGTGCGGCAGGGACGCGCCCTTTCCGATGCCGACCCGATGAGCTATTTTGTGGATGACGAAAACTCCGTGGACCTTTTCATGGGGTATGCCGTGGCGGCCGAACGGCTTGAGCGGCAGCTCGCGGCGCAGGGCATTCTTGTGGACGCGGAGCACCCTCTGTTTGTCACCATCCCCTGCGGCGTCGGCGGCGCGCCAGGCGGCATCACGTTCGGCCTGAAGCTGATCTACGGGGACAATGTGCATGTTTTCTATGTGGAACCTGTGCAGTGCCCCTGCATGCTGCTCGGCCTTGCCACAGGCCTCAACAACAAAATCTCCGTGCAGGATGTGGGTCTCACCGGGAAGACGCATGCGGACGGCCTCGCCGTGGGGCGGCCTTCCGGGTTCGTCGGCAGCGTGATCCGCGAGCTGCTTTCCGGCGAATATACGATTGCGGATTACCGGCTCTATGACCTGATGCGCGGGCTTTTGAGCACAGAGCAGATCTTCATCGAGCCTTCCTCCTGCGCCTGCCTTTCCGCCCCCGCGATGCTTGCCGCCGCACCGGAAATGGGAGCTTACCTCGAAGCGCACGGCCTTTCCGGCTGCATGGGAAACGCAACGCATGTACTGTGGGCAACAGGCGGCCGGCTCGTGCCGGAAGCCGTCCGGCAGGAATATGCGCAGACGCACCTCTTTTCAACGGGAGAGCCGCTTACAGCGTCCCCTGAAACCAACCGGAAACGCAGCTGAAATGTTATGGCAGCACCCGTAAAATGGAAGTTTCCATTTTTTCGACAAACAAAAAGAGGGCACGCGCCCTCTTTTTTGCATTGTTTTTTGAATTTATGCGCTCGGTTCCAGCCCGAAATGGCGCATGAGCGCCGCAAGCGTTTCTTCCCGCGTATCCGCCTCAGTGTCCTCCCGCAGGATGGTGAAAAAGCCGCTGTTCGCGTATTCCGCGTAATGCTCCGGGCTGTTGATGCGCGCGATGCAGGCACGGAAATTCGCCATGGTCGCAGCCGGATCCTCCGCCACCTCAATCTGGCGCAGCAGGAACTGTTTTTCTTCATCCGACCGGTCAAAAAACCGCTCCACGGACATGCTGCAAGGGGAAAGCATCACCGCCACGCGGGAATAATCTGAAATCGCGTGCAGGATCGGAAGCGGGATGTTCGTATCCACGATAATCTTGCGCCCATCCGCCGAAAGCCGCAGTAACTCCGCGATCTCAATATCCGTCGACTCACGGGAACCGCCTGAAACCCATGCCTCATATTCTTCCGGCGTGCGGTTCACGAAGGCCTGCCAGCTTTCCATCGTGTCAAAATAGCACAGGTTTGGCTGGATTTTCGGGTCGAGTAAGCCTTCCGGCAAAATATAATGGTGATAGTTTTCACCGCAGAAGATCATGCCGCAGCGGTCGGCAAGCATCCGCACCATAGTGGATTTGCCCGCATATGCTGTTCCGGTAATGAAATATACATTCCGGAGATAATGCTTCAGAATGTTGCTTTCAATGTCGATCTTCATGCGTTTTTCACCTTGCACCCGGCAAACTCGATGGCCGCACGCGCCAGCACAGCGGTTGGGTCAACGACCGGGTACGGCAGGTCGTAATCCGCAAAGGCGATGGGGAGCTCCGTGCAGCCGAGCACAAAGGCCTCCACACCGGAAGCAAGCATCCCGTCGAGCACCGTGCGCACAGGGGCGGTGTCAAAGGCTGCGTTGCCGGCCTTCACGCCATCGTAAATGAGCGCCATGATCTGCTTCTGCCCCGCCGCATCCGGCTTCACGACCGTTACGCCGTACTCTTCAAACAGGCGCTCATAGATGCCCGTCTGAATGGTGCCGTCCGTGGCGAGCAGGCCGACCGTCCGGATTTTCCGCCGGTCGATCTCCTCCGCCGTCAGGCGCAGCATATGCAGCACCGGCAGCTTCGTCGCGGCAGTGACGCCATCGTAGAAATAATGCGCCGTGTTGCAGGGCATCATCAGCACGTCCGCACCTGCGCGCTCCAGCGTGCGTGCCGAAGCCGCCAACTGCGGGATCGGGTTTTCTCCGCCGGAAAGGATCGCTGCCGTGCGGTCCGGAATGTTCGTGTTACAGTCGATGAGCACGCGGGGATGCTCCTGATCGCACTTTGCGTCCGTCATCAAAACGATCTTGCGGAACAGATCCGCCGTGGCGAGCGGCCCCATGCCGCCGATGATTCCAATGGTCTTTTTCATAATTGCCTTCCCTTAAAAAAATTCAGTAAAATGGGGGCGTTTCCCCCGCCCCCATCCATTCCGATCCTTTTTTGTGCCCGCCCTTACGCCTTCACCACGGCTTCCGGGTCAATGGCAAAGAGGCTTGCCGCGCCGCCGCTGTGCAGGAACAGCACGGTCTCCCCTTCTTTGATCTCGCCCTTGCGCACAAGGTCGATCAGCCCTGCAAAGGTCTTGCCCGTGTAGACCGGGTCAAGCATAATGCCCTCTTTGCGGGCCATCATGCGCACCGCCTCAAGGCCTTCCTCGGAGGGCTTTGCATAGCCTGCGCCATAATAGCGGCGGACATCCACCTCCGCGGGCGTCATGGAAATGTTCTCGCCGAGGAGCTTCGCGGATTCCGTTACAAGCTCGGCCACGATCTCCTCAAACGGGTCGTCGCAGACAGCAATTCCGGTCACCTTTGCGCCCTCGCCATAAAGCATTGCGCCAAGCACCATGCCGGCCATCGTGCCGCCGCTGCCCGCCGTGCAGATCACCCGGTCAAGCTTCACGCCGGCGGTCTTCGCCTGCGCAAAGACTTCTTCGGCGCACCGCACATAGCCCAGCGTACCGAGCGGAACGCTGCCGCCCACAGGCACAAGATATGGCTTGCGCCCGGCTGCGCGCAGTTCGTCCGCGATCCTGTCCATTTCAACATAAACGTCGTCATAGCTGTCCGTATCAACAAAGCGGACATCCACATCCATGAGCGCTTCCAGCAACAGATTGCCCTTGCGCCCCATCACGCCGCGCTTCTTGAGCACGAGGATGGGCTCGATGCCGAGCCTGCGGCAGCACGCCGCAGTCAGCATGGCATGGTTGGATTGCGCGCCGCCCGTGGTGAGCACCACATCGCAGCCCTGGTTCTTCGCATCCGCAAGCAGATACTCCAGCTTGCGCACCTTGTTGCCGCCGAGGCTCACGCCGGTCATATCGTCCCGCTTGATGTAAACGCTGCGTCCAAGCTCCGCGCTGATGTTTTCGAGCTTGTAAAACGGGGTTGGAAGTTGCGCAAGCGGAATGCGCGGAATATCGTTTTTCATGTTGATCCCTTTCTTACTCTTCGTCGTTCAGGCGCGGCAGGTGCAGGAAATCGAACGTGGCAAAATAATCCTTCGTGGTTTCCGCACGGCGGATCATCTTGACGCTGCCGTCCTCGCAGAGCAGAAGCTCCGCGCTCCTCAGCTTGCCGTTGTAGTTGTAGCCCATAGAGAAGCCGTGAGCGCCGGTGTCATGGATGGCGAGGATGTCGCCGATCTCGATCTCGGGCAGCTTACGGTCGATCGCAAAGCGGTCGTTGCTCTCGCAGAGGGAGCCGGTGATGTCATAGAGGTGATCGCAGGGCGCGTCCTCCTTGCCAAGCACCGTCACATGGTGGTAAGCGCCGTACATGGCCGGGCGCATCAGGTTCGCGGCGCAGGCGTCGCAGCCGATGAAGTCCTTATAGGTCTTTTTCTCATGCAGCACGGTGGTCACAAGCGTGCCGATGGGGCCGGTGATATAACGGCCAAGCTCCGTGAAGATGCGCGGCTGCATGTCCGTTCCGCCAAAGGCGGCTTCATAAGCCTCATGTACCTTGTCGCCAACGACCTGGATGTCCGTCTCCGCATCCTCCGGGCGGTACGGGATGCCCACGCCGCCGGAAAGGTTGATGAAGCCGATCTTGATGCCAAGCTCTTCATGCAGCTCCTTCGCGGTCTCAAAGAGGAGCTTCGCCAGCGTCGGATAATACATGTTGTCCGTGTTGTTGGAGGAAAGGAACGCGTGCAGGCCGAACTCCGTCACGCCCATCTCCTTAAGCTTCTTCATGCCCTCGGAGAGCTGTGCGCGGGTGAAGCCGTATTTCGCATCCGCCGGGTTGCCCATGATCTGCGTGCCGATCTTGAACTCACCGCCGGGGTTGAAGCGGCAGCAGATGGTCTTCGGGATGCCGCCATGCTTTGCAAGGAAGTCGATATGGGAGATGTCATCGAGGTTGATCGTGGCGTTCAGCCGCCGGGCATACTCGAAATCCTTCGCGGGCGTGGCGTTGGAGGAGAACATGATGTTTTCCCCGACGATGCCGACGGCTTCGCTGAGCATCAGCTCCGCATAGCTGGAGCAGTCCATGCCGCAGCCCTCTTCCTTGAGGATCTGCATCAGCACGGGGTTCGGGCATGCCTTCACGGCGTAGTATTCCTTGTAGCCCTTGTTCCAGGCAAACGCCTTTTGCAGCGCGCGCACGCGCGTACGAAGCCCATGCTCATCGTAAATGTGGAAGGGCGTCGGGTACTCTTTGATGATGGCCTCGATCTTTGCTTTGTCGTAGGGCAGTGTTTTCTTCATGGTTTTATCCCTTGGCTTACAGCTCTGTATATTCCGTCATTTCCATGTCGCGCTCGTACTCCGGCCCGCGCAGCCCGCGGTCTTCGTATTCGATCTCGCCGGCCTGGTTGTCATACGGGTCATGCCGCCAATGCGTCTTCGGCGGGTCAAGCGGTGCACGGAATTCGCAGTTTGCCACCATGCGGTACGGGTCAAGGTTGCCGAAATAGTGCACCCTGCGCGCTTCATTGCCAGCGCGGTGTCCGCCGCCGCCGAAGGAGGGGTCGGCAAACATCCAGCCATAGGGCGCAACGTAGAACATTGCCCAGTCATGCATGCCGACGTCGCCGGGCTGGGCGCAAAGGCCGCTCTGCCAGCGCGCCGGGATGCCCGCGCAGCGGCAAAGGGTGATGAACAGCAGCGCCTGCACGCCGCAGTCTCCCTTGAAGTTGCGCGCGCAGTTTTCGGCGATGTTCTCGAGGCCGAAATACTCCCGCATGAAGGAATACTTCACGTTGAGCGTCACGAAATCATAGAAGATGCGCGCCTTTTCCACCGGGTTCGTCACGCCCTTGGTGAGCGTCTTGACGAGCTCTTTGATGTACGGCGTGAACACGATGTGCGGGTTCTCCTCGTTGGTGAAGAACGTGGGCTGCTCCGCATCCGGAACGATCTTCATCGGGTCAACGTAGGGCGCGGTATGCACATAGGAATACTCTACCCAGAACGGATGGTTCTCCTGCATGACTTCTTCCCAGTACACCGTGCGCTGCGGCGCGTCTTCCGGCGCGACATAGGTCGGCTCCGAGGAGAAGCCAACGAGCTTGATCTCGCTCTGCTGGATGCAGGCTGCGGGGATCGGGATATGCACGCGCACGCGCTTGCCCTTTTCAAAATATTCATCCTTGATGCGCATGCTTGCGCGGATGCGAATGCGGTTGCTGAGCTTGCCGTTCTCCCGCATCAGCCGCGCTGCACGGTCCAGCACGCTTTCCTTTGCCGTGTCGCTGTCCTCGCCGTCCACGCGGCCGCGATCCGCGACACCCGCGCGCTCCGCGAACGCAGCGTCCGTCTTGATCAGCGTCTGATAGAACCGCAGGAAATAGTGCGGCTCGCCATGGACGTAGATCCAGTCGATCTTGTTGTCATCCACCATTTCGTGGAATTCCGCTTCCGTGAAATCCGGAATGGCGCTTTGGATCTTCTCGATCGCCTGCGCTTCGCTGAACGGATAATCATTCTCGAGGCGGAGGATCATTTCGCGTTCACAGATGAGGCACGCGCGCAGCGCATCCGGGATGTTGCCGGCAAGGCGCTTGTCGATCAGGCGCACCGCACCCTCAAAGTCACCCCAGTTTTTGCGGCGGAGAATATCCTCCGGCAGGCCAATGTTCAGAAACTCAAAATTGTCGTTGATGTTCATCGGGCAGTTCCTCCTGTTCAATTTGCTTTTATCGTTCATTAAAAGATCGAGCCTACGGCAAGCACGCCTTTTGCAAGGTCGTCCCGGTACAGCGGGTGGCCCGGGCAGAGGCTGTTGAGCACAACGCCGTCGGAGCCGGCTCGGCTTGTGGAATGAATGTACATTCCGTCGCCGATGTACATGGCCACATGCCCCTTGAAGAACAGCAGGTCGCCCTTCTTCATCTTCGCGCGGTCGATCTCATGCACGGGGAAGCCCTCTTTGATGTCGGCATTGCGGTAGAGCTTCACGCCGTTGAGCAGATATGCCGCCCCAACAAGGCCGGAGCAGTCGATGCCCTGCGGCGTTTTTCCGCCCCAGCGGTACTGCACACCCATGTAGAGCTTCGCCGCTTCCACGACGCTGTTGCGCAGCTCTTCTTCGCCCGCGGAAGGCTCGTCATCATAGAACCTGCCGAGGAAGCCTTCACGCACATAGCCTTCCACACCGCCGATGAGGCGCACCTTTGCCCAGCCCTGCGGCTTTTCCGGCGGCGCAACATATTCCACGACCGCACCGCGGCAAAGGCAGATATGATAGGGATGCGTCGCACCGTCGGTCACCTGGACGTCCGCCCAGGCAGCCCAGACGCGGCGCAGATCCGCCTTTTCCCAGCGCTCCACTTCCGCTTCATCCAGGCACAGGTGCGATTCATGCACATAGGTCTCATAGCGATAGGGCGTGCGGATCTTGTAAAACCCGTCCTGCTCCTGTTCCAGGATCTCTACGATCTGGCCATACCAACCCTCGTCATCCGGGTCGGGCGGCAGGCTCGGCTTAACGTAATACGGTGCAATAGGGGAAATGACCAACGCGCGCTTTTCCATTTGAATTGTTTCTCCTTTTTATTGCTGATTTCTTGCTCGCGGCGGTTTTGTCATACGTCCGGCTACTCGCTCGCGAAAAACTCTGTTATACTAACAAGAGCCCGCCCGCAAAATGCGGGCAGGCATTGTTGTTGTTCGTTTTGTTTACTTTGCGAGACGCTCGCGGTACTCCGCAAGTTCCTTCTCGTTGGCCATGATGAAATGGCCCTCTTCGATCTCCGTCCACTTCGGCTTATCCTCGGAATAATCATGGCAGCTCGGGTCATATACCTCAAGCACTTTCTGCTTTTCGGAGATAGGATCCGGCATCGGGATGGCTGAAAGCAGCGCGCGGGTGTACGGATGCAGCGGATGCTCAAACAGCTTCTCCGTTTCCGCCAACTCCACGATCACGCCCTTGTGGATAACGGCGATACGATCCGTGATGAAGCGCATAACGGAAAGGTCGTGCGCGATGAACAGATACGTCAGGCCGCGCTCCTTCTGCAGAGCGGAGAGCAGGTTCAGAACCTGCGCGCGAATGGAAACGTCCAGCGCGGAGATCGGCTCGTCCGCAATAATGAACTCCGGCTCCATGATGAGGCTGCGTGCGATGCCGATACGCTGGCGCTGGCCGCCGGAGAACTCATGCGGGAAGCGGCTTGCGAATTCAGGCAGCAGGCCCACTTCGGAAAGCGCTTTGGAGACTTTCGCCTCGCGCTCTTCCTGCGTGAGGTTCTTCTGCACGTTCATCAGGCCTTCGGAGACGATATAGTCCACCTTGGCGCGCTCGTTGAGCGATGCCATCGGGTCCTGGAAGATCATCTGGATCTGCTGCGTCACGCGCTTGTCCAGCTCGCGGGAGATCTTGCCGTTGATCTTCTCGCCCTTGAAGATGACTTCACCGTTGGAGGTGGGGTTGATGCGGATGATCGCGCGGCCGATGGTGGTTTTGCCGGAACCGGACTCGCCCACGAGGCCGAACGTTTCACCCTTGTAGATATCGAAGCTTACGCCTTTGACCGCCACAAACGGCTTACGTTTGCTGCCGAAGGTAACTTCCAGGTCTTTTACCTGAAGGAGGACTTCCCTGTTCGCCTTTTCCATTACTGTGCTCCCCCTTCCTTCTTGTCGGCGCGGATGTTGCGGATGTTCTTAATATGCTCCGGCGGATCCACCTTGGGTGCACGCGGGTCAAGCAGCCAGGTGCGTGCCTTGTGCGTCGGCGAAACCTCGAAGTACGGCGGGCGGTGCAGGAAGTCGATCTTGAGCGCCTGCGGGTTACGCGGGGCAAACGCGTCGCCGCGCACCTTGTTGAACAGGTTCGGAGGCGTTCCTTTGATGGAATAGAGGTCCTGCCCCTTTACGCCGAGCTGCGGCAGGGAGGAGAGCAGCGCCCAGGTGTAGGGATGCTGCGGGGAATAGAACACTTCGTTGCAGGTGCCGATCTCAACGATGTCGCCTGCATACATGACCGCGATGCGATCCGCCACGTTGGCGACCACGCCAAGGTCATGGGTGATGTAGATGGTCGTGAGCTGATACTTCTTCTGCAGCTCGCGGATCAGGTTGAGGATCTGCGCCTGGATCGTCACGTCGAGCGCGGTGGTCGGCTCGTCGCAGATGAGGATCTTCGGGTTGCAGGCCATGGCGATGGCGATAACCACACGCTGGCGCATGCCGCCGGAGAACTCATGCGGATACTGCTTATAGCGCCGCTCGGGTTCCGGGATGCCGACGTCCGAGATGATCTCGATGGCGCGCTGCTTGGCCGCCTCACCGGTCAGGCCCTGATGCAGCTTGAGCGCTTCCTCGATCTGCCAGCCGATGGTTTTGAGCGGGTTAAGGCTCGTCATCGGGTCCTGCATGACCATGGCGACCTCTTTGCCGCGGATCTTCGTCCATTCCTTTTCGGTCTTGAACTTTGCAAGATCCATGCCGTTGTACCAGATCTCGCCGGAATCCACCCAGCCGTTCTTGTCCAGAAGGCCGATGAAGTTCTTTGTGAACACCGATTTGCCGGAGCCGGACTCACCCACAATCGCGAGGCTTTCGCCCTTGTAAATATCGAGCGAAATGCCGCGGATGGCGTGGAGCACCTGGCCGCGCAGGCTGAATTTGACGTTAAGGTCTTTTACAGACAAAATCACTTCTTGTTCCATAGTACAAAGACCTCCTTACACGTGGTTCTTCGGATCAGCTGCATCGGAGAAGGCGTTGCCCACCAGATAGAAGCAGATCGTGATGACGGAAAGTATGATCGCGGGGACGATCAGCTGGTAACGGAGGCTCGGCGCCATCATCATGCTGCGGCCCTTGTTGACCAGGTTGCCCAGAGAGGGGATGCTGATCGGGAGGCCAAGGCCGATGTAGGCAAGGAACACTTCCGAACCGATCGCGCCGGGAATCGCGAGCGCCATGCGGAGCATGACCACGGACACCATGTGCGGCAGCAGGTTCTTGATGATAACGCGCCGCGTCGGTGTGCCAAGGCAGCGGGACGCAAGGTTGAAGTCGCGGTCGCGGATGATGATGACCTGGTTGCGGATGAAGCGCGCGAGGCCGATCCAACCCGTGATGCTCATTGCGATGATGAGCGTCGTAACGCTCGGGCGCATGATGTACGACGCAAGGATCAGGATGATCGTGGTCGGGATGTTGTTGATGATGTTGTAGATCTCCGTGAAAATGAAGTCCAGTTTGCGGACATAGCCCCAGAGGAGACCTGCCAGAATGCCGACGATCGCTTCAATGAGCGCTGCCACGATGCCGATGAGCAGCGACGTGCGCGTGCCGCCCCACATACGGGCCCAGAGATCCTGGCCGATATCGTTCGTGCCGAACCAGAACACGCTGTTCGGGCGCTGGTTCGTGATGAAGCCGGTAACAGGCTTGACCTCGGTCGGGTCGCCCACGCGGGCAACGCCCTTGTTCATGGTCTTCAGGGAACCGTCTTCGGAGGTGATGGTCAGCATCATCTGGTCTTCGGGGATGAATGCGTAATACCAGCCCTCGTTCTCAGGATCGGGTGTGAACGTGACTTCGCTCTCCGGGGATCCGCGCATCATGCCGGCCGCCTTCACGTTCGGCGTGCCCCAGCTTGCGGGAACCTGCAGGTAAGTCAGCACGGTGCCTGCCGGCACATCGGCGATGAGCTCGCCGCTCGTCTGCTTTGTGCTGGAGGAGTAAGCGCCCGTGGTCTCTTCATCAACGGTGATCCACGCAGCTTCATAATAAGTGGTTTCCGTGCCATCCTCAGAGGTGACGTACATGTACGGCATCTCCGAAGAAACGAGCGCGTAATACCAGCCCTTGTTCTTTGGATCCTGCGCCGACGTAAGCTGCACAGCTTCGCTCTCCGCACCCTTTGCCTTCGCATAAAGCTTGGGTTCGCCCCAGGATTCCGGCACACGCACATAGGCGATGGTCTCGTCTTCGCCCGGCTCGGCCGCATAGTCACCCTTGGTGTACTTGATGCCCTCAAGCTTGGCGCGCCCGTCTTCTTCAACGGTGATCCAGACGCCCTTGGAATCGTAATAGTTCACGGCGTTCGGGTCATACTGATTGGGGAGCAGCGGCTGAATGAACGTGAACACAAGGAGCACGAGCATGATGAGCAGCATGGCAACTGCCGTCTTGTTCTTAAAGAACATGCGGAAGGTGCTGCGCCAGTAGGAATAGTTGGAATAACCGGTGCGCTCGGCTTCTTTTTCGTCATATTCCGCAAACTCGAAGAGATCCTGCGGGAGATCTTTCATCTCCTCTTCGGAAAGGTCGTCCTTTTCGCTGACAGAAAGGGAAAGAAGCTGTTCCTCGATGCTCGCTTCCAGCTTGCGGCTGATTTTTTCTTTCTGGGAGAATTTGCTGCTCATCTTGCGCCCTCCTTCTTGGAAAAGCTGATACGCGGGTCAACGATGCCCATGAGAATATCGCCCAGCAACAGGCCGAGGATACTCAGCGAGGCGAAGATGACCACAAGCGCGAGCACCATGTTGTTGTCCTGACGCTTGATAACATCCACGAGGAGGCCGCCCATGCCCGGGATGGAATAGAGCGATTCCACGTAGATGGAGCCGGAGATCGTGAGCAGGATGGATCCCGGGATCAGGTTGACCATCGGCACGACGGAGTTGCGGAACACGTGGCGGAACCAGATCGTCGTGTTCGGCACGCCCTTTGCGCGCGCGAGCTTGATGTAATCCTTGTTGGTTTCATCCACCATGTAGCGTCTGAGCCACATCGCGTAGCTGGAAATGGAGGGCAGCGCCAGCGATATGACTGGGAGGATCAGGCTCGTCCAATCCTCCGGCTTATAGAGGACGCTCAGGTTGAACCAGCTGGAACCATAGAGCTGTATGAAGATGAAGTACACCGCGTTTGGCACCGCCTGAATGAACACGATGTACGCGTTGCCGAGTTTGTCTGCAAGGCCGCCCTTGCTGCGCGCCATCAAAGCGCCGAGTGCCATGCCCAACGGAAGGCTGACGATCATCGAAACAAGGCCGACTTTCATGGAAACTTTCATCTTGGGAGCGATCAGATCCGTGATGGGGTAATTGACGCGGTAACGGCGGGAAATGCCGAGATCGCCCTGGAGCAGATTCTTGAAGAATCTGCCGACCTGCACATACAGCGGATCCTTGAGGCCCATTTCCCTGAGGCCGAAGTCGATCGCGGCAGGCGACATTTTTTCGTAGTTATTAAAGTAGCCTTCCTCTGGCATGAGCCGCAGGAGCGCAAATATGATCGTAATGAGGATCACAAGCGTCAGCAGCGACCTGACCAGTCGTTTTAACGAGTACTTTAGCACTTTGGATTCTCCTTTTATATTTTCGCCGAACTTGCGAAGTAGGGGGGATGTGCGATGGGATCGTTCAACAATCGTTAATCGTTGGGGGAAACGTAGTGTCGTTTTAATTGAAAAGCGGCTCTGTACCGCAAAGCACAGGCCAGAGCCGCTTTGTTTCATCTGTTGTGCAGGGGAGGTGACCCTCCCCTGCGGTCAATCACTCAGGCTTAGTTGCCCATGGAGGCATACCATTCCTCGTACTGCGCGTCAAACATATCCTGAGACATTGCGGTCTTGTAGACATGCTGGCCCTTATAGCGGCTGGAGGACTGGCCCATCATGGCGTACTGGCCTTCGAAGCCGTTGAGCTTGGTGGCCTGATAGGAACCGCCGCTGATGAACATCGGGAGTACGATCGCATGGTCGAGGTAGAAGGACTCGGCCGCGGCGAACGCTTCGTAACGGGCATCCCAGTTGTCGGTCACAAGACGCGCCGCATCGCAGAGAGCGAAGTACTCGTCGATCAGAGCGTTGGTGGCTTCGGTCTTGGTGTTCTGGAACACGCGATAGTTCTCGGTGTCATGGCAGAAGAAGTTGTAGCTGTTCTCGCGATCGAACGGATCAGCCCAGGTCTCCGGATCCATGAAGTCAGCGCCCCAGTTGAGTTCCTGAATGGCGTAGTTACCATTGCGGCGGGTCTCGTTGAGGAAGCTGTTGCCGCCATAAGCGAGCGGGATAATGTCGACGAAGTCAGAGCCGAGGAGATCCTCAACCTGCTGCTCCATAACGACGAGAGCGTTTGCCCAGGTATTGGAGTCGGAATGATAGTTCGTCGGGATCTTGATCGGGAACGTGCAGCCAGCTTCGGTCAGCTCAGCAAGAGCAGCTTCCTTGAACTGGAGTGCAAGTTCTTCGTTGAAGCTCTCACCAGTGGTGTACTTCTCAAGGCCGCCATAGGTGACGAAGTCCTTACCATTGTCGGGGTTGATGGAGAAGCCCTTCGGGGTAACGGTGTTGATCATGTGGATGGACGGATCATCGCCCGGGAACCTTGCCGCGATGTACTCAGTACGGTTGATCGCGTGCGTGATGCACTGACGGAAGTTCTCGTTGTTGACCGCGATCGCCCAGTTTTCGGGTTCATATTCCGCATCGAACTTGGGCTCGAAGTTGAAGCCCATGAAGTAGGAATAGTCAGCCACAACACGGGTGGTGGAGATCATCTGGCTCTTTTCGGGATCGGACAGCCAATCTGCAACGATGTCGGGGCCGATGCTTGCAGCATCAACTTCGCCACGGAGGAAGAGCTCGGGCTCGAGCGTCGCAGCTTCGGTGTTGCAGGTCTGCTCGATGCGCTCGATGTAGATGTGCTCGGCATCCCAGTTGTTCTCGTTCTTGGTGTAGACGCGCTTCTCGTTGGGAGCAAACTCGGAAAGGATGTACGCGCCGTTGAACCACATGGTGTAGTTGTCAAGAGCGAAATCCGAGCCAAGCTCTTCGAGCAGAGCGGCAGGAGCGGGCCAATAGGTACCGAACTGGAGAACGGTCAGGAAGTACGGACGCGGCTTCACCAGGTGATACACGACGGTGTAATCGTCAAGAGCCTCAACGCCGACCATGTCCGGGGTGACGACGGGGACTTCCACCCACTCGGTGTACTTGCCTTCGTCATCGCTCCAGCCCTTGCCTTCGTAGATGATGCCGTTCTCATCGATGACAGCATCCTGATCCGGGCCCTGCTCAGTGCCCTTCGGGACCGCAGCAGCGGCATAAGCGGTGTAGTAGACGGACTCTTCCGCGTTCACGAGCCAGCCTTCCATGAGGTAGGAGTTGTCGCACTCGTTGTTCGCATCGCAGACGTAACGGGCAGCCGCAACGTAGTCATGCGCGGTAACGGGATCCTTCTGGTTGCCGTCCGCATCGTACCAGTACTGACCCTGGCGGAGGTGGAACGTCCAGGTGAGGCCGTCCGGGCTAACTTCCCAGCTCTCGGCAGCGCTCGGGATGATGTTGCCGTACGGATCGTTCTCCACGAGGGAGTCGATGGTGTTCGCACCGACGACGAGGTCATAGGTGCTGCCGCTGGAAAGGTAGTTCATCGTGCTGACTTCGCTGGAGTACAGGGTGCGGAACACCTGCTCGTCCGCGAATTCACGACCATCAGGGCCGGTGGTCACAGGCTCCTCGGTGGGGGCGGGAGTCTCGTCCGGTGTAGAGGGTTCCACAGGAGCGGGCGTTTCGGCCGGCGGATTGTCAGCGGGCTGATTGCAGCCTGCAAAGACGCCAACGACCATAACGATCGCCACCAACAGGGCAAGAAGTTTCTTCATGTCGTTTTCTCTCCTCTTTAAGAATTTTGTTGGCATGGTATACACCATGCTACTTGAGATAAGGTGCTTGGAAGCACGGGACTATTGTAACTGGTTTTTATATATAATTCAACACCGCTTATGACACAAAGTTGTTATGGTTTCGTAATAATTTCATTTTCACATCGCAGAAATTTATATATTCTGGCGATTTAAGGCAGGAGATGAACGAAAACGCTCATCTCCTGCTGCATTTTGTCATTTTGCCGGAAACAGGCTGTCTGCAAGGCTTTTCCGGGTGTTTCCCGCACGGCCGGTGACCGTTTTTGCATGCAGCATGGAGCTGATGACGGATTCTTCCACGCACTCGATCACGGCGCGAAATACCATATCCATATCCTCTTCATAAAGGATAGCAATATTTTCCGGCCTGTCCGAGCTGTAATGCGGGAGGCGGTTGCGCGTCGTGAACGCAAGGGCGATCTCGCCGCTGCCGTTGCCGGAAATGCTGCCCGTGCGCGCAAGGCCGCTCTGGGCGCGCTTTGCCGCGCGTTCAAGCTGGCGTGCGGAAAGCGGCGCATCCGTGGCAATGACGATGATGACGCTGCCCTTATCCTGCTCCGCCGCGCGCTGTTCCTCTGCATAAAGGCGTTCGCCGACGTGGTCACCCGCAATGGTGAGGTCGCGCAGCGTGCCAAAGTTCGTGAGCAGCAGCGTGCCGACGGTGTAAGTCTCCCCATAAAGGCTGAATTTGCGGGAAGCGGAGCCGATGCCGCCCTTGAGCGAATAGCAGCTCATGCCGCAGCCCGCGCCCACATCGCCCTCTTCAAACGTTTCACCCACGGCAGCAAGCGCGGCGCGCGCATGCTCTTTCGTAACGTGCAGGCCGCGGATGTCGTTGAGGTGGCCGTCGTTGCATTCCATGACGACGGGGTTCACCGTGCCCGTGTCCACGCCGATGTCGCTGTTGCGCTCAAGCATGTATTCCACGAGCGCCGTGGAAACCGTGCCCACGGAAAGCGTGTTCGTGAGCAGAATGGGTGTTTCCAACGTGCCGAGCTCCTGCACCTGCACAAGCCCCGCGCTCTTGCCGAAGCCGTTGATCACATGCGCCGCGGCCACGCATTTGTCGTGAAAAAGATCGCCGCCGTGCGGCAAAATGGCCGTAACGCCCGTGTGGATCTCGCCATCGTGCAGCGTCGTATGCCCGACGCGCACCCCCGGCACGTCCGTGATCAGATTGCGTTCGCCATGTTCCAGGTAGCCAAATTTCAAATTGTAGCGGCTTTCAACACCCATTTGTTTTCTCCTTGCTTTATCAATGTCATTTCGGCCAAATATGCCGTTTTCTGTCTGCTCAATATTATATATGATTGACCTGATTTGGCAATTATTTTGTTGCAATATCCGGCAGATTTTCAGTGAAAATCCCGCTGACGCTTTTTCCCTTCGCAGTTACTTCCTGTCAAATGAAGAGGCCGCCCGTTTGGGTAGCCTCTTCGCATTTTCTTCCAGATTTTCCAAATTGTATATAATATACTATTTGACCACGAGGTCATTCCCGTCGTAATCCACGGTGAACACCGTGTCCGGCGCCACATCCTGCTCGATGATGCGCCGCGCGAGCAGCGTTTCCAGGCGGGACTGCAGCAGCCGTTTGAGCGGGCGCGCGCCGTAATGCGGGTCATACCCCGCGTCGGCAATATACTGCTTCGCCGCATCCGTGAGCTGCACATCCAGCCGACGTTCCTGCAGGCGCTTGCGCAGGTCGGCAAGGAGCAGGTCGGTGATTTGGAAGATCTCCTCCCGCGTGAGCGGCTTGTAATAGACGATCTCATCCAGCCGGTTCAGGAACTCCGGGCGGAAGCTCTGCTTTAAGAGCGCATCCACCTGCTTGCGCGCCGTCTCCGAGATATGCCCGTTCTCGATGCCCTCAAGGATAAAGCTCGAGCCGAGGTTCGAGGTCATGACGATCACGGTGTTCTTGAAGTCCACCGTGCGCCCCTGGGAATCCGTCATACGACCATCGTCGAGCACCTGCAAAAGCACGTTGAACACATCCGGATGGGCCTTTTCAATCTCATCGAACAGCACCACGCAGTAGGGCTTGCGGCGCACGGCCTCCGTCAGCTGGCCGCCCTCGTCATAGCCCACATAGCCCGGAGGTGCCCCGATGAGCCGCGCCACGGCGTGCTTCTCCATGTATTCGCTCATATCGATGCGCACCATGTTGTTTTCATCGTCAAAGAGCGCCTGCGCCAGCGCCTTTGCAAGCTCCGTCTTGCCCACGCCCGTGGGCCCGAGGAACAGGAAGCTGCCGATGGGCTTTGTGGGGTCTTTCAGGCCCGCGCGGGTCCGCAGGATCGCGTCCGCAACGGCGGTAACGGCTTCATCCTGCCCGATGACGCGCTTATGCAGGATCTCCTCCAGGTGGAGCAGCTTCTCCCGCTCGCCCTCCATCAGCTTTGCCACAGGGATGCCCGTCCACCGCGCCACGATGCGGGCAATCTCCTCTTCCGTCACCCTGTCGCGCAGGAGGCCGTCGCTCTTGCCCTCCTCGCTTGCCTTTTCCGCCGCCTCAAGCTCTTCCTTCAGCTTGGGTAGCTTGCCGTACTTCAGTTCGGCCGCCCGGTTCAGGTCATATTCGCGCTCCGCCTTCTCCATTTCGGCATTGAGCTGTTCGATCTCGCCGCGCAGCTTCTGCACGTTCTTGATCGCGTCCTTCTCGTTCTCCCATTTCGCCTTGAGCTTTGCGAATTCCTCGCGCTCCCGGGCCAGCTCTTTGCGGATCTCCGCAAGGTGCTCCGCGGAAAGCTTGTCGTTTTCCTTGGTGAGCGCCGCCTCCTCGATCTCAAGCTGCATGATGCGGCGGGAGATCTCGTCAAGCTCCGTCGGCATGGAATCCATCTCCGTGCGGATCAGCGCGCAGGCCTCATCCACAAGGTCGATCGCCTTGTCCGGCAGGAACCGGTCGGAAATATAACGGTTGGAAAGCGTCGCCGCTGCGATAAGCGCGTTGTCGTTGATCTTCACGCCATGATAGACCTCATAGCGTTCCTTCAGGCCGCGCAGGATGGAGATGGTGTCCTCCACCGTAGGCTCATCCACCATCACCGGCTGGAAGCGGCGGGAAAGCGCGGGATCTTTTTCGATATATTTGCGATATTCATCGAGCGTCGTCGCGCCGATGCAGTGCAGCTCGCCGCGGGCGAGCATCGGCTTCAACAGGTTGCCCGCGTCCATGGAGCCTTCCGTCCGCCCCGCACCGACGATGTTGTGCAGCTCATCGATGAACAGAATGATGCGCCCCTCGGAACGCTTCACCTCGCCGAGCACCGCCTTGAGGCGCTCCTCAAACTCGCCGCGGAACTTCGCGCCCGCGATGAGCGCGCCCATGTCCAGCGAGAAGATCTTGCGCTCCTTGAGCGATGCCGGAACGTCCCCGCGCACGATGCGCTGCGCAAGCCCCTCCGCGATGGCCGTTTTGCCCACGCCAGGCTCACCGATGAGCACCGGGTTGTTCTTCGTTTTGCGGGAGAGGATGCGGATAACGTTTCGCACCTCGTCATCCCGCCCGATCACCGGGTCAAGCTTCTGCTTGCGCGCAAGCTCCACAAGGTCCTGCGCGTATTTGCCGAGCGCATCATAGGTGCCCTCCGGCGAATCGCTCGTGACACGCGCGCCGCCGCGGATGTCGTTGAGCGCCGTGAGGAACGCGTTGCGTTCCACCGCGAACTGCCGCAGCAACGTCTTGATCGCCTCGTTCGGCGCATCCATGAGCCCCAGGAACACATGCTCCACGGAAACGTATTCGTCCTTCATGTGCTGCGCCTGCTTTTCGGCCGCGTTGAGCGCCCGGTCCAGCTCCGGCGTGATATAGACCCGGTCAGCCTCCCGGCCGCTGCCCGTCACCTGCGGGCGGCGTTCCACCGCGGCGCGCACGGCCTCCGTGAACGCGTCCGCGTCCTTGCCCATGCGCGTCAAAAGGCTCGCGATGAGCGAATCCTCCTGCTCAAGAAGCGCGAGCAGAAGATGTTCTTCATCCACCTGCTGATTGTTGTGCTCGATGGCGATGCTCTGTGCCCCCTGGATCGCCTCGACCGAGCGCTGCGTAAATTTGCGGATATCCATATATCAACCCTCCTCATTCGGAACTAATGTTCTCATTTTGTTGGAAACAGTATACCGCATTTCCCTATTATTGTCTTGACGAAACTGGGATATGATTTTGAATTTGCTGTGAAGCTTTCAACCTATATTTTTTTGCATTCCCCGAAAAAAGATTTTTCCCAAAAAGCCTTGCTTTAGCGCATGTTTTAAGCGATAATATCCGCATCGAACCGCTATAAAAATTGGAATGGAGACAAAACCTGCCATGCAATTGTTAAAAGATCGCATTCGCGCCGAAGGGCGTGTGCTGCCGGGCAACATCATCAAGGTCGACGGCTTCCTGAACCACCGGGTGGACATGAAACTCATGCGCGCGATGGCCAAAGAATTCGGTCGGCTTTTTGATTTGACGGGCATCACCGCCGTACTCACCGTGGAAGCTTCCGGCATCGCGCTCGGCGCCACCTGCGCAGAGGAATTCGGCGTGCCGCTCGTTTTCGCCAAGAAGGCCAAGTCCGACAACATCGAAGGCGGCCTTTACCAGAGCGAGATCTTTTCCTATACTTATAAAAAGAAAGTAACGCTCATCATGAGCAGCCAGTGGCTCGGGCCGAACGACAAGGTGCTCATCATCGATGATTTCCTTGCCAACGGTGAAGCGCTGCGCGGCCTTGTTGACATCGTTCACCAGGCGGGTGCGGAACTCATCGGCCTTGGCATCGCCATTGAGAAGGGCTTCCAGGGCGGCGGCGACCGGCTCCGCGCCCAGGGCGAAAACGTGCAGTCCCTCGCCATCATCGAGCGGGCGGACGATAACGGTATCGTCTTCCGGGGAGAATGACCCATGGGCGGGTCCGGGTTATTTGAAGGAATCAGCTTTTTTGAGGCGGTCATGCTCATCTGCTTCGGACTTGCGTGGCCGCTCAACATCATCAAATCCCTGCGCACGAAAAGCACAAAGGGAAAGAGCGTGTTTTTCCTCATCGTGATCCTGATCGGCTACGTTGCAGGCATCACGCACAAGATCCTGTACAGCCGCAACATCGTGCTCGTGCTCTACTGCATCAATTTCATCATGGTGAGCATCGACACGTCCCTGTACTTCTATTACAGGCACAAGGAGCGCCTTGCGGAAAAGCAGGCCTGCACCGAAGCGGGCGTTTGAGTCGGATTTCATTTTGAAAGGATATTCTCGCATTCATGGAAAGAATCGTCGTTCTCGATTTTGGCGGCCAGTATAACCAGCTGATCGCCAGGCGCGTACGCGAAGCGGGCGTTTACAGCGAGCTGCTTCCGCACAACGCGCCGATCGAACAGATCAAGGGCGAATCGCTTTCCGGCCTCATCCTCACCGGAGGGCCGGACAGCGTGTATGCCGAGGGCGCAAAGGCCTGCTACGACGCGATCTTCTCGCTCGGGGTGCCCGTGCTTGGCATCTGCTACGGCATGCAGTACATCGCAAAGGTGTTCGGCGGCCGCATCGAAGCCGCCCCTGTGCGTGAATACGGCCGTACGCCCATCCGCATGACGGATCACCCGCTCCTCCGCGGGCTTGATTCCGGGATCGTCTGGATGAACCACAACGACTCCGTGTTCGGAATGCCCTCGGGCTTCTCCGCCATTGCGGAGACGGATAACTGCCCCTTCGCCGCGTTTGCGGACGATGCGCGCAGGCTTTACGGCATCCAGTTCCACGCGGAAGTGGCCCATACGCCCAAAGGCGAACTGATCTTCCGCAATTTCCTCCGGGAGATCTGCGGCTGCGCCTGCACCTATTCCCCCGCCGGCCTGGCGGACACGCTCATCGCGCAGATCCGCGCACAGGTGGGCGAAGGCAGAGTGCTCGGCGCACTCTCCGGCGGCGTGGATTCCTCCGTCGCCTCCGTACTGGTGCACAACGCCATCGGCGACAGGTTGACCTGCATCTTCGTGGATCACGGCCTCCTGCGCCACCATGAAGCGGAGGAAGTCATCAGCTTCTACCGCGACAAGCTTAACCTCAACATCATCAAAGTGGACGCGCGGGAGCGCTTCCTCGGCAAGCTCGCGGGCGTGACCGATCCGGAGCAGAAGCGCAAGATCATCGGCACGGAATTCGTGCGCGTATTTGAAGAAGAAGCGAAGAAGCTCGGCGGAGCGGACTGGCTCTTGCAGGGCACGATCTACCCGGACGTGATCGAAAGCGGCACGCAGACGGGCGCGAAGATCAAGAGCCACCACAACGTGGGCGGCCTGCCTGCGGACATCGGCTTCAAGGGCCTCATCGAACCGCTGCGCATGCTCTTTAAGGATGAAGTGCGCGCGCTCGGCGAATCGCTCGGCATTGCGCATGAGCTCGTATGGCGCCAGCCCTTCCCCGGCCCCGGCCTTGCGATCCGCGTGCTGGGCGAGGTCACGGAAGAAAAGCTCGCCATCCTGCGCCAGAGCGACTATATCTTCCGGCAGGAGATCGCCGCAGCCGGCCTTGCCGAAAAGATCTGGCAGTATTTCACCGTTTTCACCGGCATGCGCTCCGTGGGCGTGATGGGCGACCAGCGCACCTACGATTACGCCATCGGCGTGCGCGCCGTGACCTCCACCGACGCCATGACCGTGGAATGGGCGGAGATTCCCTACCCCGTCCTCCGGCGCATCTCCGAGCGCATCATAGGCGAGGTGCCCCACGTCAACCGCGTCGTCTACGACATCACGTCAAAGCCGCCGGGAACGATCGAGTGGGAATAAATATTTAGTGTTTTTATGAATCCTGAAAAGCGTTGGTAATACAGCGTTTTTCAGGATTTTTCTTTTTTAGCGGCTACAAATTGGCTACATTTGCAGCGATTTTTGTAGCCAGAGGCTCACGGCATAATGCCGTCAAGCTGTCTGGCTACCTCCACCTGCTTGTTGGGGTACAGGTGACTGTACGTGTCCATCGTTGTCTGTACCTTTTCATGTCCGAGCCGCTCCGCGATCAGCAGCGGAGAGAAGCCCATCTCCACCAGCAGGCTGGCGTGGCTGTGTCGAATGTCATGCACCCGTATCCGCTTCACGCCCGAAGCCTTGCAGCCGTACTCCATTTCGTGGTACAGAAAGCTCTTGGTGTAGGGAAAGAGCCTGTCGTCCTTTTGCAGCCCGTAGCAATGGGACATATACTCCTGCAAACAGTTGCAAAGGCCGTCGGGAATAGGGATAGTACGGATGCTTTTCGGTGTTTTCGGAGTGGTGATAATATCCTCTTTGCCGAGGCGCTGATAGCTCTTGTTCACCGTCAGGGTCTTCTTCTCGAAGTCGATGTCCGACGGTGTGAGTGCCAGCAGCTCTCCCTCCCGAATCCCCGTGTAGTACATGGTCATGAATACCGTGTAGCTGGCGGGACGGTCTTTCATGCTCTCGATAAATGTCTGGAACTCGTCCTTTGTCCAGAACAGCATTTCATCGGCTTTCTTCTTGCCCATGCTCCCCGCCTTGTGGCAGGGATTTTCTTTCAGCCCATAGTATTTGACTGCGTAGTTGAAAATCGCCGTGAGCTGGTTGTTGATGCACTTGAGATAGGTCTGGGCGTAAGGCTTGCCGTTTTCATCCCGGTAGCTGGTCAGGGAGTTCTGCCATTGGCGCACGTGAGTGGGCTTGATCTCGTTCAGCGGAATTTTCTTGAAGAAAGGCGTTACCTTCAGGTCGATCAGCCATTTCTTGCTGGCAACGGTGGATGGCTTGAGGCGGTGCTCCATATCCTTGACATACAGAGAGATGAAGTCACCGAAGGTCATGCCGAGGCTGCCCGTGGATTGGCTGATAAAGTCACGTTCCCATTGCAGGGCTTCCTTCTTGGTGGCAAAGCCACGCTTCTTCTTGTGGACGGTCTTGCCTGTCCAGTCCGTCACGCGGATCTGGGACATCCAGCGACCGGTGTCGCCGTCTTTTGTTACTGACATTTTTACCTCCTTCCCTCAAGAATCAGGCTTTGATCAGGTTATTCACTCGTTACTCTCGCTTTTACCGTATTCCTTTTCCAGAAACTCCGTCCGCTTTGCGATTCGCTCATCGCGGTCAAGCTCCTCCGGCTCTGTGCATTTGACTGCGTTCGCGGCGTAATATGCCAAAGTCTGCTCCTTCCACCGCTTGTATGCCGCTTGCGTGGAGTTATAGGCGCGAAGCTCGCTGCGCTCGTCCTCCCACTGTTCAAGAAACAGGCACATATCCGCGTTGAACTCCGCCGTGCTCTTTCCATCAAAAGAAATGGAGCACTCCCATTGCTTGCTGCGGGGCGGCTTCTGCACATTGATCTTGAAGTCGATGCCCTCTACCGTTTCCAGCTTAAAGAGGAAGTCCATCACGTCGGCAAGCGTCCTGATCTGCGTCGTGCTGGATTCATACCCAAGAATATAGGTTGAGGTCGTGTCCAGCAGGTCTGCGATCTGATTGACAACGGCAATCGACACTTCAATCTCTCCGGTTTCGTACTTCTGTACGGTGCGGAGAGATTTTTTCAGCATTTGTGCCAGCTCGGTCTGGTTCAGCCCTTTGCGTTTTCGGAGCTGCTTGATTCTCTGCCCAATGGCGGGATAATCGAAATTGTCCATGTCTGATTCACCTCGTCCATATCATACCACAGAATAAAGCGAATTGCAAGTACATATTTTTATTTTCTAAAGGCTTGACAGATGCATCTTGTGTGCGTATAATAAAATATGTACTCAGGGTGCGTATTTCGGAGAGACTGGGAAAAGGAGCGTGAACAAAAGATACGCAGACTGAGAAAAATCACATTGAAACAGGAGGTACTATGAGAGCACAGTTTATCACAGCGTCAGAGGTGGCGGAGATCATGGGCATCAGCCGTAGCAAGGCATATCAGATTGTCCGGGAAATGAACAGAGAGCTGAAATCCCAGGGCTATCTGACCGTAGCCGGAAAATGCCCCGCCCAGTATTTCAAGCAGAAGTTCTACGGCTTCCAGATTCCCGGAG
>JALFDW010000019.1 GCA_022778545.1 bacterium | reverse complement strand
TGCGAACGCCTCCATCGCCGGTGCGACCTCGGAATATCCCTGATCGTAGATCACGAAGTTATTGCTGCTGCCCGGCTCCAGCGCTTCCATCTCCGCAAGGAAATCTTCCCCGTGCCCGTTCTGCACGATCACCGCGTACATCATCGGCGGAACATAGATATTTTCAAGCGCCATCTCCGGGTCTGCGGGAATGAACACCGTGTTCTGTGAGAATGTGGCCACGTTTTCATAATGCTGCCATTCCGGCGTGTTGAACAGCCCTACGATCGTATGCTCCCGCTCCGGCTGAAGCTCGATCGGGTCAATGGATATCTTTCTGTACCACTTGTTATCAATATTTGAGTTGTATGTGTCGCAACTGGCGGATACTTCATACAGCGAAAACGGCACCGTATCTCCAACTGAAAGCCCGTTCAGCTGCGCAAGCTTCTCGCTGATAACGCAGACGGGGGCGCCCTCCGCGTGCTCCTCCGCCGTGAAATCCCGCCCGGCAGTAATGTAAAGGTCGTTCCGATTGAACTGCATGAAACTATTAAGGCGTTGCGTCGCAAATACCGTGACGCTGTTCTGACTGATCTCCGCCTTCCGCATGCGTTCCTCCATCAATACTCCGTCCGGCCCGGCAAGCGTTTCCTCCAGCGTGCCCACCGTCTCCATTCGGTAGACCACTTTCGCAGTCAACGTCCTGACGTACTCTCCCGTTTCCGTTGGCATGCGCGAAAAGCTTGTATATCCATCCGTGCTGAACCATGGCGCTTCGCCGAAAAAACAGTTCCATCCTATTTTTCCAACGATCAGGTACTGCTTCCCCACCTCGTAATAGTTTATGCTGCTCAGCGCGTCGCCGAACTCCGGATCGTCATCCTCAAAATAAGCATGCAGCATTGTCTCCGGGATCTCATAGCTTTCGTGGGCCGTCAGGACTTCGTCTATGCGGAACCGCCAGTTTCCGCTTCGCAGAATATCCGATGTGTCCGGCGATTCCGGGTTGATTTCAATGATCGTGCCGCCCGGCAGTTTAATGATCTCCGGCCCCGTCCACTCCTCCACGATATCCGGAATATCCTCCATGCAGGTGGCAATCAGGACAACGTCTGCATACTCATCATCGAAGCAGGAAGCGTTGCCCGGTATGTCCCATATTCTGTTCTCATCATGCGTCGTTATATATTCATATTCCTCATATGTAGAGTAGCGGCTGTTTATCTCCAGCTCCCATGTCTCCTTCAGCGAAGTTGCCGTGTGGATCCCGGGGCTATAGCCGCCGTATATCCTGCGCCGGTCCGCACGGCCATATTTCGTCTGCTCCGCAAAGGAAAGCAGCGCCTCACACTGCACCGGGTCTTTTCCCACGTTGTTTTTTACCACGGCGATTGTCGTATACTGTGCGGAAAGCTCCGCCATCCCCTGTGCCGTCGCCGCAAGCAGGCCGCCGCCAAGGCTCGCCGCCGCCACAGCAGCAGCCAGCAGCAGCGCGAACAGCCCCGTGCGCCACGGGGCGCGGAAAAGCGCGTGGAATTCGTGTTTCAGCATGGCGATGTCTCCTTTATATTAAACGTATATTAAATTGAATTCGTTATGAAGCTAAAAGGAAGCGCGCCGGCTTCCCTTATGTTGTGCTGTTAGTGGGTGTGCAGCCCCGGCGTCATCGGTTCAGGCGTTCAAGGCATATGCTCTATTGAACCTCGGGACGCAGCTGAAAGCCATACGGCGCGGGGCACGGCGGCCCCTCACAGGGGATGGTCTGCGTGCGCTGCACCCAGAGGCAAATATCACAACGCCAGTGGAAGGTATGCGTCGCCTGACCGAGGTTGTGGCCAAGGTCATACATGTGGATGTCATGCGATTCTCGCACAGAGGTAACTGTTTCATCTACATGTCCGCACACCCTACAAACCTTTGTCGTCGTTGTAATAACGGTATGGCCGCTAGAATTCTTTTCTGCGTATCTCACCGTTATTGTCGGCGTTCCATAGACATGACTGCATGCCCTTGCATACGCCGTCACCGCAATGCCGCCCACAAGGGTCAGCACAAGCAGAAGGGCAAGCAACAAAGCAACGGGGGAGCTTCTCATTTGTTTCATGTTGGATTCCTCCTTGTTCTTTTTTGTGTCCTTATGCCATCTCGGCAGCTTCGTTATCGGAGAAAGGGAGTTTCGGGGCTGCACACACGGGGTCGTGGTTAAGGTCAGTTTTTTGTGGAATTTACGCCTTGATGTTTTGCTTCGTAAGTTAATATATATCTGTAGTTGTATTGTAAAGCACAGGATGATATATGTCAACCGCAATTTGAAAAATATATTATATATAATTTATCCGTTTTTATAAAATATGTTTTTCCTTTGCATAGGCATGTTTTCTCAGTTTTATTCCTTCCCCTCCCGCATCAGCTCCTGTGGTTTTTTCTGCACGAGCCCCGCACCCACGGCGGCCTTAATGCGCCGCTTGCCCTTCTGCGCGTTTGCTGCAGCACGGTTTGCAGCAGGGAAGCAGAAATGCACTCCCGGTTTCAGCGCACCCACAATCGCGGCAGCGTTTTTCGTAACGGTGCTCCGCCTCGCCCGGCACATGCCCCGCATCGGTGCAGATAAAGACGTGTCTCTTCGGCTTTCTGTAAATCTGGCTGGAATAAACGTACCCGCAGTTTTGGCATTGCAGCACCGACCTGCAGGTGTCCCAGTGCATCCCCTCATCCCTTTTCACATACTCATGCACTATCGTGCCGGACATATTCCGGTGGCAGCATTTCACCGCGCCCGCCGAAACCGGCAGACTGACGCCCACCGCAAAGCAGAGCGCCACAAACAGAGCGAAACAGGCTTTTTTACGGTCATGGCTCATAAATTCATCCCCCATTTGAAATTGAATCATTTCGTTTCATGCGTTGCGATGTGTTTTCCTGATATTTACAACATAGCATACGTTCTTTCTGTGGTCAACTATTCTTTATTCTGTCATGTTTTTATTTACAATTTCGTAATAAAACGCACTTCCCGCGGAGCTGGAAGTTCTTTCGGATGCAGGCAAAGTCCTCATAATACCGTTAAGCCATCAGGGATCATATGATGCTTTGTCCGGCAACGCAAAATGGATAGAAAGTCTTACAAATATCTGTTATAATTCAATGATAGAACTAATTTGGAAATTATTTTTTAAGGAGAATAGATATGGCTTACAAAGTTCTTGTCTGTGATGATGCTGCTTTTCATCGTGCGACGGCGTGCGATGTGCTCAAGAAAAACGGGTATCTTGTTGCGGCTGAGGCGGACAACGGCCAGGCAGCCGCGGATCTTTATGCCAAAGAGCAGCCGGATCTGGTGCTGCTTGACATTACCATGCCGGTGATGGACGGCGTGACTGCCCTGAAAAAGATCCTTGCAATGGACAAAACCGCCGTTGTGGTAATGTTGGCTGCCATGGGGCAGGATTCATATGTGAACGAATGCCTGGCTCTCGGAGCGAAAGGCTTTATCGTCAAACCAATTCGGCCTGATCGCATGCTGGAAACGTTGAAAAAGATACTTCCCTGACCGCTCGGCCACGGCCAACGGCCGCACCGGAGCAACAGCAAAAGTGCCGAAAAGCCTGGCTCTACAGGCACTTTTGCAAAAAGAAAAGGCCGATAGTTTCACACACTTCCGCATCAAAACTATCGACCTTATCTGGTACCCGGTAGGGGAGTCGAACCCCTGTTCCCGCCGTGAGAGGGCGGTGTCCTAGGCCACTAGACGAACCGAGCACAAATCTCACGCGGGTTCTATTATACCGAATTTCAGAAAAATGTCAACCCTTTTTTGATGAAATACGGGCGGATTCACGCAGCTTCTGCCATTCGTGCATTCGTTGTGCCAAAATGTCTCGCAAAACGTCGTGCCGGTGCTTTAGCTCGCCCTTCTGCGAACGTTCCATCAACGCCGTGTAGCGCGCGACAACGTTCTCCATGATCGTTTCCCATGCGATGGGAATGCTGCTGCGCGCCCGCTCTCCGATGGTGCAGAGCGCAGCCGGGTCAGCCAGCGCCTTTCCGATCACGCGGGCAAGGTCCTCCGGCGTATTCTCTGCAAGGAAGCCGTTTTCCCCATCTATGATCGGCTCCGCAGGGCTTCCGCCGCGCGTTACGACGGCAGGCGTGCCCATCGCAGCAGCCTCGCGCAGCACAAGCGAAAACGTATCATACAGCGAAGGGAACACAAAAAGATCCGCCAGCGCGTAAAGCCCGTCCAGCAGCGCGGTATCCGTAACATGCCCGGTAAGGATGGTGTCCTTGCCGATCCCAAGCGTTTCCGCTTTTTCCCGGATCGCTTCCGCATCCGCGCCCTGCCCTGCAAGCACAAGCGTGAAAGCGCTCCCCTGCGCCGCAAGAAGCGCCGCCGCTTCAAGGATATGCAGGATGTTCTTTTTCCAGTCCATCTGGCCCACATAAAGGAGCACCGGCTTGCCCTTTGGGATGGCAAACTGCGCCGCGGCGCGTTCCGCATTCTCCGGGACGATGGGGCGAATCTCCGTGCCGTTTTCCATCACGACGATGTCCCCTTCATACCCGTAGCCGCGCAGGACTTCGGCGGAGGACTTGCTGACCGCCCATACTTCATCGCAGCGGTCATAAAATTCGATCACGAACTTTACGCCGAGGTTTGCAAGCGCCTCATTCCCCGTCGCTTTATAAAAGTCATCATAGTATTTGGAATGGAACGAACCAATGAGCGGAATGTCGCGCTTTGCTGTGAGCCGAAGTGCCTCCATCCCTGCGGAAAAGGGCGCATGGGCATGGATCACATCGAGCGGCACGTTCGCGATGCGCGCATGGTAGTGGCGATCCAGAATGGCAACTCCTGCTTTATATTGCGGGGAGCCCGGCAGCGAAGTCCCCGTGAAATCAACAAGTTCAAACGGAAAGCCGCCGCGATAGCCGGTATCCATCATCGGGGCGATCACATAACACTCATGTCCAAGGCGCGGCAGATGTGTCGCATAGTTGAATACGACACGCCCCACGCCGTCCACGATCGGATAAAAAGTATCTGTAAACTGGCCGATCCGCAATTCGTTCTCTCCTCCGTGCGAGATGCTTTTCAACCAGTATACCCGTTCATGGCGTTATTTGCAATCAAACGTCGTATTGATGCGTCAAAAGCGGCGGTTTCGGCTCAGCGCAAACCACAGGTATCACAGAGGAATAATCAAAATGCGGGCTGAAAAAGGGGTCGCCCGAAGAGAGCATGGGCCGCAGCGTATCATAGCAGCGCATGCGTGTCAGAGCGGAAGCGTCCGCAATGCGCGGCAGTGCGCCATGCAGCAACAGCGCGGCAAACGGCGTATAGGCTGAGGCAAGTCCCCGCCGGAACAGGCGGAGGCAGAAATCCAGATCCGCGCCCGCCTCCACAAACGTTTCATCGAACCCGCTCATGGTTTGGAACGTCTCCGTAAGCACCATCATGCATGCGCCGGAAAGCAGCGTCACCTGGCGGATGGAATTGATAAAAAGGTTTTTACGCAGCTCGGCGGTGTCATCCGGTTCGCCCGCATAGGGGCTGTCCGCCCAGCCGCACAAGCCCGCTACAGCGCCGGCAGAAAGGATGCGCCGTCCCGTGCTGATGAGCTTCCCGCCGGCTGCGCCTACGCCCGGCCGGGAAAGCTGTTCCCGCAGCGCACGCAGCCAATCCGGCGTGAGCACCTGCGCATCACGGCTGAGAAACAGCAACGCTTCGCTCTCCGCCTCCGCCGCTCCCAGATTGCACAGTTGGGCAAAGCTGTTCTGCGTACCGCGCACGATCTTTGCCGCCTTGTTCTTTTGAAGAATATCATAGTAGCGCAGCGTACGCGGGTCGCGGCTGTCGCCATCGGCGATGATCAGCTCATACCGTTCAAAGGCTTCGTATTCCTCGATGCTTTCGAGCAGCCGCCGGAGCGCATCTGCCCCGTTGCGGTTCGGGATCACGATTGCCGTGCGCCCGCTCCGCCCAAGCGGAACGCGGACGCGGAAGCTGCCTGCAAATGCCCCTGTCGCCGCTGCGCCCGACTGCCCCGTTGCGGCAAGATAAGCATCCACCGCCGCAATGCCCGCCGCGGAAGGGATCTGTTCTGGGCGCTTTCCCCGCGTGCAGAGAATGCGCGGGATGTGCCTGACATGGCGCGTATGCGCGGCACAGCGGAGCGCATAATCATATTCCACAGCCGGAAAGTTCTCCCCCTTCTCCGGAATCTCAAGGCCGCCTGCGCGCATATAGAGTCCGTGCGATACCGCGAGCGGCCGCCCCAGCATATTATAGGAAAGCTGTGTCAGTTCGGAGTATTCCGGCTTGCAGAGCGGGTCGGCGCGCGTACCGTCCGGCAGGCGCACGTCCTCATCCGCGTACAGCAGTTCCGCCGCCGGGTCAGCATTGTATGCTTCCGCAAAGCAAAACAACGCATCCGGGGCAAGCATGTCGCCCCCGGCTAAAAAGATGACGAAGTCAAACGCCTCCTGCCTGCTGCCCGCAAATGCCCAGTTCACATAGCTTTGTGCCTGAAGCGATGCGCGCGTGCGCGCCGCAAGCGTCTCCTCTTCCTCCGAAAACAGCCGGATGAGGAATTTTGGCATGAAGTGCAGCTCTGTGTTCCGCTGTGCCGCAAGCGCCTCATCATCCGCCGTGTGGCGCGCGAGAAACGCGCCGTAATCCTCATCCGGCGCATAGCAGATGGCGGAAGGCTTCCGCTCCGTTATGGCGGCGAACAACGCCGCAATCGCATCCTTTGCTTTGCTCATGCGCATATTTTGGCTTTGCGCAGCGCTGCTTATGCAGCCAACGGAATGCTTGACATGGCATACAGTACCATGCGAAAATATAGGAGCATAGAGTTGTTATTCATCGTTGTTTTTTAGAACAGTATCGTTAAACCGAAATCGCCTGAGACACAAACATCATCCATTTCAGAAAGGAGAGACCATGGCAAAGTTTTTAAGCGTTCTGATCCTTCTCCTGTGGGTAGCCGCCATTGCGGCAATCGTTCTCCTGTTCCGCCGCAAAGGGAAGCGCGCCAAAGTGGCCTGTGCGGCCGTGCTCGCTCTCTGCCTTGCACTGCTTGCCGCGTATTATTTCCCGCAGAAGAATCTACTTCCGAATGAGGCGGAGATCAGCTATGTTGAACTGTTCTCCCCGCTGCCCGGCGTGCCCGCCGCATATGATGCGGAAGCCGTGCGTTCCACACTCAACGATGCCCCTGCAGTGCGTTCGGCATTTGCGACGCTCTTCCGCGGGCAGGGCGAAAGCTTTCAGGGCCCGGCGCATTATTTTCTGATTTCATCGGAAGGCTTCGACGCAAGCGTGCTTGTGTTTGCCGAAGGCCCTGCAATGCTCAGGCTTGGCGACCCAAACGCTCCGCAGGTGTTTTACGCTCCGGGCAGCAGCGCGCTGTATACGCAGCTGGGAGCGCTGCTGTTCGGGGAGGCATGGGAAGCCACCCTTTCCGCAAATTGATTTTTCCCGCTGCCCTAAAAACCGAAAGGAGCGCTTTCGCGCTCCTTTTATTTTTTATTGATGCGGTTCTTTCAGCAAAACTCTTTACATCTTCTCCGGCTCTTCCACCTTTTCCCCTTCGAGCGTCACTTTTTTGATGCGCACAGGCTCGATGGGGCGGTCAGCATAACCCGTGGGGACAGCGGCGATGGCATCCACCACATCCATTCCTTCCACCACATGGCCGAAGGCGGCATACTGGCCATCCAGATGCGGCGCATCCTGATGCATGATGAAGAACTGGGAGCCTGCGGAATTCGGGTTCATGGCGCGCGCCATGGAGATCACGCCGCGCTTGTGCTTGATGGGGTTCGGGATGCCATTCATCGTGAATTCGCCCTTGATGCTGTAACCCGGCCCGCCCATGCCGGTGCCGTCCGGGCAGCCGCCCTGAATCATAAAGCCAGGGATGATGCGGTGAAACGTGAGGCCGTCATAATAGCCCTTGTCCACAAGGGAAAGGAAGTTCTTCACGGTGTTCGGAGCTGCGGCAGCGTCGAGTTCGAGCTTGATGATGCCGCCGTTTTCCATTTCAATGATGACCATAATGCAAATTCTCCTTTATAATATCGGATCACTCTGTACGCGCAGAAGGCAGCCTGCTGCAATGCCCATCCCTGCGTCGAACCGGTGCAACAATCCGGGGCATCTGCAGAGCATATCCTTCCTGCAGCTATGATACCGCAAATATGGCAGCGATGCAATGCCTGCGGCTTTGCTGCATATTCGGCTGCAAACAGCGCTGCAGCAAAAAAGCCTTCCGCAAATAGCGGATGGGCTGAATCGTCGGAATAGTTACTTTAGTAGAGCAACTCATCGCGCTTCCGCGACTGAATCGGCGGAAAGATCATCAATTGAACCATGCAGCACGAGGTCGGTCAGCACGGAGATAAACTCCGTGTTTGTGGGAATCCAATTTGTCCCAAACGCGCCGAAGAGGTGTTGGAGCAACACCTGATTTCCGTTTTCCCAGGTTCGTTCAATCGCGAAACGAATATTGCGGTCAAGCGCAGAGCGCGTACAGCCAAACTTTTCCATGATCTGCGGATAGACGGCCTTAGCCAGCCTGTAAGTGTATTCCGGGTGATTTTTTGTGATTTTCAGGATTTCTACGGTATAACCGTAGCCAGCGTATTTGGGGTGCATTCCAATCGCGCGCAAGGCCATGGCGGGCGTCTTTGGATAACTGAGCATAAGTCGCATTCCTCCTGAAAATAAATAATATGACGTTTTAGCTTTGAAGCATGTATCAACAATCATTTAACGCAATTTCAATATACCATGTGTTTCATTTTATCGCAATAGTTATGGCAAAACTTAGCAAAATCTTGTCATGCCGCACGATAATGTGCTGAAGCATTTCGAAAAACGCAATATATTGCACGTCACTTTTTCTGAAGGCAGAGTTTGCATCCGCATTCGTTTTGCTGATATTTAAAAATATTTTTATTAAATTTATATACATCATTTCGACAAATACCCACACATTCATCAAGGGGATGCAGCAAAAGGCGTGTGCAGCTGCAGCATCCAACACGGCCTATTTCAAATTTTGCGCATTTTCTTTTGAATTTATCGTTGACACGGATTGTATGAATAAGGTATACTATCTCTTGCAGTTGCAACAGGGCGCTGCAAACTGGGAGCATAGCTCAGCTGGGAGAGCACTTGCCTTACAAGCAAGGGGTCACAGGTTCGAGCCCTGTTGCTCCCACCATACGGCCCGGTAGTTCAGCTGGTTAGAATGCCAGCCTGTCACGCTGGAGGTCAGGGGTTCGAGCCCCCTCCGGGTCGCCATTTGCCTCGGTAGCTCAGTTGGTAGAGCAAGGGACTGAAAATCCCTGTGTCGGTGGTTCAAGTCCACTCTGAGGCACCACTGCGGGAGTAGCTCATTTGGTAGAGCGCCGCCTTGCCAAGGCGGAGGTGGCGGGTTCGAGCCCCGTCTCCCGCTCCACATTGGCGCCATAGCCAAGCGGTAAGGCAGAG
>JALFDW010000018.1 GCA_022778545.1 bacterium | reverse complement strand
AATGGCCACGATGAGCATCGCAAACGGGTTCATCTTCGCAAGCCACGCAACGGTGATCGCCGTGAAGCCGATGCCGCCTGCGGTGTTTTCGGTGAGCGTACCGTCCGCACCGGCGCAGATCAAATACCCGGCAAAGCCGGAGAGCGCGCCGGAAAGGAACATCGTGCGGAGATACACCTTCGAAACATTGATGCCCGCATAGCGCGCGGTGTTCGTGGATTCGCCCACAACAGCGATCTCATAGCCCTGCTTGGTGCGCGTCAGGTAGAAGTATGCAAGCACCACAAGCAACAGCGCGAAGATCCAGCCGATGTGTACGCCAAGCACTTTCGGCAGCGTTGCGATCGGGTCAAACATGCGGACCTTCGGGAACGAAGTGCCCGCCATTTTCCACGCAGGCTGGTAAGTCAGGAACTTCACATACTGCAGGGCGATGTAGTTGAGCATCAGCGTAAAGAGCGTCTCGTTCGTGCCCCACTTGGATTTGAAGATCGCGGGAACAAGGCCATAAATGCCGCCTGCAACCACCGCCGCGAAAAACATGAGCAGAAGCAGGAGCACCCGCGGCAGAACGCTGCCCGTTTCCGCCGCCCAGGCCGCAAACTGTGCGTCATAATAGATGGCTACCGCGGAAGCCGCGATCGCGCCCACAAGGATCTGCCCTTCCGCACCGATGTTCCAGAATTGCATCTTGAACGCAAACGCGATGCCGATGGCCGAGATCAGCAGCGGTACTGCCGTGCGCGCCGTCTCCTTTAAGTACATTGCGCCGCCGAACGCGCCGCGCGCCATCTCACGGTAGATCCGAAGCGGCTCGTGGCCAAGGATGAGCAGCAGCAACGCGCCCATCAGCAATGCACCGAGCAGCGCCGCCCCGCGGATCATCCAGGCCGTGGCCGGCGCAATGGATGCGCGCTTCGCCATGCGCACGAAGGGTTCTTTGTGTTCTGCCCGTCTCTTCATGCTTCAACCTCCTTCTCTCCGCCGGTGTGTACCATCAGAAGGCCGACGTCCTCTTTCGTGACCTTCCGCGGATCCACAATGCCCGTAAGCATTCCGCCGCAGAGCACCATGATGCGGTCCGAAATCTCCATCAGAACGTCCAGATCCTCTCCCACAAAGATGACCGCGACGCCCTTTTTCTTCTGCTCGTTGAGCAGGTCATAGATTTTGAACGAGGAGTTGATGTCCAACCCGCGCACCGGGTAAGCGACCATCAGCACCTTGGGGTTATAGTGGATCTCGCGCCCGAGGAGCACCTTCTGCACGTTGCCGCCGGAAAGCCGCCGTACCGGAGTCGATGTGCCGGGCGTTACGATTTCGAGCGCTTCAATCAGCTCGTCGCAGACCTTTTTCGGCGTTTTGCGGTCCACAAGCGGGCCCTTGTTGTCCTTGTAGCTGCGGATGAGCATATTATCCACCATGTCGAGGGAGCCCACGAGGCCCATGCCGAGCCTGTCCTCCGGCACGAACGCCAGCGACACGCCCTTTTTGAAGATCTCATCCGGCTTCAGGCCAACGATGTTCTCAAACCCCTGAGCGGTTCGGAAGGAAACTTCGCCCGCCTTCACATGGTAAAGCCCCGCGATCGCCTCGCAAAGCTCCTTCTGGCCGGAGCCCGCAACGCCCGCAACGCCCAGGATCTCGCCGCCATAGGCCGTGAAGCTCACATCCCGCACAGCGGGTACGCCCTCCGCATCGATGCAGGTAAGCCCGTTTACCTTGAGCATCTCTTCCTTGTTTTCCACCACGGGGCGCTCGATCTCAAGGCTGATGCTGCGGCCGACCATCGCCTCGGTCAGCGACTGCTGCGTAGCCTCCGCCGTCTCCACCGTGCCGATGTATTCGCCCTTGCGCAGGATGGCCACGCGGTCGGAAACGTCAAGCACCTCATGCAGCTTATGCGTGATGATGATGATGGATTTTCCGTCGGTCTTCATGGCGCGGAGCACGTCAAACAGCTTCTTTGTTTCCTGCGGCGTTAAGACGGCGGTAGGCTCGTCCAGAATGAGGATATCCGCACCCCGATAGAGCACCTTCACAATCTCGACGGTCTGCTTTTCGGAAACCGCCATGTTGTAGATTTTCTTGTTCGGATCGATCTCAAAACCATACTTCCCGCTGATCTCGCGGATGCGCGAAGCCGCCTCCCGCCGGTCCAGCTGTACGCCGCCCGGAAGGCCCAGTATGATATTTTCCGCCGCGGTCAGCACGTCCACAAGCTTGAAGTGCTGGTGGATCATGCCAATGCCAAGGTCAAACGCATCCTTGGGAGAACGGATCTGCACTTCCTTCCCCTGGATGAATATCTCGCCATGATCCGGGTAATAAATGCCCGCAAGCATGTTCATGAGCGTGGTCTTGCCACTCCCATTCTCGCCCAGAAGCGCAAGGATTTCGCCTTTGCGCAAAGAAAGGCTGACATTGTTGTTCGCTACGACCTTGCCGAATGTTTTTCGGATGCCGCGCATTTCGACTGCGTATTGGATCTGTTCCATGCATTCGCCTCCCCTTCAGGATATGGATGGACATGCGCTGCGTGCCCATCCATATCCTGAAAAGCCTCGTTTTGTCATTTTCCTGATATGCTGTGTAAAGTAATGGCAGAGCTGCCAAGCGGCAGCCCTGCCATGGTTTGTGATGTTATTCGCCGATCACTTCAACGCCGTCAATAATGAAGTTGAAGGACGGAGCGGAGACCGTCTCGTTCTCCACATACCATTCGCCTTCCGCGATATCGATGGTGACTACGTTGCCGTCAAAGTCAACGCCTTCGCCATGATACGGGCCGGCAAATACCTGCACGCTGCCATCCAGGATACCGTTGTAAGCAGCCTTTACAGCCTCAACAGTGCCTTCCGCAAGGATGTTCTCGTTGAGGTCAGCAAGCATGCAAACGCCGTCGTACAGACCGCCCATCCAGTCGGTGTCAATGGGCTCGCCCTTGGCTACGCAGGTGGTGGCATACACGAGGTACTGGGACCAATCCCAAATCGCGCTCGTGAGGGAGGCGTTCGGAGCAACGTCGATCATGCTGGAGTTGTAGCCAATATGGAAAGCGCCCTTTTCTTCCGCAACGGTAGCTGGAGCGGTGGAGTCGCAGTGCTGGGAGATAACGCCGCAGCCCGCATCAATGAGAGCCTGTGCATTCTGCGCTTCCTTGGTGGGGTCGTTCCAGGAGCCGGTGTACATGACCTTCATGGTGACATCCGGGTTGACGCTCTTTGCGCCAAGGTAGAACGCGGTGAAGCCGGAGATGACCTCAGCAAAAGGCATGGCCGCAACATAGCCGAGCACGTTGTTGCCGATTTCCTTGGCCTTGAGGCCCGCAACGATACCGGAAAGGTAACGGGCTTCATAGATGCGGCCAAAGTAGTTGTGGTGGTTCTCAATGCCCATGAAGCTGGCCTGATAGCCGGTGGCATGGCAGAACTGCACTTCCGGATGCTCCTTAGCAACTTCCATGATGCCGTTCTCATGGCCGAAGCTCGTGGCAAAGATCAGGTTGCAGCCTTCCGCGATGAGCTCGTTGGCCGCCTGAATGACCGCCGCGTTGTCCTCCGCGATGTTGAACTTGTTGATGATCTGCTCATCCTTGAGGCCAAGGGTCGCTTTCATCTTTTCCGTGCCGTTGTTGTGGTTGTAGGTGTAGCCCATGTCGGACGGGTCAGAGACATGGATGAAGCCGATCTTCATGTTGGAATAATCGACGCCCTCAGTTTCCACATGGACGGAGCCGAGCGCTGTGCCGATCACATCCGCAAAAGCAAGCTTCTTGACTTCCTTCTCGCCGTTGTCATCCGGGTTCGCAGCGGGCTGGCTGCACGCTACGAGGCTAAGTGCCATGACAAGACAAAGAATCGCCGCGATGATTTTCCTCATTTTTGTAATCCTCCTTATTATTGTTGCTTCATTTTAAGCCCCGTGAGAGGCATTGCAACCGTAAGCGCAGCCGCAGAAGCCTGCGGCACGAAGATGCCGGGACGCTCTTCCCGGCATGCTCAGGCAAAAGCGAAGGGGATCCGAATACCTTTTGCCCGGCGCGCATTCGCGGGATTGCCGCGAAAGAAACAGGCGCACGCCCGAAACTCTTAATTATGCCGGGCGTGTGCAACGGATGTATTTTATCACAGCAGCCCGCTGTTGTCCAGCGCAGCGAGGCTCGGTTCGCACAGCGTAGGCGAGCCCGCCGCGCGCAGCGCGTTCTTTACATCCTTAAGGCCGCTGCCCGTGCTGATGACGGTCACAGTCTCCTCCGGGCGGATCAGCCCCTCCTGCACCGCACGGCGCACACCGGCCGTTGCAGTGACGCCCGCGGGTTCGCCGAACACGCCCTCCGTGTGGCCGAGCACGCGCATGGCATCGAGAATCTCTTCATCCGATACGGCGATCCACGCGCCTTTTGAGGCGGACACGGCCCGGAGCGCTTTCACGGGGTTGCGCGGCACACCCACGGCGATGGAATCCGCAAGGGTGTTTTCCTCCGCAGGCACGAGCGGGCGATTCTCCCGCGCCGCATCCACAAACGGGCAGCACCCGGTGGACTGCACGCCAAGGATCTTCGGAATGCGCTCGATCATGCCGAGCTCATAGAGATCATGGAAGCCGTTGTACACGCCGCCGATGGTACAGCCGTCGCCAACCGAAACGGCGACCCAATCCGTGGGCTCCCAGTTGAGCTGCTCCGCTATTTCGAGCGCGACGGTCTTCTTCCCCTCCGTCAGGATGGGGTTGATGCCCGCGTTGCGGTTGTACCAGCCATATTTTTCGATAGCCGCCTTGGAAAGATCGAACGTCGCCTTGTAGTCTCCTTTGACGGATACAACCTTCGCACCGAAGATCATGAGCTGGGCCACCTTGCCTTCCGGCGCGCGCTGCGGCACGAAAATAACAGTTTTGAGCCCCATGCGCGCTGCATTGCCCGCGCAGGAAGATGCCGCGTTGCCCGTAGACGAGCATGCGATAGTGTCATACCCAAGTTCCACCGCCTTCGCCACCGCCACGCCGGAGGCACGGTCTTTCAGCGAAGCCGTCGGGTTCAGGCCATCGTCTTTAATGTACAATGCGCGGAGGCCAAGCTCCGCCCCCAGGCGGCGGGAAGGATAAAGCGGCGTCCAGCCCACGCGCAGGAACGGCGAAAAATCCCGCGGCTTGAGCGGCATCAGCGGCGCATAGCGCCACATGCTGTTCGTGCGGTCATTCGCCAGCGTTTCCCGGTTGAAGCTCTTTTTGATGTAGCCGTAGTCGAATATGATGTCCAGTATTCCTTTTTCACCGCAGTGCGGGCAGGTCATGCTTTCATCATAAGGCAATTCAGCGCCGCAAAGCGTGCAACGGTATCCCAATATTTGCTTCATCGTTTCCACCTCTATCGTGTCACAAAAAATGTTTGATTTGCAGAAAAAGTTTGTTTCCGCTTTTATGATACTATATCCGAGCTCATTTGTACAGGCTGTTTTTTACCGTTTCTCCTGTTTTTTTCGCAGCGCATGTCCGGAGAGGGATGCAGTTTCGCCGGCGATATGATAAAATAAAGTTATCCCAAATACACAGGAGGATGATTTATGGAAAGCGTTGCGGAGCGTTTTTTGCGGTATGTTTCCTTTGATACGCAGTCCCAGGAAGGGTGCGGACAGATCCCCAGCACGGAAAAGCAATTCGCGCTTGCGAACCGGCTTGCGGAGGAAATGCGCGCCATGGGCATTGCGGATGCGCGTGTGGAAGAACACTGCTATGTTTACGGCAGCATCCCCGCTACAGCGGAAGGGCTGCCCGCCCTTGGCTTCATCGCGCATATGGACACCTCCCCCGATGCGTCCGGCGCGAATGTACGCCCGCGGATCGTGCGGAACTACCCCGGCGGCGACATTCCGCTCAACGCCGATGTTTCCATTGAAGAAAGCATGTTCCCCGCACTTGCGCGCTGCATCGGGGAAGATGTTATCGTAACGGACGGCACCACGCTCCTTGGTGCGGACGACAAAGCCGGCATCGCGGAGATCATGACGCTCTCGGAATACCTGCTTGCGCACCCGGAACTGCGGCATGGGCGCATCTGCATCGCCTTTACGCCGGATGAAGAGGTCGGCTGCGGCGCAGATCGCTTCGACGTCCCTGGCTTTGGCGCGGATTTCGCTTACACCGTGGATGGCGGGGCACCCTGCGAGCTGGAATATGAAAACTTCAACGCCGCTTCCGCAAAGCTCACGTTCCACGGCGTCGGCATCCACCCCGGTTCGGCCAAGGACAGAATGCGCAATGCCCTGCACATGGCGCAGGAGTTTGACGCAATGCTCCCGCCCGCCGAGCGCCCGGAGCACACCGAAGGCTATGAAGGCTTTTTCCACCTCACGGAGCTTTCCGGCGACGTTGTGGAAGCGACTGCCCGCTATATCATCCGCGACCATGACGCGCTGAAATTCGCCGCGAAAAAATCCCTGATGCAGGCAGCTGCCGCCTACCTCTGTAAGAAATACGGCAGCGGCACCGTGGAGCTTGCTCTCAGGGATTCCTACTATAACATGAAAGAAAAGATCCTGCCGCATTTCCATCTCATCGAAACCGCAAAGGCAGCGATGGAGCGCGTGGGTGTAACGCCGGAGATCGTGCCCGTGCGCGGCGGCACGGACGGCGCGCGCCTCTCCTACATGGGGCTCCCCTGCCCAAACCTTGGAACGGGCGGGCAGAACTTCCACGGCGTGCTGGAATACATCTCCGTTCAGGCCATGGAAACGGTCGTGGAGATCCTGAAAGCCATCGTGGAGATCACCTACGCATAAGCGAATCCGTTTCGGCAATTAAGCCGGCGTGGAATCACGCCGGCTTCGTCATTTTATGATGCTCTTTACCGCCCGCAGCTCGATATAACCGCGTTCCCCGCGCGGCTCCAGCTGGATGCGGGGGCTTTCATCATCCCATTCGCAGCCGATCACGGACGGATCATATTCATCCATCGCGCGCTGCACGCTCTGTATGGCCTCGCAGTAATCCTCCTCCCGGAAGGGCTCTCCCTGGAACATCAGATAATCCGCCTCCGGCAACCGGATCACATCAAAGCCCTCCGGAATGATCCCGGGATAATCCAACTCCTCCTCCACACCCTGAACGTAGGTGGAAGTGTTCGGCATTTTGTACCGTTCCGGCAGCCACATGCATACAGGTTCACCGCAAAGGGATTTCATGCTCATAAGGATGCCCCATATGTCGCAGCTCACTTCCTCACAATACGGGAAATAATCCTCCGCATGGACAGCCCGTTTGATGATGCACAGGCGTTCCGGTTTGTGGATCTTCTGCACAAAAATAGTCTGTGTGTCTTTCATGTCGATTCTATCCTTTCTTAATTCTCTGTATTTTGCGCCGTAAGGAACAAAGAGCGAAATCGGGACCGGCGATTTCGCATAGTCGCTTGGGTTGAGCCCGTATTCGCGGAAGAAAGCCCGCGTAAAAGTATCCGCGTTGCCGAATCCATAATCAAAAGCCACATCGATGATCCGGCAGTTTTCATCTCTCAATTTGACAGCAGCGCGGGAGAGCCGAAGCTTTCGGATATATTCCGTGGGCGTTACACCCAGATGATCCCGGAACAGCCGGTAGGAATACCATGGGGAAAAGAAGGATACTCCCGCGAGATCGGAAAGGCAGATCTTTTCCTTCAGGTTTTCTTCGATATAATCCTGCATCCGCTGAACGGCTGATGATTGCTCTTCCATTCCTTTTCAGCTCCTTTCACGATTATTATACTGTATTTGGATTTGATTCTCTCGACGTTTCTTGCCCTTTGCAGTGGCACCTGCTCCAAATATTAACAAAAAATGCTATGCAAAAGTGAGACTCTGCATAGCATTTCTGTTTTTCGTTCAACTGGCGCAAGTCATGATTTTATGGATATCTCCTTCATAACTCGCTGCCGTTTGCGCAGCCAGCCTTATTTCTGCATATCGGCCAGCACGCCGGTCTTTTCGTTGAAGGCGTTGATAAGTGCATCGAGATCCTTCGCCTGGTCATGGATGGACGTCCAGTAGGTATCGTCATACCACTGCGCGTTGAGCTCTTCGACCGTCTTGCCCTGCTGCTCCACCCAAGTGTAATACTTGAGGTTATGGACGCGCTTGCGGGCGGCGTAGGTCAGCTCCTCCATGTTGTCCGTGCGGATGCCATGCAGGTGCTCGCTGTAATCGCGCGCGGCGGTCAGCATGTCGTAAGCGCCCTGCTGCTCGTTGAGCTCCTCGATGCGCGAGGTGTACATCACGGCGGAGTCCGTGCCAACGGTCGCCACGACGTCGTTTTCCGTCAGCTCATAGTACTTGGCGAACTTGATGCAGCAAAGCACGTTTGCGATGCCGGAGATACCGAGGAGTGAAAGCTGCTCCACCGTTTCCGCCGGAACGCCCACGACCTCCGTGAGGTACTTGCGGCCTTCCTCGCTGTTGAACAGGCGCAGGAGGTTCTGGGAATCTTCATCGTCGATGTCGATCACCATGTCGGTGTTCTTCACGTTGTGTACCCACGGCACATGTTTGTCGCCGATGCCTTCAATGCGGTGGCCGCCGAAGCCGTTGTTGAGGAGCGTCGGGCACTGCAGCGCCTCGCCCACCGCCAGTTTCGCATGCGGATACTGTTCTTTCAGGTAATCGCCCGCGCTCATCGTGCCGGCGGAACCGCTCGTAAAGCAGGCTCCCGCAAAGCGCGTCTTATCCGTCTTGATGGATTCGTACGCATCTGCGATGGCCTTGCCCGTCACCTGATAATGCCAGAGCACGTTGCCCATTTCCTCAAACTGGTTGAAGATCACAACGTCCTCGCGCGTGGTGCGCAGCTCCCAGGTCTTATCAAAGATTTCCTTAACGTTGCTCTCGCAGCCCGGCGTTGCGATCACCTCGCCCGCGATCTTGGAGAGCCAGTCAAAGCGCTCCTTGCTCATCTCCGCAGGCAGGATGGCGATGGACTCGCAGCCGAGCAGCTTGGAATTGTAAGCGCCGCCGCGGCAGTAGTTGCCCGTGGAGGGCCAAACAGCCTTGTTGTAGGTGGGGTCAAACTGGCCCGTCACAAGGCGCGGTGCAAGGCAGCCGAACGATGCGCCCACCTTGTGGCAGCCCGTCGGGAACCATTTGCCGCAAAGCACGATGATGCGCGCTTTCACGCCCGTAAGGACGCTCGGCAGTTCGATGAAGTTGACGCCGCCATAGCCGCCGCCGTTCATGGTGGGCTCGTTATGCCAGGTGATGCGGAACAAGTTCAGCGGGTTCACATCCCAAAGGCCGACCTGGCTGAGCTGCTTTTTGATCACTTCCGGGATCAGGGAAGGATCGCGCATCTCTGCAAAGGTGGGGATAACAATCCTGTTTTCACGAGCGCGCTGTATGGCGTGTTCCAGTTGCTGCGGATGTACTGTTAAGTCGATCATGTTTTGCACCCCGTATTTCATAGTATTTTCTTAAATGTATGTGTACCTTCCCGTACGGTTATAGTTTAGAGCTTTTGGCGAAACTTGTAAAGGGAAAAATCAAATTTATTTTTGCGAAACTAAAAATTTGTTAGAGTTTTATGTGGAAGCAGCGCCCGGGCCTACAAGCCCGGACGCTGCCCTGTTTTTTGTGTGCCGTGCTGCCGAAGCAGCTGTCATTCACGCAGCAGGCGGATAAAGTGGTTTGCCTCGCGCAGCACATGGTCGGCCAAAAGCGGCAGAATCACGGACTCGATCTCGCAGCCGATGATCCCCTTTGCGCCGGCCACCTTGAAATCACAAAAGCGCAGCGTTTCCTGCAGCGCCGCATCGCCCTGCCCCTTTCCCGCAAGCTCGCTGCGCATGCGGGAGGTTTCAAGCAGCTGTGCATAATCCATCGCAAAATCGTTCGAGGCTTTGATCAACGCCTCCTCGCTCGGGTCCAAAAGCCCGCGAATAAAGAGCGCATGCTCCATCATGATGCGGTTCCAGAACTGTTCCGTCTGCCGCATTGTGCGCTCCTCCAGAGGACGCCCTCTCTCAAGCTGCATCAGGAAGTTCTGGTACAGCTTTGCTTCCCGCAGGATGTGCTTTATGAGCAGCGGATAATTCATTGTGAACATCCGGCAGGAAGCAACGTTGCTGATGATCCGCTCCTTGAGCTGGATCAGGCTCTGCAGCAGCCGCAGCGCAGCCTGGTTGATCTGCCGCACCCGGCTCACAAGCTCCGGCTTTGGCGAAAAGTTCTCCCCGGAAGCCAGCGCAGCCTCAAGCGCTGTGATTTCCTGATTGATCGCAATGCCGGTCAGGCGCTGTGTCTGCGATTCTGCCTTTGCTGTAAACTCCGTAATGATCTCGCCCGAGCGCAGCACTTTGCCGCAAACGAAGCCGTTTGCAAGGCGCACCACCTCAAGCAGCAGGTTTTCAAACTGCACCTTCAGCCGCTCCGCCTCCTCAGCAAACGAAGCGTTCACCGGGGTAAAACCCGCTTCCAGAAACAGGGCATGTTCCTTCATGATCCTCGCAAAAAACAAATGCAGCTCCAAAGAAGATGCAACATATTGACGGGTATGATCCATATTTTGTTCCTCCTTTTTGTATGACAGAATACGGCTTCGCATCCCGTCCTGCTGCATATTATGTGTGTTGCTGCTTTTTGCGCACAGGCCAGCAAAAAGGCGGAAGCGCCGTATATGCTGCTTCCGCCCTGTTATCCTGATTTTTCAAAGTAAACTGAAGAGAACCGCGCCTGCCGCGCCTGCGCCAAAAATGGCGAATATGGGATTCACATTCCATTTGCGCAGCGCAAAGAGCGCTGCCGCAAACAGGAAAATGGAAACCGGCTCAAGCGCGGAAAACGAAAAGGAAAACGGCGTCCCGTTCCAGAGTGCAAGGGCAAAAATGGAAGCGCCTGCCGCGCCGATGAGTCCCACCACGCCGGGGCGGAGACCTGAAAGGATGCCCTGCATCAGCGTGAGGCTGCGATACTTGCGGTAAAGCCACGCAAGCAGCAGCACGATCACGCAGGAGGGTAGCACGCAGCCCAAAGTGGCCACAAGCGAGCCCGCAACCCCGCCTACCTGCGTGCCGACAAACGTCGCGGCATTGATGGCAATCGGCCCGGGTGTCATTTCCGCAATGGTCACAACATCGGCAAAGGCCGTCATGGAAAGCCAGTCATGCTTTTCCACGATCTGTTCCCGGATAAGCGGCAACGCCGCATAACCGCCGCCAATGCTGAACAGGCCGATCTGAAAGAAACTCCAGAACAGTTCAAGATAAATCATGCGTCAGCGCCGCCCTTCCCCGCTTTATGGCTGCGGATCAACGTATCCGCCATGCCGATTACGGCGCACGCAAGGATGCAGAGCACAACGTTCACGCCGAGCAGCGCGGAGGCAGCAAATGTGCCCAGCATGACGCACACGGGGAGCACGCGCTTCTGCCGGAGCACCCCCGCGGCCATGTTGATGACCACGTTCGCGATCACCGCGGCAACGCCGGCCTGCATTCCTTTGAGCACGAGGCTCACGATGCGGTTATCGCGGAAAGCAGCGTAAAAGGCAGAGATCACGGAAATGATGATAAGCGGCGGGAGCACCGTGCCGAGCACGGTAACAAGCGCCCCCGGTATGCCTGCCACACGGTAGCCGATGATGATCGCCGCGTTCACCGCAAGCGGTCCGGGCGAGGATTGGGCAATCGCCACCATGTCGAGCATTTCCTGTTCATCGATCCAATGGAGCTCATCCACGAATTTGCGTTTGAGCAGCGGGATGATCACATAGCCGCCGCCGAAGGTGGCTGCGCTCAGCAAAAAAGTGGAGGTAAACAGCGTCCAGTATGGTTTTTCCGTCCTTTGCCGCACGATCTCCCCTCCTTCCAATGCCGCGTTTTCCGTTTTCTCCGTTTGGAGAAGCCTAACATATCCTATCATATTACATGTTTTTTTGCCATATTCCGGCTTCAGGACATGCGCGCAATAAGCGATGCTTTTCTCAAAAAAGAGCCGCGCCCCGTTCCTCTGGAGAAACGGGGCACAGTATTTTTCATTTTGTCAGCGCGTCTCATCCGGAAGCCTTCCGAAAAGCTCCGTATAGAAGCGCATCTTTTCCGCAAGCGCGGGGGTGCAGGCGCCTTTTTTCATGCGCCACTGCCAGTTGCAGCCAAGCGTGCTCGGCGTGTTCATGCGGCTTTCGGCGCCAAGGCCAAGGTAGTCCTGCATCTGCGCCACGAACAGCACGGCGCGGGAGCACATGCCGCCGCGGATCATGCCCCAGTTAAAGCCCTCGCGTTCGTTCAGACCAAGGTATGCCTCCGCATGCGCCACATCCTTCGGCGCGGCATCCTCCCGCCAGCCCATAAGAGGCATGTTATCATGCGTTCCGGTATAGCAGACGCAGTTTTCCGGATAGGTATGCGGGCGGTATTCGCCCGGCTCGCGTGAATCAAAGGCAAACTCCAGCACCTTCATGCCCGGGAATCCGGAAGCCGCGAGCAGCGCGTATACTTCTTCGCTGAGGAAGCCAAGATCCTCCGCAATGATCGGGAGATCCGGAAAATGTGTGCGCACGGCATCCACAAATTCCACGCCCGGCCCCTGCACCCATTCGCCGCAGCAGGCATTCTTTGCGCCGTATGGAATGCTCCAATAGCTTTCCAGACCGCGAAAATGGTCTATCCGCAACACGTCGTAAAGCCGCGCGGCGCCCGCGATCCGGTTCATCCACCAGCGGTAGCCATCCGCGCGCATCTCATCCCAGCGGTAGAGCGGGTTGCCCCAAAGCTGGCCGTCCGCGCTGAAAGAATCCGGCGGAACGCCCGCTACCGCGGTGGGCGTGTTCGTTTCATCCAGCTGGAAGTTCTGCGGCCCTGCCCAAACATCCGCGGAATCCATGGCGACATAGATGGGCAGGTCACCGATCAGCTTCACGTTGCGCGCTCCCGCATATGCCTTGAGCGCATCCCACTGGCGGTAGAACAGGTACTGCACAAAGGTCAGGAATTCCACATCCGCGCTGAGCCGTTCCCGCCAGGCCTGAACGGCTTCCGGCTTGCGCAGGCGGATGTCCGCATCCTCCCACTGTGTCCAGGCGCGCATGCCAAAGTGCTGCTTGAGCGCCATGAACAGCGCATAATCCGGCAGCCATGCGGCATTTTCTTCCGCAAACGCTGCGGCCTCCGCACGGAGGTGCGCATCCGCCCGGTCAAACGCCCGGCGCAGCATGGGCAGGCGGGAAGCGTAAATCTTCCCGTAATCCACGCGCGCAGGGTCATTCCCCCAATCTACAGCGGAAACCTCCTCCGCCGTGAGAAGCCGCTCTTCCACAAGGGCGTCAAGGTCGATCAGATACGGGTTCCCCGCGAAAGAAGAAAACGGCTGATATGGTGAATCGCCAAAGCTTGTCGGGCCAAGCGGCAGGATCTGCCAATATTGCTGCCCGGCAGCAGCAAGAAAATCGATGAAGCGATATGCTTCGTTGCCAAGCGTCCCGATGCCGTGCGGCGCTGGAAGCGCCGTCACAGGCAGCAGAACGCCGCTGCTCCTTTTCATGGTAAATAAACCTTCCTTATGCGCCGCGCCCCCTTTTCATGGGAGCGCGGCAGTCATTTTACGATCAATTCTGTGCCGAACGCCTTAGCCCTTCACAGCGCCCGCAACAACGCCCTTGATGATGTGCTTCTGGCACAGCAGGTACAGGACGATGATCGGGATGATGCTGAGCATGATGACAGCCATCGAAGCGCCAAGGTCCACCGAACCGTAGCTGCCTTTCAGATACTGGACGTGGATCGGGATGGTGCGGTATTCGGTAAGATCCAACACCAGGTAGGGGAGCAGATAGTCGTTCCACACCCACATGGTCTGCAGGATGCCGACGGAAACGAGCGTCGGCTTCAGCATGGGCAGCACCACGCGGAAATACGTCCTGAGCGGACCGCAGCCATCGATCGCGGCAGCCTCCTCGATTTCAAGCGGCAGGCTCTTTACAAAGCCCACGAACATGAAAATCGCAAGGCCCGCACCAAAGCCCAGGTAGATGATGGGAATGGTGTACGGTGTATTCAGTTTCAACTGATCGGCGGTGAAGGTCAGCGTGAACATGACCATCTGGAACGGCACGATCATGGAGAACAGGCAAAGATAGTAGAAGAGCCGTGCAAAGCGGCTGTCCACGCGGGCGATATACCAGGCGGACATGGAGCAGAACAGCAGGATCAGCGCCACAGAAACCACAGTGATAAACACGCTGTACCCCGCGGACTTCAGAAAGGGATAGTTGCCGAAGGTCAGGCCCTTGATGTAATTGGCAAACCCGGCAAAAGATTCCGAATCCGGCAGGGAGAACGGGTTCAGGTTCACGGCCGCGTTGGTCTTGAAGGAGTTGATCAGCACTTCCATGATCGGGAAGATCCATACGAGGCACAGCACCACAAACACGCAGGTCAGGATCGTGCTGCCGGTAGAGTATTTCTTCGTCTTCATTACTGCTGAACCTCCTTCCTCCGGGTCGCGGTAAGCTGAACGATGGCAAGCACCGCTACGAGCAGGAAGAAGATCACCGCTTTCGCCTGCGCCACGCCATGCCAGTTCTTGTTGATGTTATAAGTCGAGTAAATGTTGAGCGCCAGGAGCTCTGTCATGTTGATCTTCGCGCCGTTCTGGATCACCTGCGGCAGGCCGCCGGTGAGCGCCAGGTTCTGGTCGAACATCTTGAAGGAGTTGGTGAGCGTAAGGAACGTGCAGATCGTGATGGAAGGCATCACATTGGGGATGGTGACGCGGAACAGCTTCTGCCAGCCATTTGCGCCATCGATCTCGGCAGCTTCCAGCATGTCCTCCGGGACAGCCTGGAGGCCTGCGATGTAGATGATCATCATGTAGCCGATCTGCTGCCATGCCACGAGGATCACAAGGCCCCAGAAGCCGTATGTGGCATTGGCGGTAAGGTAGGTGGAGTAATACTTCAGGATGCCATCGAAAATCAGCGACCAGATGTAGCCCAGCACCACGCCGCCGATGAGGTTCGGCATGAAGAACACGGTGCGGAACAGGTTGGAGCCGCGCATTTTATGGGTAAGGGCAAACGCGATGGCAAAGGCAATTACATTGATGAGAATGATGGAAACAACGGCAAAGGCCGCAGTGTTCCAGAACGCATGAATAAAGCCGGGGTCACTGAGCGCCTTGACATAGTTTTGTATGCCGATCCACTGGGCATCCTTCGCCACGTTGAACTTGCAGAAGGACAGATAGATCCCCTGGATGAAAGGCCAGATAAACCCGATGATAAAACAGATAAAGGTGGGCAGGATGAATACGGGGAACCAACGCTGGATCGGGCGGCGGATCAAACGGCTGTTGACCATCGTCCCGTCGTTTCTTTTTCTGCTCAAGGTGATCTTCCTCACTTTCTCGGGATAAGTGCCGGTATAACGCTGTAAAGAGCGAGACGAGCGGCACCTTCCAGGCCTTCGCCTCACTCAAAATTGGATTCTTACGTTTGCAACGAGGGACGGGCTTTGCGCCCGCCCTCGTTGTATAGAGCAGTTATGTTATTGCTGCAGCTTAGCCGTTCTGCGCGGCATACTCGATCGCCCAGCCTTCTACGACCGCAGTCTTGACGGCTTCCCAGTTGGCGTCGGAAGGATCAGCGGTGTAAGCGGTCAGCGCGGTGACAACACCGGCTCTCCAGCTATCCACGTTGGGGGTGTGGTTGAACGCCCACGCAACGTTGTAGTTACCGGCGAAAGCATATTCCTGTGCGGAAGCGCAGAAGGAGTTTGCCGGGACCTTTGCGCTCTTGAACGGAACAGCGCCCAGGTTGTCAGCGAGCATCTGCGTGCCTTCATCGGAGGTCACGACCCAGTACAGGAAGTCCAGCGTAGCCTGGATGTCTTCCTCGGAAGCCTGGGAGTTGACGGCCCAGAGGTTCTCGGTGCCGCTGCAGAGGCCAGCCTTCTCCTCGCCTTCAACGCCGCAGTAGATCGGGATCATGGCGAGATCGTCCGCGTTCATCATGAAGCCAAGGTCCTCCCTCAGAACGAGGTTGGAGTATTCCCAGGAACCGTTCTGATAGAACACAGCCTTGCCCTGACCGAATTCAGCCTCGGACTCATCGCCCGTAGAAGTGGAGAGGGAAGTCGGGTTCGCCGCGGAATCAGTGATGTAGAGATCCCAGATCTGGCGGAAGTTGTCGATGTAGGTGCCTTTGATGGTGGCGGGCTGCTCGGTCACGCCGTCATCGCGGAACTCATAGAAGAGCGGTACGCTGACCAGATGGCCGGAGAAACGCCAGGAAGAGGACGGATCCAGACCGGCGCTGGAGAAGGCGTCAAAGCCAAGCTCCGCGGAACGGGCATGGATGTCATCCGCAACAGCCTTCAGGCTGGCGAAATCGGTGATGTCGGTGAGCTCATAGCCGGCCTGCTTCAGCAGAGCGGTGTTGACGATGATGCCGTAGGACTCATAGCAGTACGCGATGGCCTTGACGGCGCCGGTCTCGTCATGCAGGTTGTACTCATCGGTGGTCATTTCGTTGTAAACGGCGGTATCGGTCAGATCCAGCATGTAATCATTCCAATCCGCAAGGCCCTGCGCATTGCCGCACTGGAACAGCGTGGGAGCGCCTTCCTTGCCCATCTGCGCATTCAGCGTGTCGGAATAGGTGCCGGAAGCAGCGGTGACGACCTTCACAGGTACGCCGAACTGAGCAGTGTAGCTCTCAGCCAGTGCCTGCCAGGCAGCGTCCGCCTCGGGCTTGAAGTTGAGGTAGTACACGGAACCGGTCGCAGCGGGGGTCTCCGGAGTCTGCGCTTCGGGCGTGGTTTCGGGCGTCGTGGTGGGTTCGTCCACAGTGGGCGCGGGAGTCGGCTCGGTGGTCGTGTTGTTGCAGCCCACGCATGCTACAAGCATCATGGCAGCAACGAGAAATGCCAATGCCTTTTTCATAATCATTTTCCTTTCATTTTTTATATTATTATTGTTTTCCCGTGCGGTTATTCCGCACAAGCTTTTCTTCATCATTTGATGCTGAGGACGGAAGTCCCCTCACGCAACCGCGTCTCCATGAACACATGGCTGTTCTTTCCGTCGCCCTGCAGCAACCCCTCGAGAATCCGGACGCACTCAAGCGCCATCTCTTCCGCAGGCTGTTCCAGCGTGGTGAGGGTCGGGACGCAGTAGTTCGTCATCTCGAGGCCGTCGATGGCGATTACGGAGCAGTCCTCCGGGACGCGCTTCCCCTCATCCGCAAGCGATTTCATCGCCGCCATTGCCATGGCGTCCGAAATCGCAAAGAGCGCCGTGAACTCTGTCCGCTCCTGCAGCCGCGTCGCCGCGCGGTACGCATCCTCCATCTCAAAGCTGCCGGCACATTCGATGAGCGCCGCTTCAAACGGGACGCCCGCATCCTCAAGCGCTGCCCGGTAGCCTTCGTAGCGCAGCTGGCTGATGGAGTTGCCGCCCTCCGTTTCAATCAGCGCGGCAATGCGCCGGTGCCCGCGCTCAAGCAGCAGGCGCACGGCACGGTAAGCCTCCCGTTTATCGTCGATCGCCACGGAAGAGAAGGAATCCCGTTCCAGGGCGCCGAACGTGTTCGCATAGGTGCAGCACACGAACGGGACGCGCAGCATGGCCACATCGGCGGGAGCATAGTTGAACCTTCCACCAAGGAAGATGATGCCGCGCAGGCGTTTTTCGCGTTCCACCATCGCAGCTGTCATCAGTTCGTCCTCGCAGGAACCGATCTGGTGCAGCGACATGGAGTAACCCGCGGAGTAGATCGCGCGTTCGATCGTCTTGATGATGCGCGTGAAAAACGGGTTTGCGATCCCGCGCACTACAACGGCGATCGTGTCCGACTCGCGGATCACAAGGTTGCGTGCGCTGTTGTTCGGCACGAAGCCGTATTGCTCGATCGTCTGCATCACCTGCGCGCGTGCCTTTTCGCTCACATCCGGATGGTTGTTGAGCACCCGGGAGACCGTGCTGACGCTCGTGCCGCTGTACTTGGCAATATCTTTTATGGTCAAATGCGTCACTGAGCATCATCTCCAGGAACAGGTATCCGCATTACCACCGCCCGGCAGCAATGCGTTTCTTGGAAACGTTACTGGTAACGTTTCCAAATCTGATGTTATTATATCCTTCTCCCTCTGATTTGTCAATTCCCGCGGCAAATATATTTTTCTGCCATGTAAAACCATGGCGAAGCGCCGGAAGCCCCCCGCCTTCTGTGCAGGAATGCATGGCGGAATCAGGAAAAATAGCGTAAAATAATCGCATGCGGCAATGCAGCGGCAAATCAGTCCGGCAAAGGAGTGCGTTATGGTTCAACTTGGGATATTCGCCTGGTTCAGCTATCCCCTGCCCATCGAGGAGCGCCTGCAAATGATCCGGCAGGCCGGGTTCGGCGCGGTGTCGCTTTGGTGGGGCGGTACGGATGAGGCCGAAAAGCACCGCCAGCCTGAGCTGTCCCGGCGGCTTGGGCTTGAGATTGACAACGTGCATGCACCCTACGGCAACACGAACGCGCTGTGGGAAGATGGGCCTGAGGGGGAA
>JALFDW010000025.1 GCA_022778545.1 bacterium | reverse complement strand
TGGCGCGTTCTTCAATGATACTTATCAGATGCTCCACCTTCGTATACTTTCTTGCCATGTAAATGACCTCCTGTCGTAGCTTCTATTCTACAACAGGAGGTCGTTTATTTCATTGTCCGCTTAACGGGATACAGTCCACTGCAATTTGCGGGGCATTTTTTTGAAAAAAGCCTTGACCTTACCGTAACGGTAACCCTTATACTCGGTTTTGTCAGGAGGAGAATGCGATGGAATATACGGTCAAAGGGCTTGCCTGCCTTGCCGGTATCAGCCCACGTACACTGCGTTGGTATGATGAGATTGGCCTGCTCAAGCCCACACGCTTGAACGATGCCGGCTACCGCTTCTATGGCACAGACGCCGTGGACCGGCTTCAGCAGATCCTGTTCTTCCGGGAACTTGGCTTCCCGCTCACAGAGATCGGGCGCATCCTCGACAGCCCGGAGTTCAGCGAAACGGCGGCGCTGCAGAGCCACCTTGCGGAACTGATGCGGCAGAGGGAACGAATTGACGCGCTGATCCTGACAGTACAAAAAACACTGGAGAACCGAAAAGGAGGAAACACAATGAAAGACTCTGAAAAATTCGAAGCCTTTAAGCGCAACCTTGTGCGCGAAAACGAGGAAAAATACGGCAAGGAAAGCCGCACAGCCTATGGTGACAGCGCGGTGGATACGGCTAACGCCGCCGTGCTTGGCATGAGCGAAGCACAGCACCAGGCCTGGGCCGCGCTGGACAGGGAGATCTTCAGCGCGCTTGCGGAAGCCGTCCGCACAAAATGCGCGCCGGATGGGCCGGAAGGGTACAGGATCGCCGCGCTGCACCGGGAGTGGCTCAGCTATATCATCCCGAAATACGACCCGAAACAGCATGCCGGCATTGCGGAGCTGTATGTGATGGACGCGCGTTTCACCGCCTATTACGACAAGGAAACGCCGGGCGCTGCGCAATTCCTGCGCGATGCAATAAAGAGTTATACGAGCAGCCTGTAAAACAAGTGCGCTAAACTGAAAAAGGGCGGTTTTCCGCCCTTTAAAATGATAGCTTCTATTGTTCTCCCTTCAACGCATCTGCACATGGAAGATGCGCGCGGTCGCAGGGATTATAAGCCGCTTCTCCTTCAGGCGCTTCAGCAGGGCTTCGCACCCTTCGCGCACGTCCGCATAGGTGGCGTCAAAGTCGCCCGTATACCATGGGTCTGCAATGTCCCGCGGGTTCGCCGCAAAATCCAGCAGCCGGCAAATCTTGCCTTCCGGATCGCCGCCCGCGATGCGGCGCATATTTGCAACGTTCATCCGGTCCATGCCGATGAGATAATCATATGCGGCATAGTCCTCCGCTTTCATCTGGCGCGCCCGCTTTGCGGAACAGTCGATCCCAAGTTTATGCAGGATCGCCGCCGTTTCCGCATGCACGGGATTGCCGATCTCCTCCGCGCTTGTAGCTGCGGATTCCACCGTGATGGCTCCCCCAAGGCCGAGCGCACGCGCCTGGTTTTCCAAAACGAATTCCGCCATTGGCGAACGGCAAATGTTGCCGTGGCAAACGAATAAGATCTTTTTCATCGTTTTTCTTCCTCAATTATACCAATTTATACAATTTTATGCCTGATTGTGCGCGGCACTTTTGCTCGAAATCCACAAGCACGATCACCGTATTTTTGCTTCATTTGGTATCGTTTGGTATGGATTTTCCATCGAGTGTCGTAAAAGTGTCGTAAATTCAGAAGAGTTTACGACACCCTTTTTGGGCGTGGCAGACGAACATTCTCCTGTGGCAGAGAACCGATCTCCAGCATCTCATTTTGGGCATCTTCATAGCCGATATGGGTGTAGGTGTTCAGCGTAACCCCGATGTCGCTGTGGCCCATAATGTACTGCAGCGTCTTGGGATTCATGCCGGATTTGGCCATATTGGAGCAGAAGGTGTGCCTGCATACATGGGGTGTGATTTTGGGCATTTGCACCTTGTAAATGCTGTTATACTTGTCGCAAATGTGCTGAAAATACTTCTCCCAATGTAGCGCCACCATGGGCATCCCGTTCTTGTCCAGATAGAGGAAACGGCTTTTCCCGCCAATAATGGGCTCTTTCTTTTGCTTCTTTCGGTTCGCAATAATGGTCGCAAAGCAGTCCCGCACATCCGGTGTCATGGGCACCATCCGGGTGCCGCAGCTGGTCTTTGTGGGCTCAATGACATACTCCATATTGCGGGTGCGCTGCAGCTGATGATCGACGATGATACGGTTGTTTTCAAAGTCAATGTCGTCAACTGTCAGCCCAACGAACTCCGAAATGCGAAGTCCAGTCTTGAAGAGAACGAAGATTCCCTCGTAGTATTTGCAAAAATGAGGGTCGTTTTTGACGAACTCCAGGAAGGCCCGTTCCTGCTGTCGGCTGATGGCCTCTCTGGTCACGCTGTCGTTGACCACCACCGTATTCAGCTGGAACTCAAAGGGATTTTTCAGCAGCAAATCATTTTCCACCGCCATCTGGAAGGCCGGTCTCACTACACCTCGGATGGAGTGGATGGTGCTGTAACCGCGGCCATCCTCCTGCAGCTTGATGAGCCACGCTTTGGCATCGTAGGTCTTGACCTTGTCGATACGCCGCTGGCCGAAGGCTTCCTTCTTGAGGATGTTCACCACGAAGTTGTAGTTGGCCTGTGTGTTGTGGCGCACACCCCGCTTCTGACCGAGGTATCTCTGCACCAGCTCCAGCACCGTCATCTCTCCGCCGCCGGGGACAAGATTACTGTTCAGTTCCTTCTGGATCAGCTGTTCCTTTTCTCTGAGAGAAAGGTCGTTCCGCTTTCCTTTTGGCATCGTATCGGATGGCGTCAGCTTCCAGCTGTAAACCGTTTTCCGCTTTCCGCTGGCATCCTGATACTTGTATTCATATTTACCATCTTTGCGCTGGCTCTCTCCGTTCCAGAGTTTTCGACCCTTGTGGTCTTTTCTTGTTTCGGACATTCAAGTCTCCTTTCTTAGATACGGTCATCGTCGAAAAGAGCCGAGCTATGATGTATTAACTATACCATAGGCCCGGCTCTTTTTCCACCTCTTGTTTCCTTAGATGGCGGTCATATATTCATCCAGATATTGCTCAAAAAGTCTCCGCTTGATCTGCGGACGGGTGCCGTTCCACAGGATGTAGTTGGCACCAGGATTTTCTTCAATGAGCTTACGCATCTTCTTGTCACCGATCCGAAAATACTTTGCGGCCTCCTGCACGCTCAGGGTGTACTTTCTCCAAACGGGAATATCAAAATCAACGGTTTTGCTCTGGTCATTGGTCATGGGCATTTACCTCCTCTTTTCAACGGTGAATTTCCTGTTTCTGATTGTTGGCGCGGCTTCTGTACTGCCGCAGGATCTCCGGCGGGATGCGGTCAAGGATGGCTCTGGCATCCTCATAGTCCTGCCGAAGCTGATTGTCTTTCAGTTTCTTGATGGCGCTTTCGGTCTGGAGCTTTTTCAGCTTCTCGGCCATGGTGTCGTTGGATTCCTCCAAGGCTTTGATCTCCGCGTCGGCGCTTTCAAAAGTGGCCTTGTATTTCTGCAGCTCCGTGTTCATCTGCTCGATGTCAGGGATATACTTGTCCAGGAACGCGATGATCTGCTGTGTGCGCTCTTTATAGTTGGTGAGCTTCACATCACCCAGCAGCTTATCCAACCGCTCCTTCTGCTTGGTGAGCCGTGTCATCTGCTTGAATACCCGCACCGGGATGTGCTTGCGCCCGCTCTCGCTGGCGCTTTCGCCGCGCTCCAAAGTGGGATATTTCTGAACCATGTGCGCCCAGAATTTATCCTGCCAGACCGACAGTTTTTTCTTGTTGCCCACGATTTCCTTGGCGCTGAGCCGATTGTCCGCGGTCAACGGGACAAAACAAAGGTGCATATGGGGCGTTTTCTCGTCCATATGCACCACGGCAGAAATATAGGTTTTGGGGTTCTGCTCCTGCTTCATAAATTCCAACGCATATTCATAGAACGCTTTTACATCGGCGCGTTTTTTGCCCTTGAAAAACTCCGGGCTGACGGTGAACAGGGCTTCCACCACCCGGACACTGTCCTTTCGGGTGCGGCAGCCCGCCTCCTCGATTTGCCGTTTGGATTCTTTGCGGTAGCGGTCGGCGGGCTCTACCAGATGGAAATTCAGATGAGTTCTCTCGGGATCGATGTCGGGATTGCTGGCATACTTCTCCTTGGTGCGCTCGTTGTGGGCTTCAATATCGTGGATGCCCGGGCCTTTGTACTTGGCGAAGCGAAGGATCGCATACTGCGGCTTTGCCATTACCGATCACCTCTCTTTTGCCATACGATTTCATAGCCAAGAACCTCGGCCAGCTGCACTGCTTCGGTATAGCGGAGCGATTCACGTTGGAGCTTGTTGGAGAGGTTGGAAACGCTGTCGCTCCATCCGTATTCATCGGCCAGAAGGTCAACGACCTCTTGCATGGTCATCCCTTGCCGTACAATGTGCGACTTGATTTCATTTCTCAAATTCGATTTCATATTTTTCGTTCCTCCATAGTTTCGTGATGTTGGTTTCTCATGCGGTGAACTACCTGCACCGCAGGATGATGGCGTTCTTGATGGTGATTTCTTCTCAGATTTCGTTCTGCGTAGTCCTGTTCAGAACAGCACCCCATCGGTTTTGCTGTTTTGTGGGAGGTCAGACCGAATAGGAAGAAACACCTCAGTTCCGTGAAATGGTTTTACCGTCCCGTAAATCACCGAAGGATGATTTCGGTACTTCCTGCGGTGTAAATCTTCACAGATTGCACAAGGCTTGATTCTCGATGCCCGTTTTTGCCTTTATTCCGGAAAGACATATAGGACAGAAAGCAAAATTTGCCGTACGTACCGTACAGTACGTACAGCACTTTTTCACTTCTCTTGCCATTTCAGCAAAGGTGTCTTTGCCAGTACCTCGATACCTACAAACCCACGCACCCGTTTTCCACCGGCGTAGATGTTGTTGGTAGCCTCCACGTTGTAAAGCCGTTCGTTCTGGGCAAGCTCGGAGCTGAGTCTGTTTGCCGACAGTGGTTTGCGTACATTGTCCTCGCACCACAGCTTGTAGGCTTCATAAATTGCCTTGGAGCTTGCTTCACAATCTGCCTTGAAGCGGATATACCCCTCCGATTGCAGAAACTCGATGACATTGTTGCTGCTGCGCTTGACCGTTTCCACGTTCTCCCTGGCTTTGCCGCTGATGGTGAACTGATAGTTGTTGGCAAGCAGACGGTACAGCCCCTCCAGGCACCATAGAAAAATGCCCTCGCTTTCCTGCATCAGCTTCTCCGCAAGGAAAGGATCATCCATTCTGTCAGAGGGCCGGTCTTTGGTGGTCAGCACGATTTGCCGCCGAAAGAAGCCGTCAGACTGGTCATGGAGCGCGGTCAGGGCTCCGTTGCCGAAGCATAAAAAACGGGCGTACAGCAGACTTTGATAGCTCTGTACACCCTTGCGTTCCATATCCATTTTACACTCCGCTGTGACGATGGACTTGATATAGTTGGTTTTGGGCAGGGCGCTCATATCCATATCATCGTCCACCATCAGGAGCTTGCCTTCCAGATCGGCTCGGCTGAAACGGTTGTTTTCGATTTTCTGAATGCTTGTGGTGTTCATGCTGTCACCAAGGATGGAGCGCATCACCAGACCGATACGGCTTTTGCCCTCGCCGCCCTTTCCGATGAGCATTAGCATCTTCTGTCCCTTGGTGGAGGGTATCAGACAATAGCCGAGATACTCCTGTAAGGTAGGAATGTCCTCCGGTATGAGCAGATCGGACAAAAAATGCAGCCATCGCTCCGGCTGCGGTGCGTTGAGGTTATATGCCACTTTCAAGCGGTTGTTGCAGTAGGTCTTATCCTCGGTAAATGTGTCGTTCAAGAAATACGTGCCGTTTGCCACATGAATACGGTCTGTTTCCACGGGTAACGGCGGCGAGTATGCCATGAGCTTCAGACTGGCAAGCAGATTGGATACTGCCTTGGCAACGCCGTTTGTCAGACATCCACGTACTTCATCCAGTATCATTTGGCTGATCTCACCCTCATCCTCGACGATGCCGTCAACGGTGAACAGGCGGCCACGGACACATTTCATGGGATGAAGCTGCAAGAAATGCTGACAGAACAGCACTTCGTTGATATTCTTACCGTCAAACCAGAACGCCCACTCAACGTTCTCGTCCACAGCTTCATCGTGTAAAATCTTCTCTTCGTTCAAATGCTATTCCCTCCTTGTTCACTTTTTTTAGATAGGTCTGCAGTTTTTTCAGCCTTCCATCGGTCATCATCGTGTCGATCACCTCGGTGCGCTCGTAGGAATCGCCCATAATCAGCAGATCCACAAGATACTCCACATAGTCAAGCCGGTCACAGGCTTCAATAAAATGCGGATGCCAAGTTTCCTCCGGTGTCCTCGGCGCATACAGCAGCTTCCATTCTTGAAGCAGTTTCATATACTCCATGAGCGCAGAAAAGCACAGCTTCTCATTTTCTCTGAGTCGCTGTGCTTCGCTTTTCCTATTCTGTTTTTCCTGTATGACCTTATTGGGCGGCTTGTCCGGTGTCAGGCCGAAGTCGGACGCCAGTTTTCTTGCTGCCGCATGCAGCGGCAGGTCATAGAGCTTGGCGACAAGATCAATGCTGTCTCCATGCTCTCCGCAGGCAAAGCAATGATAGTGGTCATCTGCCACAAACAGGCTGGGATTTCGATCATTGTGGAACGGACATAATGCTTTACCGTTCCGCTTGACCTCAATCCCATACCGCTTCGCTGCGTCGATGGTGCTGATGTTCGTTTTTACGGTGCTGAATAAATCCAAATGTTATCCTCCATTTCTTTTGTGTAAGAGGCAGTTGTCTCACCTCTTCATGTATATTATGAGGAAAATTGCAAAAAGGGTGCTGATGGCATGACAAGCTCATTTCAAAAAACATGACAGTGTCCTATATTTCGCCCTAATCATATGGTATAATAGAGAAAAACAAAAAACATGACAGATTGGAGGTAGGCACATGAGCATCCTTAATCAAAATCTGCTGAGCCTTGATTTCTGGCAGGACAAAGTAACCTATGCCGGACATGCCCTGCCCACGGGCAGTGTAGGCTGTGCTGCCATGAATATCACCGATGAACAGATCAGGTCGCTTGTGCAGCTTGCCATTCCTTTGGCGGCAGTTGTGGAACTGATAAAAGCCGGAACACCTACGGCAGAACACTTTTCCGCCGCAAAGGAAAGCGTATTGCAGATTACGCAGATGATGCGTACCATGTATCCGCTTTCGCTATTTGACTTTCCCAATGATGGGCATGATATTCAGCAGATCTTCTCCGATGAATATATTGAGAACGCCATTGCCTACATAAATGCGGCGCAGGAAATCGGTGTAGGAGCAGCCTTTGATGAACAGAACAAAAAGGGTATAGGCGTTGTAAAGCTGATATGCGAGCTGGCGCAGCTTGGCAGCACTTTGATGATCTACAAGCAAGGTATGATTGAATTTGCCCATAAGCTCCACAACAGCAAGCGAACGCCGGAGGGATATGCAGCAACCTTTGCGGAACATTTCAATGCTGCTCCAACCTTGTCATTGGATAATCCTATGTGGATGCAGTTGACCAATACCACGATGCAGTATGTGTCCTCTGTCATGCCGGAGAAAGGCATCCCGCAGCTTGTGAAGCGTATGCACTACGTTTCCTTTGTGGGAATGTTCCGGTCGGATTTGTTTGAGGGATTGTGTGTCGGTCATGCGCCAAGATTATGCCCTATTTGCGGCAAGTGGTTTCTGACCACCGATGCAAGGCAGACCAAATACTGCGGAGGACTTGCGCCGGGGGACAAGCTGGGGCGCACCTGCCGTCAGATCGGCAACCTCAAAGGCAGAGAGCAAAGAGAGCTTGCGGACGATCATCCCATCAAGGCGATCTACACACGCCGCATGAACACGATCACGCAGTATCTCCACCGTGGCACTCTGGACGAGCAGACCGCCGCTGTCATGAAGCGGTTGGCGAAAGATAAATTGGAACGTGCGATCTTCGACCATGTGTATGCCAAGGGGAGCTATGAAGCGGAGATGTCGCAGGATGCCTTGCTGAAAGAATCAAGAACGAGCATAAAATAAACTCTTTTGAAGGGAGGTGCGCCGCTGATGTCCGAAGATCGTTTCTTGAATACCGATGAATATGTCAGCACAGCAAAATTCGCTGTGTATGATGGAGCTATGACCATGCGACAGGCAGGGCGCATCTTCCGTCTTGACCCTGCGCCGCCCAAGGTGAAGGACATCAATGATTACATCATTTCCGCTGTCCGTGAAAATGATCTGACTTACTTTACATACTTCCTCCACCATTACGAGTCCAGGCTGAACAAGCGAGTGTACCGATTCCTGCTGACCGAGGGCATTGACAGATACGACCCTCTGCGTTTTCTGGATTACAAGCTCAGTTGCGTTCTTGCCATGTTGGAGTGTTTACAGAATTACGTTCCCGATAAGGGCGCAGACTTTCTGACCTATGCCCATCACTTCATCGGCAACGCTCTTCTGGATTGCCGCCGACAGGAAGAAGCAGGCTCGTTCAAATCTCTGGATGAGTACAAAGCCGCCCGTGGTATTGCTTGGCTTTACAACAATTCCGACAAGAGCGTAAAGGAAGTTATTGCCGAGTATGCCGCCGAGCAGAACTGTTCCGAAGATACAGCCGCCGAGTATCTGACCATTGCAAGGCAGAACCGCAGCCGTGTTCCGTTCTATTCGACCAAGCAAGACGAGGACAGCGAAGAAACGGGTGAGGATGTTACCTGTGACGATAGTTGGAACTATACGGACATTCTCTGGAACGGCATTCGTGCCGATGCGATACAAGCAGCCTTTGACAAACTCAGCCGCAAGGAGAAATTTTTCCTTGAAAAGAGAAACGCCATCTGCATGAACTGCGGACGGGTGATGCCGTGGGACGAGCGTTATTCTTTTGAACAGCTTGCCACCGCTTACGAGTACAGCAGCACCAGCGGCGCAGAGCGAGCTTACAAAAAAATCGTGGACAAACTGAGCGGACTTCTGGTGGATGCCGGTGTTCTCGGTGTGGTGGAATTAAAGCTGATCGAGAAAAACAAAAAAATCGCCGCCGCTGCATACGGGTACAGAGCAGTACATCAATATGCCAACGACGACGATGAATGGGGAGAAATCCGTTTTAGCTTTTCTGACGGAACTGCGGAGATCGTAAAACTGGCAGACGGTGATTTGAGCAGAACGAACGTCTTTGCAAGAATCGCAATCCGTCAAATTCTGAAACTCTCCATGGGTGAGCTTCCGAAGAAATTGACGATTCCCTTTGAGTTGGAATTGGAGAAAATACGGTACGGGAGCTGATCGCTGCGGCGGGTTTGTAGCCCTTTGGCTCCCCCGGTGATGCTGCTGCGCTCCTCGCAAGCTTGTCACTTCGCACCATCACCTACACACGAAAAGAGGCTATCCACCAAGCATGGAATGTGCTTGTGGATAGCCTCTTTCTGCTGCCGCCGTAAAACGTTTGTCCGCCCCCGGGACAACCCCTTTTCAGCGTCAGCGGTCGCCAAAGGTCTAACACACTATACTTTGCCCGCAAAGTGTGTGCCAACAGGGTGCTCCTCGCCCCTATTGGAAACCCCGTGCCAAGGGGATTTTCCCCTTTGGATACCCCTTTATTTTTGACTGCAAAAGGGTACCCAAACCATCAAAACCGGTTTGGCACTTGTGCCGTCAAAAATAGAAAATCCGAAAAATCTCCTCGCAGCGGCTTGGAGAAATTTCGGATTTTCGTCCATGGGAGTTTGCTGCGGATTTGCAAATTCCCATGGAGGAGCTGCGGTGGAAACGAGGGGGAAGTTGCCGATCTGCGCGCTGCTGCGCTTATTGCCGATATTTGTCGCTTGTGTTTATCGCTTGTTTTCTCAAATACAAGCGATGAACATTACGCTCGGAAGCAAATAGAAATAAAAGTGTGATCTGGCGCCATGAAAACCATTATAATTTTGTGATTGGGGTTGTATTTTACATCCTTCGTGCATATAATAAAAGTGTGAACACACGACACGAAAACTCCAGTAAAAGTGTGAGGAGTGTAGCTATGGAACGATTTATTTTGAAGAAGCTGTTGGACTGGAAGAATTCTCCCTACCGCAAGCCCCTGATCTTGAAGGGTGTACGTCAGGTGGGCAAGACTTGGATTCTGAAAGAGTTCGGTAAGCGTTACTATGAAAATATCGCCTATTTCAACTTCGATGAAAACGAGGAATATAAGCAGTTCTTTGAAACTACCAAGGATGTTGACCGCATCCTGCAGAACCTGATGCTGGCCAGCGGTCAGAAGATCGTGCCGGAAAAGACCCTCATCATTTTTGACGAGGTGCAGGATTGCCCCAAGGTCATCAATTCCATGAAGTACTTCTGCGAGAATGCTCCGCAGTATCATATCGCCTGCGCGGGTTCTCTGTTGGGTATCGCTCTGGCAAAACCATCTTCCTTCCCTGTAGGCAAGGTCAACTTCATGCAGATCGATCCCATGAGCTTTGAGGAATTCCTGCTTGCCAACGGCGATGACAATCTGTTGGCATTCCTGGAGAGCTGGGATACTCTTGAACCCATCCCCGATGCGTTCTTCAATCCTCTGTGCGAAAAACTGAAGATGTACTATGTCACCGGCGGTATGCCGGAATCAGTAAAGATGTGGACGGAGGCCCGTGACGTATCTGCCATGCAGGAAGCTCTGTCCGACATTATCGGCGCATACGAACGTGACTTTGCAAAACATCCCAACATCAGTGAGTTCCCGAAGATCTCAATGATCTGGAAGTCCATTCCCTCGCAGCTGGCACGGGAGAACAAAAAATTCATCTACAAGGTTGTCAAAGAAGGAGCAAGAGCCCGGGAATATGAGGACGCTCTGCAGTGGCTGGTAGATGCTCGACTGGTGCATAAGATCTACCGCAGCAGCGCTCCCGGCCTGCCGATGTCTGCCTACGATGACTTGTCCGCATTCAAGATTTATCTGGTGGATGTGGGTCTGCTCCGCCGTCTGGCTCAGCTGGCTCCTACAGCTTTCGGTGAGGGCAACCGCCTGTTCACCGAGTTCAAGGGTGCATTGACCGAGAACTTCGTGCTTCAGTCTTTAACAACACAGTTCGAAGTGGTTCCCCGCTACTGGACGCAGACCAATCCTCCCTATGAGGTGGATTTCCTGATCCAGCGCGAGAACGATATCTTCCCGGTGGAAGTCAAATCCGACACCAATACCACCAGCAAGAGCCTAAAGAAGTTCAAAGAGCTGTTTCCAGACAAGGTCAAACTCCGTGTCCGTTTCTCTCTGGACAATCTGAAACTGGACGACGATGTGCTGAATATCCCTCTGTTTATGGCGGATGAAGCAGATCGACTGATTGGGTTGGCATTGGAACAGCGGCAAAACCGCTAAAACAGAAACGATATTAAATCCAAGCAAAATCATAGTATCCCAATTTTAAAGTTCCAGTACGAATGCATAATTTGTTTACAAAATGAGGTGAACACAATGGCCAGTTATTTAGAAATTAAGCAAGTCTTAAAGGAAATTTTGAGTCTCGATACGGATGTAGATGAAACGAGAGATATTGTTGTGCCTCTTGGTCTGTATTCATCACAGGAGTCTACTATCACGTTATCGAACTCTGATCTCAAATCAGCGTTCGATAACATGAAGAATTATAATAGAGATAATCTTGAATTGTCATCACAGAATTATCGTGAAGTAGCACTACAGTTTTTGGGTCCCCCGTCGCGCAATTTTTTATCTTTGGAACCAATGGTCGATTCAAGCAACGGGCTCACATATTCAATAGGACCTGCCTCCAGCGAATATTGCCTCTTTTTGCTGGACGTAATTGCGGAACGATTTAAGGTCGAAGGTCGAAGAAGTATCGGAGATTTAAGAGGAAGAATTCGCATACATCTTCGGCATCGCATAAAAAAAGAGCTGGATAACGGTAATCCAATGGAACTCTTGTCGGATTTTCTTAGAGCTACCACAGTCAAGATTTCTTCGACAAAAACCATATCAATACGAAAATTAAGAGACTTTGCTTCGTCATTTGAGTTTCATGTTATTTATAAGAGCAGTATTGCAATTTCTGAATATACAGATTTGCAAGAAATGTATTCTCTTGGGAATTCCGTTTTTCGTTATTCAAGGGAAGAAATATCGTCCCCTCCATTAAGAATTTACAACAGAGAAGTTCTTGATTATTACACAATGGCAATGGAAACCCGAGATCCTTTTACTATGTACATTTCTTTCTACCATGTCGTTGAGCATTATTTTGATGCGGTCTTCAGGAAGAAACTCACAGAGAATATTAGAGAAAAAATAACTCACCCTGATTTCTCTTACAAAAGCGAAGAAAAGCTTTATGACTTAGCAAAATATATCAAGAAGCACATGAATAGTGATGATGACTCTGGAAAGGGAAACGAGTTTGAATCGTTAAAATATGTCTTAATGGAATATGTTCCAATTGAGGATCTCAAAAATCAAATCAATTCTATAAATCCCAACGCGATGGCGTACTATCAAAATATTCTTGTCCCATTTACGTCCTCCACAAAAACAAAAATTGCTTGGGCCGATTCGCAAGGAGCATATACCAACATAGCTACTCGTATCTACGAAACAAGGAACGCCCTCGTACATAGCAAAAGTGAACAAGCAGCCAACCAATACAGGCCGTACAAGAACAACGGTGATCTCACATTAGAGATTGCATTGATAAAAGCGGTCGCTGAGTTGGTAATTATAAATTCAAGTGAAATCATGTAATTATATGTCGCACACATGGTTATCAGTATTTATGCATACAACAACGAGAATGAAGGTAATGCGTAAGTAATGGGAAATAGCCACACAAATTACCATATGCAAGGGTGTCCGATTAACACCCAAAGCAGGAGGCGTCCATATGTACATTACCAAACTGATAATTCACAACTTCAAATGCTTCAAGCACTTTGAGATGGATTTTTCGGACAATGTTAACGTAATCGTTGGCAATAATAACGAGGGTAAAACCACCATCTTCGAGGCTATACATTTAGCTTTGACTGCGTCTATTAACGGGAAAAATGTAGTTGCTGATATTCCGAGCCACATATTCAACAAGGATACAGTTAACGAGTATTTGTGCAAGATAAAGGCTGGCACGGTAGCGGTTCCGCCCAAAGCTTATGTCGAACTCTTTTTCTCTTCCAAAGTTGACAATAGCTACTATGTAGGAAATAACAACAGCAAATTGGCCCGAAACGCGGGAGTAAAGATTAGCTTTGAACTGAATCCAAATTGTGCCGAAGAGTATAAGGCATATATTGCACACAAGGAAGATGTTCGGACAATTCCTGTTGAGTATTATCATTGTGAGTGGTTGACCTTTGCTGACAATGGAGTTGTAAGAACGAGTTTACCGGTACGTTCAAATTACATTGATATTACTTCTGGTAGATATCTTGCAGGGCCGGATAAACAGGTTTTGCAGATTATCGAGGATGCGCTTGAACCAAAAGATCGAACTGACTTAACAATTGCATACAGAAAACTACGTGAGAAGTTCCAAGAGGAACCAAATATTGAACAATTAAACAAAAAAGTGGCAGAGAAATATCAAGCAATTTCCGACAAAACTCTTTCACTTGACATTGATGTAGCATCAAAAGCAAAATGGGAAGCAAGCTTCACCACCTATTTTGACGATGTGCCATTCAGCCAAGTCGGCAAAGGCGAGCAAAGTTCCTTTAAAATCAAACTTGCTTTGTCATCCCAAAAAGACAAGTGCAATGTGGTACTGATTGAAGAGCCTGAGAATCATCTGTCTTATAGTAATATGTCTAAGTTAATTGATGATATTATTGGCTTGAGCAAAGACACACAAGTCATTATTTCCACGCACAGCACTTATGTTTTGAACAAGCTGAGTCTCAAACGAGTTGTTCTGTTGCAGAACGGTAAGACCATGACTTTTTCTGATTTGTCTCCAGATACCGTAGAGTTCTTTGAAAAAATGCCTGGATACGATACTCTTCGCTTGATTCTCTCAAACCGAGTGTTTTTGGTGGAAGGACCATCAGATGAGCTGGTCATTCAAAAGCTTTATAAACAAAAACACGGTAAACTTCCTATTGAAAATGGTGTGGACATCATATCTGTTCGTGGAACGTCATTCGCTCGTTTTCTGGAAATTGCAAAGAAGCTAAAAACCGAAGTGGTGATTATCCCTGATAACGATAAGAACTCGAGCAGCAGATTAACCAAGTACGCAGTTTTTACAAGTGATACCATAAAACTTGCGATGAGTACGGACGATACATTGTATACTCTTGAAAAAATTCTAATTCATTGCAACGGCAAAGACAAATTGAATAGAATATTGGGGAAATCTTATGCAACCGACGAAGGTCTACTCCATTATATGAGCGAGAATAAAGCAGATTGTGCTTTGGCCATTTTTAAGAGCGCAGAAACGATCGCTTACATCGATGAGGTGCAAAATGCCCTGTGATAACATCGCTTTAATAGCCGCGGCAGGCTCAGGAAAAACAACATATATTGTGGACGAGGTAACAGGTAATACAACAGACAAAATCTTGTTGGTCACATATACAATTGCCAATACTCGCAAGTTGAAAAAGGATATTGAAGCCAAGATGGGGATTGTTCCTTCAAATGTTGAAATAATGACTTGGCACAGTTTTTTATTGCAACATTGCATTAGGCCGTTTAGGAGTGTTGCGTATAATAAAAGGATTGAACGAATAGATTTTGATACGCAAATAACCAATCACAGAATTCCAGAACGAAACACGCGAGCCTTTTATTTTTCTGCGTATAATGCTCTGTATAAAGATCGCGCAACAAAATTCGCATTGAAGTGCAATGATTTAAGCAATAATGCAGTTGTAGAACGTCTGGAAGAAATCTACTCCCTCATATACATTGACGAAGTTCAAGATATGGCGGGCGATGATTTGGATTTGTTGGCATTGTTGTGCACATCCAAGATAAAAATTGTCGCTGTAGGTGATATTCGTCAGGCAATTTATTTCACATGTAACGCACCAAAGAACAAAGGAAATCGCGGCAGCAAGCTGCTTGATTACTTTAGGAAACTGGAAAAGAAAGGACTCCTGACAGTTAAATTTCGAGATTATTCCTACCGTTGCAAGCAGTGTATATGTGATTTGTCAGACTCTTTGTTTCCCAGCATAGACGAGCGGACAAAGTCGCTTAATGATGAAAAATGCGATCATGAAGGTCTTTATATTGTTAAAACCAAAGACTTTGACACATATGTTGGCAAGTACAATCCTGCAGTTTTGCGATGGAGCGTTACATCGAAAATTCCCCAAACCTGTTATCCTGTTGATATCAAAAATATTGGTGTAAGCAAAGGCTCTACACATAATCATGTTATTATCATTTGCACAGAGCCTTTTAAGAAATTTGTAAAAAGCGGCACTATTCCAACTTCAGAAAAAACAAAGAGTGAATTGTACGTTGCAATTACAAGAGCCCGCTACAGCGTGGCGTTTGTCTATGATGAAACAACCTATATGGATTGCTTCACTATGTATAAAGGTGAATAACAGAAAACCGCAGAGACCACCGATTGGGATAATCGGTGGTCTCTGTGGTTCTGTAAGCATATGTATTCTTAGCCTTATTCATCGTTACGCAGATGCTTGTAGACATCCTCAAGGAACACCTGCATCAATTCACGCTTCTTCTCGTCGTTATCCAGTAGCAATGTAAAAAAATCCTGGTTCTGCTCAAAACCTTCCAGCAGAGCATCCTGCACCGCATCGAAGTAAGCAAACTTAAAGTCCTTCAGTGAATTATTCCGAGCGCTATCGCGCAGATGACCATTTCTAAGAAGCAGATCCCGCATCTGAAGGGCAGACTTAGAGGCCACATCTATATCGAAGTTTTTATTGTAGGCCGCATTGATCTCTTCGATGATTTCGGAGAGTTTTTTCTTTGTCGCCTCGTCAAAATACACTTCGTTGGGTTTCGGTAGATTTACCTCCGGCTTGGATACCAATTCAGAGGTCTCCTCACCGGTCTTTTTCTGCTTAAAATTAGATGCGGTGATCTTGTCTGCAATATCAAAATCATTGCCACCGCCGCCAATCTCAATCTCCTTTACCAGATAGGTCAGGAAATTATACTTCTTATGGAGGTCAACATTTTCATAGCAAGTCGCCTGAATCAGGAAGCTGTAGAACCGGATAAACCGCTTGATGGTGGCCCGAATCTCCATCTTTTCCAGAACAGGGAACTTGTTTATGATCTGCAGGGACTTATCCAACAGCGACCACATTTTCGCCTTATCTTTGGCAGTACGCTTATCCTGATACAAATACTCATTGAAGGTGTCAATGTCATCCAAATCCAGGAATCCGTACTGATCCACCTGTGCCTCTACTGCACGGATATCAGAAGGCGTGATGGTTTCATTTAACACGGTTTCCGTGTAATACGGAGCAAACGCATTCTGAATATCTTCATAAGTATTTTTGAAGTCCAGCACGAATGTCTTCTTGTTGTAGGGCGCACAGATGCGGTTCAATCGGGACAACGTCTGCACAGCGGCAACGCCGCGCAGTCGTTTGTCCACATACATGGCACACAGCTTCGGCTGGTCAAAACCAGTCTGGTACTTGTTGGCTACCAGCAACACCTGATAGCTGTCCGTCCCGAACACTTCGGGCAGATCTTCCTCAGAAATACCATTCATAACGACTTCGGAATATTCCTTGCCGTCCAAGGTTACCTTGCCGGAGAATGCCACCAGCGCATGAATACCAGTGTAACCATGCCGGGCTATGTAGTCCACAAATTCATTTCTGTATTTAACCGCAGCCTGACGGGAAGAAGTGACCACCATAGCTTTTGCCTTGCCGCCCAGTTCCTTCATGATATTATTTTTGAAATGCTCAATGATAATTTCCACCTTCTGAGCAACATTCGTATCATGCAGTTCAATGTACTTGGCAATCTTACGTTTGGCAGCAACGGTTTCCAGCTCCGGGTCATCTTCAATGGCCTTGTTGATCTGATAATAGGTTTTATAGGTCACATAGTTCTGCAGTACATCCAGAATAAAACCTTCCTCAATGGCCTGCTTCATGGAATACAGATCAAATGCTACCTTTTTGCCCTGTTCATTCAGACAGCCGAACAGCTGCAATGTGGTGGGCTTCGGCGTTGCGGTAAAGGCGATCATGGACACATTGGGCTGCTTGCCACAACGGGCAATCTCATCCTCAATGATGTCCGCCATGGATTCTTCCTCTTCACCGGCTCCGGTAGGGGTGGCTTCGCTCAGTTTCCGGCTCTCGGACAACGCATAGGTCACAGACTCCATCGCTGTACCGGCAGTGGAAGAATGGGCCTCATCGATGATGACAGCAAAGGTCTTGTTCTTCAGTTCCTGCACCAGATCATGGATGTACATGAACTTGTGGATGGTGGTAACAATAATCTTTGTGTTGCCGTTCAGCGCATCAGCCAGATCTTTAGAGGTGCACTTTTCGTCCATGACCTTAACCAATCCAGCCTTATGTTCCATGCCCAGCACAGCAGCCTGCAACTGACGATCAACCACGATGCGGTCAGTGATGATGCAGACGGTGTCAAAAATCACATGATCCTCGGCATCGTGCAGAGAAGCCAAACGGTGGGAAAGCCATGCAATGGTATTGGTCTTGCCGCTGCCTGCAGAGTGCTGGATCAGATAGTTCTTTTCGGTGTGGTGCTCCGTCACATCCGCCACAATCTTCCGGACGGCATTAAACTGATGGTATCTGGGGAAGATCAGGGCTTCCTTGGTCTCCCGCTTGCCGGTGTCCGGATTCTTCTTGGTCTCCTTCTGCAGAAAAATGATCTTGTCGATCAGATACAGCACCGTATCCTTCTTAAGAATATCCTCCCACATATAGGACACATTGATGCCATCAGGGTTATGGGGATTGCCCTTACCCGCATTGATGCCCTCGCCGCAGCCTTTGTTGAAGGGCAGGAAGAAAGAGGACTTACCCTTCAGGTTGGTGCACATGTACACCTCGTTCAGGTCCATTGCGAAATGAGCCAAGCATCCTGCCTTGAATTTCAGCAGACGGGTTTTGGGATCACGCTCATACTTGTACTGCCGGATGGCATCCTCGTAGTTCTGACCGCTGGTGTTGCACTTCAGCTCAAAGGTAAAGATGGCAATGCCATTCAGGAAGATCACCAGGTCAATCCGTTCGCCTTCCTTGTGATATACCTCTTCCATGACAGAAAGGACATTTTGCTGATACAGTGCCTCTGCCTTGGGATTGAAGGAGGTAGCAGGCTTGCGGTACATCAGGTGCAGGGTAACACCGTTGTCAAACTCCACACCGTGCTTCAGCACATCCAGCAGACTGCGATTCTTCTTGTTGATTTCGTTGTTGATGTAATTCAGAACGGTCAGCCGGGTCTTATCCTTATACAGTTTCTCCAGCCGGGTCAGGGAATCCTTCTGGGTTGCCTCCAGAAAGGTAAACAGCAGTTCTGTGTCCATACCGTAGCCAGGTTCAAAGGCATCGGAGGGTCGAACCCGATAGCCGTTCTCATCCCGCAGCATTTCCAGAATATATGCCTGATAGTCGGTCTTTTCTTTTAACTGCCCGCTTTTGATTGCCATATCAGCTCACCTCCGTTACTCGTTTTTTACCTGTGACATATTCATAGATCAGGGATTTTTTGTGGCTCTGAATTGTATCCAGCTGAGTCTGTTTGTTTGCAATAATGGCATCGATCTTTCCGCACTGACTGTCCAGATATGCCGCAATATCTTTTTGCTCATGCACAGGAGGTACCAGAATCCGTGCGTTTAGCAAGATATCGGAACTCATGGATGGCATAGTTGCACCCACAGCATAAAGCATCACATAGCTTCCAAAATACGTGCTGTCAAACAGGTAGTTCAGATATCCAGAATCAATTTCAGGATTGCTACGCACCCGGATGCAGTCAGAGCCTTGCACCCAATTGACATATTCATCAGTGATGATGGCATGCTTATCCACAGCACCTTTGCGTCCGAAAACAATATCATCAGTTTTCAAACGGTGAGCAGAGAGCCTGTCTGCTACCGTTTCAGGCACAAAGTCAAGATCTTCAGCGAGGATACTTCCGTAACCGATGTTTTTTACATTGATGATAGGAACGCCTTCATCCACATACTCATCAGCACTTAACTGGGTTCCAAACGGTCCAGTTTTCACCGACGCTACATATCTGAGACGGTTTGTACCCCAATGGCTGGGAATCTCACCAATCCACTCAATCTCACTATCCTTCATCGGCACAGACCGCTCCAAACCCTTGGTTACCGCTTCGGTAATCAGGGATTTTTTATATTTCTGTAGTGTTTCGATCTGCTTTTCGATATCTGCAATCACACTGTCGATTTTGGCGCACTGGGTGTCCAGATAATCAGCGATCTTTTACACTTCCAATCTTGCGGAATATCGCCTATCCATGCAATTCTGCTTGGTTTCATTTTCTCTGTCATAGCAAAACCTCGCTTCCTTACAGTTGGGCAATTTTTGCAGCCAAAGATTTTTCCAATTCCATAAACTGTGCCAGCAGATCATCGGCCGCCTCTGGAGCCTTGTATTCATAGAAAAACCGGGTAAAGGGGAACTCAGCGCCCTGCTTTTCCTTGTTGGTGGCACTTTCCTTTTTGGAAGGATCAAACTCATACCGCCAGATGGCATCCGGCACATGAGGATAAACTTCCTCATCGAAATACTCTTTCGGGTTCTTGGTCAGTTTGATAATCTCCGTATCCTTCGTGGTGGGGTCAACAATGATCTCACCCTTTTTATCCTTCTGCACCACAGCACTCTTATCCATAACAGATAGGATCATGGCAATGCCGGTCAGCCGACCGGCAGAGAATCCATCCACATCTTCCAGCAGCTTCTTCAGGTGTTTTTCAAAAGCAGCATAGTCCATGTAAACCTTATCGGACAGATTGGTTTCCAGAATCGTCAGTACATCTGCCACGAACTTTTTTCCGGCAACATACTTCTGATATTTCTTTTCATCAGCACTGCTGCGGGGATTCATTTCTTCCAGTTCTGCAAAATCAGCCTCATTGAAGATACTGGAATTGCTGGTGAAGTAGGCACTGGTTCTCAGCCGATCAATGCTTTCCTGATCCAGCACCGCTCTGCGCTGTAGGGGCTGCCAGACCGCATATTCCCGGTACATGAATTCCTCATTGCTGAAGATCTTGCTCTCAGGAGTTTCCTCGAAGTTGGCGTACAATTCGGTAATACGGGTCATGCTGTCCCGGTCGATCTCTCTGCGCTTCTTACCCAGAGACTTCCGCAGGGGCTTCCACATATTCACCGCATTGATGAGCTGCACCTTACCCTTACGGTCAGGACGCTTGTTCTTGGAAAGGATAAAGGCATAAATACCAATATCGGTGTTGTAGAACAGCTGAGAAGGCAGGGCAATGATCGCCTCAATCAGATCTTCTTCCAGCATCCAGCGGCGTATCTGACTCTCACCACTGGTGGTACTGCCAGAGAACAGCGGAGAACCGTTAGAGATAATGGCTGCACGCCCCTTATCGTCCAGTTTTTTGATGGCGTGCTGCATGAACAGCAGCTGGGCATCGCCGGTGCCGGGCAGGCCGTGTTCAAAGCGACCATCTTTTTTGTTGGCGTCACGAACGGCCTTTTCCTGCCCATCCGGGGCATCTTTGCCACCCCAAGGGGTACCAAAAGGAGGGTTCATGATGCACAACCGAACCCTCTGATCCGGGAAGCAGTCGGTCATCAACGTATTAGCCGGGTCACCGCCCTTGATGTTCCGGGCATCTTCGCCCTTAATCAACATATCTGCCATGCAGATGGCATAGGACTCAGGATTGATCTCCTGACCAAACAGGCGCACGTCAATAAAGGGATTCTTACGAGCAAGGAAGTCATGTGTGGTGGACAGCATACCACCGGAGCCGCAGGCTGCATCCAGCACGGTAGCAACCTTGCCTTCTTCGGTCAGAAGGTCATTGCATCCTTCAGCCAGCAAGATATTGACCAACAAACGGATTACTTCACGAGGCGTGTAGTGATCACCGGCCTCGGCATTTTCGGAGAATCTGCGGATGATGTCTTCAAAGATGTAACCCATCTTCATGCCGTCGATGGACTTGGGATCGAAGTCAATCTCGGAGAACTTCTTCACCACGCCGTACAGACGGTTGTTCTTGTCCATCTTCTCAATCTGCTTTTTGAAATCCAGATTGTTGAAAATCGTCTGCACATTAGCGGAGAAACTCTCGATATAGCTGACGAAATTCTCAGCAATGTTGTCGCTGTCATTCAGCAGTCGGGACAGCGTGAATTCGCTGGTGTTGTAGAAGGGATATCCGGATGCCTTTTCCAACAGCGCAGCAGGCAGTTTTGGGTTAGCTTTATACTTATCGACAACGGCCTGCTTGGTTTCTGCGAGCGCACACTCAAAGCGGCGAAGGATAACCATGGGAATGATAACATCCTTGTACTTATCGGAGGTATAGGCACCACGCAGGGAATTGGCGATGGACCATACCAAGGCAACCTCTTTGCTTACGTCAATTGAGGTATCATCAAACATTACATCGTAGTTATATATCTTAGCCATTGTCGGTTTCTCCTTTTTTCTTCTGGGTAATGGATTTCAACAGAGTCTTCATTTCGTTTTTGCTCAGTTGCGCGCCTTCCATGGTGCGCAGAACTGCTATCAGGTTGGGGTTGTTAATAAGAAGTGCGCACACATCCGGGGAAGGTGTTTTTCGAATTGTCATATACAGCTGATCCATTTTCGCCCGCTGGTTCTTGTCCGGGTGTAACGCATCCAGCAGTTTGGGGTATACCTCTGCGGTTGGAGCCATGCTGCCTCGTTCTATGTACTGCAACTGTGAGGCTGGAATTCCGCTCGGCTCAGCAACTTTACGCAAACTGCGTTCTCCGCGGATTTCAGTGATCAGTTCACCCAGCTGTTTCATAGCCAGTTCTGTTGACTGATCTACCGCTATCTTCTTAGACAAAACGACACCTCCTTTTGTTTGTTCTATGTTCTATAACATAGAACAATTATAGCAAGAACTTCCAAATGCGTCAAGTACGTAAATCCGAATAAGAAGGACTTTTAAGAAAAAGCGCCCATCAGCTATCTCACGCAGTTTATCGTCACTCTTATCGTCGCTTTTTATCGTCACTTTTGCGTTATCGTCACTTTTTCGCGGATAAAACAAAAGCGCCCATCGGTCAGAGATTGACCGATGGGCGCCGCTACAATATGTTCAGTTATTCCTCCATGACTTCCAGCATCATCCTGGCTCCCAATTTGAAGCTGTTCTGGAAGATGAGGCAATCCGTTATTGTCTGAAACTCCCGGACGCAATCCGTGTACTTCTCAAACAACTCCTTCTGCTCATCCGTCATGGTTGCCCGGATCTTTTCTTCATTCCTACAGATCAGATCCTGCAGTTTCCTATACTCCTTGCAAGAAGATGTATCGTACTCGGTCGGCTCGATATTGCCGTACCAGAATTCTTCGAGGATTCTCATGCCACATCCTCCCCGTAAATCATTTCCCGGAGGATAATTTCCTCGGCTCGGTTGCGGATGCTGTTCATGCCACCAATCCATGCTATTTGGTCGATGGCTTTCAGTTCTTCTGTCACGCTCTCAGATACCTTCATCTGCCCGATGATCAGGGACAAACGCTCCTGCGCCTGCTCGTTCAAATCAGCCAGATATGTCCAGAGCTGACCATTGAGGATCAGACTGTTAAATAGGATCGGGTGCTCCTTTTTGAGATACTCCCGGTGCAGACAGCCCCATTTCCCGATGGGACGATGCTCTTCCGGCAGGGTCAAATTGGGCAGATAATAGTCCTCCACAAGGGTGTATTCCAAGCCGTTTTCTGTGATTTAGTCTCGCATGTTTTTTGCTCCTTTTACGACAAATTCCATCATAGCCCGGCTTTTGTGTCGTAAACGTGTCGTAAAATCAGGTGGTCAAAACCGAAAAAAGCTTGATATATCAAGGGTTTTCGGGCTCAGGTTAATACCATGCCGTGACAGACAAATAAGATCCGAACCTGTTTCTCCATACCGTCTTGCTTCCGAATTTTACCACCATGATTTACGGCTTTATGAGATTCCGTGCAGCCGGAACAGCGCAAGGAGGTTGCTGTTCATGAGGCGCTTGCCCATCAGTTCACGGGCCCGGCAGGTCTTTTCCTTTCCGGCAAGGCGCAGCGCGGCAAGCTCCGCGCCAATGACTTCCTGCTCTGCCGCAAGCGTTTCATACAGCGTTTCAAATGTGCCGAGGCGCTCAATCGCCGCCTGCATTTCCCCGGAAAGCGAATAGCTTCCATCCTCCATCCTGCAGGTCAATCGCTGCACAAAAGCTGCCCTCCCACAAACCGTATTTGCGTGATACTATATCACAATCCCGCTCCAGGAAGCAAGTGTCTCCTGCGCCGGCTTCCGCCTTTTGCGTGCGATTTTCTTAAGATTCGACCCTCCACCGCATTTTTGCTTGTGATTCTCCCCAAAATGATATAAAATTTGTTCGTATTATGTATGTTCGGCATTTTGCCGAACGCTGTTTTATTCTTCTTCGCCGCATTTGCGGCACATAATTAATTCCAATTTGGAGGAACGGACTTATATGGACTTATTTGCAAAATGCACCAACCCCTACGTGGACGAGATCCGCGCCGCAAACATCTACCCTTACTTTCACAAGCTTGAATCCCGGCAGGATGTTGAAGTCATCATGGAAGGCAAGCGCCGCATCATGCTTGGCTCCAACAACTATCTCGGCCTGACCACGCACCCGCGCGTGATCGAGGCGGGGCTCAAAGCCTTGGAGCGGTATGGCTCCGGCTGCTCCGGCTCCCGCTTTCTCAATGGCACTCTGGAACTGCATGTAGAGTTGGAAGAAGAGCTTGCGCGCTTCCTCGGCAAGGAAGCCGTAATGACGTTTTCCACGGGCTTCCAGAGCAACCTCGGCATCATCAGCGCCATTGCCGGCAAGGATGATTACATCATCTGCGACCGGGAAAACCACGCGAGCATTTATGACGGCTGCAAGCTCAGCTACGCCACCATGCTGCGCTACCGCCACAACGACATGGAGGACCTTGAACGGAAGCTGCAGAAGATCCCCGATACCGCAGGCAAACTGATCGTAACCGACGGCGTGTTCAGCATGGGCGGCGACATCTGCAACCTGCCGGAGATCGTGCGGCTTGCGAAGCAGTACGGTGCCCGCGTCATGGTGGATGACGCGCACGGCCTCGGCGTACTCGGCGCGCATGGCCGCGGCACAGCGGAGTATTTCGGCCTGACGGATGAAGTGGACATCATCATGGGCACGTTCAGCAAATCCCTTGCAAGCCTCGGCGGCTATATGGCGGCCGATGCGCGGATCGTGGATTATGTGCGCCATGCTTCGCGTCCGTTCATCTTCTGTGCTTCCATCCCACCCGCAAACTGCGCAACGGCGCTCGAAGCCCTGCGCATCCTTGAGGAAACGCCGGAGCTCCCGGCGCGCCTTGCCTCGCTTTCTGCCTACATGCGCAACGGGCTGCGCGCGCGCGGCATCGCCATCCGCGAAAGCACAACGCCGATCATCCCAATCTATACTTATGATACGGTCAATACGCTTAAGACTTCCAAGCGGCTTTATGATGAAGGCGTTTATGTAAATCCCGTGCTGCCGCCCGCCACGCCCGCCACGGAGTGCCTGCTGCGCACAAGCTACATGGCCACGCTGACCGAGCCACTTCTTGATGAGGCACTTGATATCTTCGAAAGGGTGTTGAAGCAGGATGCAGAATAAAGTCGCCATCGTCACAGGTGCTTCCGGCGGCATCGGCCTTGCCACGGCAACGCTGTTTTCCGAAAAAGGGTATACCGTTTACGGCCTTTCCCGCAAGCCTTATGAAAGCGGCGCGGTGATTCATATCCCCACGGACGTGACCGACCCGGAGAGCGTCCGGCAAGCGATCGCCACAATCACAGAACGCGAAGGGCGGATCGATGTGCTCATATGCAACGCCGGCTTCGGCATTTCCGGCGCGGTGGAGTTCACCGAGCCTCCGGACGCCAAGCGGCAGTTTGATGTGAACTTCTTCGGCGCGTTTCACTGCATACAGGCCGTGCTTCCCCAGATGCGCGCGCAGAAAGGCGGCTGCATCCTCTGCGTAAGCTCTGTCGCGGCCGTGCTCCCGATCCCGTTCCAAAGCTTCTATTCCGCGGCAAAGGCTTCCATCAATGCGCTCTGCGCAGCCCTCGCCAACGAAGTACGCCCGTATGGCATCCGCGTAGCCGCCCTCATGCCGGGAGACATCAAAACCGGCTTCACTGCCGCACGGGAAAAGAGCTTTGCCGGCGTGGATGCTTACCCGGCACTTCCCCGCTCCGTCGCCACGATGGAGCATGACGAGGAGAACGGCATGGAGCCCGCCTTCATTGCGCGGGCGCTCTATCGCCTCTCGCAAAAGCGGTCGCTCAAGCCGCAGTACACGGCTGGACTGCAATATCAGTTCTTCGTAATGCTGCGGAAGCTTCTGCCTTACCGCTTCATCAACCGTCTGGTATGCCTGCTCTATGCAAAATAGCACGTGTTGACGCATACTGTTTCTTGCGATACAATAAAATCCGGATCTTCTGTGCAAGGAGATTCGGATTTTGTTTCGGCAGCGATGCATCATCACTCTACGGAGGTGTAATTCCTTTTGGAAAAAAGGCTTTTACTTGTCATGAACCCATGTGCAGGGGTCAAGAAGGCGAACCGCCACCTGCCCGACCTGCTCCGCCTGTTTTCCGATTATGGCTATGTGACCACCGCTTACATGACGGGGAAGCGCGGAGACGGCACGGAGTTCACCCGTGCCCATGCGAACGAGGCTGATCTTATCATATCCGTCGGCGGCGACGGAACGCTCAACGAGGTGATCGAAGGTCTGCTGAAGTCCGGCGCAAGCTGCCCGCTCGGCTACATCCCAGCCGGCAGCACGAACGATTTCGCCACGAGCCTCAAGATCTCCTCCAGCATCATGCAGGCTGCCCGCGACATCATGGAAGGCAGCCCGCGCACCATTGACCTTGGGAGCTTCAATGGGCGGTGCTTCTCCTATGTGGCCTCCTTCGGCGCATTCACGGAAACCGCTTACAGCACGCCGCAGGAGATCAAAAACATGCTCGGGCACATGGCATATATCTTCGAAGGCGTAAAGGACCTCGCGAACATCCGCCCCATCCATCTCCGGCTTGAGACGGATCGCGGCGATGTATTCGAGGATGATTATATCTTCGGTGCGATCAGCAACTCCACCTCCATCGCAGGCTTTTTGACAATGGACCCCGCGCGCGTCATCATCGACGACGGCCTCTTCGAGGTCACGCTCATCAAGATGCCGACTGCGCCGATGGACCTGAGCCGCATCCTTTATTCCCTGCAGACGCAGCAGTACGATGACAAGCTCATCCACTCATGCACAGCCGCCCGGGCTGTCATCCATTCCCCCGCAGCCGTCCCCTGGACGCTGGATGGTGAATACGCGCCGGGCGAAACAGATATCATTATAGAAAACATGCATAACGCATTAAGGTTGGTTGTAAACGACGTATGATGAAACGATTTTGGAACTGGCTCAAGGAAAATAAGCACGCATGGCTTGCGCTGTATCTGCCGGTCTATCTGATCGGCTTTTTCTGGGTGGAGAGCTATGTGCCTGCGGATTCGAACTACTGGGTCTCCTATACTCCGCTCGATGACCTCATTCCCTTTGTGGAATACTTCGTCATCCCCTATTATCTCTGGTATCCGTTCATGGTCGTGACCGGGCTCTATCTGCTTTTCCGGGATGCGCCGGCGTTCAGCCGCTATATGCTTGCCATCGCGTTCGGCTTCACGGCCAGCATCATCTTCTTTGCGCTGTTCCCCAACGGGCAGAACCTGCGCCCCGCCACTTTTGAGCGGGATAACATTTTCACGCGTATGATGGCGCTGATTTATGCGGCAGACACCAACACAAATGTTTTACCAAGTATCCATGTGATCGGCTCGGCGCTCGTCGTGTTTGCGCTGTTTGATGCAAAGCCGTTAAAGGGGCGCCGTTTCGTCTGGCTCAAGGTTGGCTCCATTCTGCTTGCCATCTTAATCACGCTTGCAACGGTCTTTGTCAAGCAGCATTCCGTGCTGGATATTTACGCCGGCCTTGCCGCCTGCGTCCCCATCTACTTCCTGATTTACAATAAGAAGATGCGCGCCTGGACGGATAAGACCTTCAGGAAAACCGCAACAGCGGCATAACAGACAGCCTTCAATTCAAGCAGGGCGGCTCGCATGAGCCGCCCTGCAGTTTGTTTTACGCTGTTTTATTCTGCATCCGGCGTCACCACGGAATAATCCATGATGCAGTTGCACGGGCAGACCTTTGCGCACTCGCCGCAGCGTGTGCACTTTTCGGGGTCGATCTTCGCAAAGCCGTTTTCCACCGCGATCGCGCCGTATTTGCAGGTCTTCACGCAGCGCTGGCAGGCGATGCACGCCTTCATGCAGGCAGCGCGCGCCACGCGGCCGGAATCGCTGTTGCGGCAAAGCACGATGACCTTCGTGTCCGCAGGGGTGATGCGGATCGCGCTGCGCGGGCATTTCTCCACGCAGTTGCCGCAGGCCACGCACTTGTTCTCATCGATCTTCGCAATGCCGTTTTCCATGCGGATCGCGCCGAACGCGCAGACGCGGGCGCAGTCACCAAGGCCGATGCAGGCAAAGCGGCATTCCTTCGGGCCGCCTGCTACGCCTGCCGCAGTCGCGCAGCTCTTGTAGCCATCATATTCGTAGCGTTCCGTCGCAACGCCGTTGTGACCCTGGCAAATCACGCGGGCGACCATCTTTTCGCCCTGCTCCACACTGAGGCCAAGCACAGCGCCGACAGCTTCCGCGTTGGCAGCGGGGCAGCCGTTCGGTTTAGCCTTGCCCTCCACGACGGCTTCCGCAAACGCATCGCAGCCGGCATAGCCGCAGGCACCGCAGTTTGCGCCGCCCACGAGCTCACGCACCTGCGCAACGCGCGGGTCGGTCTCCACCTTGAGTTTTTTATCCGCAAATTCGAGCACAAGGCCAAAGATCAGGCCAATCGCACCCAACACGGCAAATGCCAGTATAACGGGAATCCAGTTCATGCCTTACCTCCTTATTTTCCAAGCCCCGAGAAGCCCATGAACGCAACCGCCATCAGGCCCGCAATGATCAGCGAACCGGAAAAGCCCTTCAGGCACTGGGGCACTTTCGAAGTTTCCAGCCGCTCGCGCACACCGGCCATCAGCACGATCGCAAGCAGGAAGCCCAGCGCACCGAACGTGCCGTTGAGGATGGAGTAGAACAGGTTGTAGCCGCTGTTGATGTTCAGGATGGTCACGCCCAGCACCGCGCAGTTCGTGGTGATGAGGGGCAGATAGATGCCAAGCGCGCGGTAAAGCGACGGGCTCGTCTTCTTAATGAACATCTCGACCAGCTGCACAAGGCTTGCGATCACGATGATGAAGCTGATGGTGTTGAGGTACTCAAGCGAGAGCGGCACCAGCACAAGATCGTAAAGCAGCTTCGTGAACAGCGATGCGATCGCCATAACGAACGTCACCGCAACGCCCATGCCGGCCGCCGTCTCCACCTTGTTGGAAACGCCGAGGAACGGGCAGCATCCCAGGAAGCGGGAGAAGATGTAGTTGTTGGTAAGCACGCAGCTCACCATGAACAGCAGGATTTTTCCGATCTCGTTCATGCGTGGATGACCCCTTTCTCATCCTTTTTCTTTGCTTCCGCGCGCGCCGTAATGAGGTTGGTCACAGCAAGCACGCCGCCGAACACGAGGAAGCCGCCCGGCGCAAGGATCATGAGCAGCATGGGCTCATAGCCCGCACCAAACACGTTGAGGCCGAACACGGTCCCGTTGCCAAGGATCTCGCGGATGATCGCGATGACCGTGATGGCAAGTGTGAAGCCGCAGCCCATGCCGAGGCCGTCCGCTGCGGAGGCCGCAACGCCGTTTTTGCTTGCGAACGCTTCGGCGCGCGCAAGGATGATGCAGTTCACCACGATGAGCGGAATGAACATGCCGAGGCTTTCATACAGAGACGGCACAAACGCCTGCATGAACATCTGCACCATCGTCACGAACGTGCAGATAACGGCGATGAACGCCGGGATGCGCACCTTGTCGGGAATGATGTTACGCAGAAGCGAGATAACCACGTTCGAGCCGACGAGCACGAACGTTGCCGCTGCGCCCATGCCGACGGCGTTGATCGCGCTCGTGGTGGTGGCAAGCGTGGGGCAGGTGCCGAGCACCAGCCTGAGCGTGGGGTTTTCGGCGATGATGCCGTTCATGAACACGCTCGAAAGGCTCTTTTCCTTTTTAGGCATTGGCTGTAACCTCCTTCTTTTCCTTCTTCAGGCGGCCATAAAGCCTGGGCTTGTCGTACTTGTCGATCAGCGGCGTTACGATGTTGCCGATGAGGATGGCGTAGGTCACGCCCTCCGGATATGCACCAAAGTTGCGGATCACGCAGACGAGCACGCCGCAAAGCGCCGCATAGATGAACTGGCCGCGGGGGTTCATGGGGCTTGTGGTGTAATCCGTTGCCATGAACACCGCGCCGAAGAGCACGCCGCCCATGAGCAGTTCGTTGAGCGCGTTCTGGCCAACGAGCGCGGACAGCAGCGCAAACACCGCAAGGAACGTAACGGGGATGCGCCAGGAGATGACTTTGCGCACGAGCAGATAAACGAGGCCGATGAGGATCGCCACCTTGCAGACTTCGCCGATGCTGCCGGGGATGTTGCCGAGGAAGAGATCCATCGTGCTGGCTTCATAGCCTGCAAGCGGCGTTGCGGAGGTTACCGCGTCCGCACCGCTCCAGCAGGTGGGAACCGCATAGGCAGTCGCGCCCGTCATGCGGGCAGGCCAGCTTGCAAGCAGCACCGCGCGCGCAAGCAGCGCCGGGTTCAGGAAGTTATCGCCAATGCCGCCAAAAAGCTGCTTGGTGATGACGATCGCAAACAGCGCGCCGATGACCGGCATCCACCAGGGCGCGGTGGAGGGCAGGTTCAGGCCGAGGATCAGGCCGGTGACCGCCGCCGAAAGATCGGAAATGCGGACGGGCTGCTTCGTGATGCGCTGCCAGAGATACTCAAATAAAACGCACGAGAAAATGGAAATGGCGATCACCATCGCGGCGGAAAGGCCGAAATAGTAGATGCCTGCCACCGTCGTGGGGAGCAGTGCGATGAGCACGTCGCGCATCAGCACCTGCGTGTTGGCTCCGCTGCGAATGTGCGGCGCCGTGGAAAGGTAAAGCTTCATGGTTACTTCTTCCTCCTTGCTTCAAGCGCGATCGCGTCCTTGGTGTTTTTGAAGGACGCTGTCAGCCAGCGCCTTGCCGGGCAGTTATAGGAGCAGCAGCCGCAGAGGATGCAGTCCATGACATGGTGTTCCTTTGCGGAAGCAAGGTCACCCTTGTCGCAATAATGCTTGATGCGGTAGGGGTCGAGGCCGATGGGGCATGCCTCCACGCAGCGCGCGCAGCGGATGCAGGGGGATTCCTCCACGCTGCGGGCGTCTTTTTCATTGTATACGACGATGCCGTTATTCGCCTTCGTCATCGGAACGTCCGTATTGGGGACGCAGAGGCCCGTCATGCCGCCGCCAAAGACGATCTTGCCGGGCTCCTCCGAGAAGCCGCCGCACTCGCCGATCACGTCCGCAATGATGGTGCCGATGCGCAGGCGCAGGTTTGCCGGGTGCAGCACGCAGCCCGTCACGGTTGTAATGCGGTCGATAAGCGGCCTGCCGTCCGTCACCGCATCCGCCACGGCAGCAGCCGTGCCGACGTTCATGACGATGGTGTGCACTTCGATCGGGAGCTTGCCGCTCGGCACTTCGCGGCCCGTAACCGCCTTGATGAGCTGTTTTTCACCGCCCTGCGGATACTTCGTGCGCATCACGGCAATCTCCACGCCCTCGCGCCCGGAAGCCGCTTTGCGCATGGCTTCCACCGCCTCGGGCTTATTGTCTTCAATGGCGATCACGCCGCGCTTCACGTTGAGCGCGCGCATCACGGCACGAAGGCCGTCCACGATCTTGCCGGAGTGCTCCAGCATCAGCCGGAAGTCCGCCGTAAGGAAGGTCTCGCACTCCGCACCGTTGAGGATGATAGTGTCGCAGCTCTTTCCTTCGGGGATGGACAACTTCACATGCGTGGGGAAGGACGCGCCGCCCATGCCGCAGATGCCCGCCGCCTTGATAGCCGGGATGATCACTGCGGGGTCAACGGATTCCACGTTGCCGTAGCCATGGATACCCTCTACCCATTCATCCGCAAAGTCGTTGCGGATCACAACGCACATCACGGGAGCCGCGCCGATGTGTTGGCGTTCCTCCACAGCGATTACCTCGCCGGAAACGCTTGCGTGGACGGGCAGCCCGAGGCCGCCGACCGGCTCACCGATCATCTGACCCAGCTTAACAAGGTCGCCCTTCTGCACACAGGGCTTGGAAGGAGCGCCCAGGTGCATGCTCATCGGGATGCACACCGTATCGGAGACGAAGTCCCGAATGGGAATGTTTCGGGTAGGCATCTTTCCTTCATGCTGACTGTGCATGGGGTGTACGCCGCCCTTGAATGAATACTTCGGCAAATAAAGCACCAGCCTTTCGGAGTTGAATGATTGCTCATATAGTAATTGTATGAACAGATTTTCCAAGCATTATTATAGCACACATATTTGTGAGTTGCATCAAATTTGCGCGTTTTTTTGCCCTGATTCCCGTTTTTTTCGCGGTTTTAGATATGTAGTTTTGATGACGATGCTGTTATTTTTTTAACCTTTTTCCAAACATCCTGAGACATGCGAGAAGGATCAGAAAACCGCCGAACATGCGCCTGAGCCACGGCGCCTCAAGCATTCCGGAGAGAAGCGATGCGCCAAGCGCACCGACCGCCCCCGCAAGGATAATGGGAAAACATGTACGAAACCGAAGCCGCCCCGCTTTCGCGTGGATCACGAGCGCCGCAGCCGCCGCAGGAAGAAACGCAAGCACGTTTACACCCTGTGCAGCATGCTGCGGCATGCCAAGCGCAAGCGTCAGCACGGGGATTAGCAGCGTGCCGCCGCCCATGCCCATGCCTGCCGCCACGCCGGCCGAAAGCCCGGCAAGAACATACCAGAGCCAGCTCATGAGAATACCATCCAGACGCCGGCGAGGAACATCAGCGCTGTGAAAATACGGTCCAGCCACCTGCTTTTCAATTTTCCCGTCAGAAAGGCGCCGCCTATGCTGCCCACCGTCAGCGCAGGCGCGACAAAGGCAAGCGCATGCCAGTCCACCGCGCCCCCCACCGCATAGACCACGCCCGTTACGGCGGAAAGCGGGAGGATGATGCTGATCGCGCTCGCATGGGCATCCGGCGTGTCCATGCCGCACAGTTTTTGAAGCAGTGGTACGGCAACCATGCCGCCTCCGCCGCCAAACAACCCGTTGCAGCCTCCGGTCAAAAGCCCCGCGGCCCATTTTTTCCAAACGACCTGCTTTTTCATCATGCGCATAGTATGCCGCCAAATCCAACCCGCCATGCGGTCTTTACAATCCCGCCGCCTCTTGGTATGATAACAGCATATTTAAAATGAACACTATGCGCTCCACAAAAGTGCTTAAAAAGGAGTTTTACCTATGAATATGAACGACTATGTCAGCATCCTGCTTCTGTTTGGCCTGTGCCTTCTCGGCACCTTCTTCAAACTGTGGGATTATCTCCGCGTGCGCCATGCGGTGAAGGCGGAACGGAAAAACGCAGAAACCGCGTCCGGGCGCATCGTGATCCGGGATGACTGGCGCGCCTCACTCAGCACGCTGTTTATTCTGCTCGGCGTACTCGCCCCGGTCATCGCAGGTTCGATCGTCAACCCGATCGCGCTTGTGATCTTTCTGCTGCTTGCGGTCGCGGCGCTGTACTATTTTGTGCACAGCCTGATTTGGCGCGTCGTTCTGGATGAAGAAGCCTTTACCTGCCGCACCATAACGGGCAAGGAATCCTCTTACCGTTATGCGGATGTGCGCCGCATCGTGCCGTTCGGCAAAAGCAAGCGGAAGATGGACGGCACGCGCGTCGTCATGCAGGACGACACCATCGTCATCATTGACCGCACGCTGTATGGCGTGGAAACACTGGAACGCCGCGTTCGCGAAGTGCTCGGGGATGATTTCATCAGCGAATCGTCCCTCGCTCCGATGAAGCCGCTCAAATAAGCAGCATCGCAACATGATCCACCCGGCCGTTCAAACGTAAACCTCCACCGAGGCGTTGCAGCGGCCTTTTTTCGTTGTGCCCAGCACCCCGCAATAGCGGAAGCGCCCATAGCCGCGCACGGAGATCATATCCCCTTCCCGCGGCGTAGCTGCACCGTTTTCGCAAAGCCGCCCGTTTTTGAACACACGCCCCGCCTGAAACAGCGCAAGGCTATCCCCGCGGGAAAGGTTCCAGACGTGGGCGCAGAGCGCGTCCGCCCGGATGGACGCGACCTGAACAGCCCGCGTCTCCGTACGGAAAAGCGCACCCTCCGGCAGCGCCTCCGCAATGGAACAGCATACGCGTGTGCGGCGTACCTCGCAAAGCTGCTCCACGAGAAACGGCGCGATCCGCTCCGCGGCAAAAACGAACGCCTCCCCCTCGCGCACCACGATGTCGCCGAGCGTATCCCGCTCCACGCCAAGCCCCATCAGCGCACCGAGAAAATCACGGTGCGACAGCGGCTCCGCAAACTTCGCGCTGCATGGCCGCACCGCTACACAGACAATCGGGAACGGCTGTTCATATCCGCAGAACTCCTCCGAGCCAAAGCGCACCATTTTCCTCTCGCAGCCTTCCACGCCGCCAAACACCTCCCACGGCACATGGGAAAGCATCCGTTCCATGCCGTGAAACACGCTTTGTTCCTGCAGCCCGAGAAAAGGCGTGAATGTGTATGTGCAATTCTGGTATGCCCGCTCCGCAAGCTCCAGAAACCGTTTCTGCATCTGTTCCGGCCGCTCGTCCATGCGCGTCCCTCTTTCCTGCCGTTTTTTCTTATTTTACCATATCCGAATTCAGGTTTCATCTTGACTGCGCTTTGCTGCAGGTATATATTAGCGAATCATATGCACGTCTTCGCTTTATTGATTTATCACTCTGCTTGACTAAAGCGGATTGGCGTGCTATACTTTCCTTATTCGTTATGGACGGAGGACATCATGAACGCACCTGCAGCGCGCAAGCGCAGCGAACGCGCCATTTTGGAACTCACAGCCCTGTATGCGCAGTATGGCTACCGCGAGTTCCGCATGAGCAAGTTTGAAGAATACGATTTTTACGCAGAGTACCGCAGTTTTCTGCAGGAGGAGCATATCCTCACCTTTCACGACCTCAGCGGGAAGCTGCTCGCGCTCAAGCCGGACATCACGCTTTCCATCGTGCGCAGCGTGAAGGAAGGCGTGCCCCTGCCGCAGCGCCTTTGTTACAGCGAGACGGTATACCGTGCGGCAGGCGATCCGCGTTCCTTCCGGGAGATCCCGCAGGTGGGGCTTGAATACATCGGGGAGATCGGCCTTTACGCCATGTGCGAAGTGCTTTCCCTGGCGCTCGACAGCCTTGCCGCGCTCTCGCCTCGCTTTATTATGGATGTTTCCCACGTCGGCCTCGCCGGAGGGCTTCTTGCAGAAACCGGCCTGCCCGCGTTGGAGCAGGCGAAGCTTTCCGCCTGCATCCGCGCGAAAAACGCGCACGAGCTCACGGCGCTCTGTGCGGGAAACAGCGTCTCCCCAACGCTTACGGAAAAGCTCTCGCGGTTGTCCGGGCTTTACGGCCCCTCTGAAACCGTGCTCCGGGAAGCGCGTACGCTCGATGTAAACGAGGCTACTCATACCGCCCTTTCGGAGCTTTCCGCGCTCTGCGGCGCGCTTGCGCACGCGGGCTGCGGCAGCGTGAACCTTGATTTTTCGCTTCTGAACGATCTTTCTTACTATAACGGCGTGATCTTCCAGGGCTTTTTGCCGGAATTTCACACATGCATCCTCTCCGGCGGGCGGTATGACAGCCTGCTGCGACGGATGCACAAACCCGGCGGAGCGATCGGCTTCGCAGTGAACATCGGGCTGCTGGACGGCCTCGGTACGCCGCCTGAGCCCTACGATGCGGACGTGCTCCTGCTTTCCGGCAAAGAGGCGGACGCTGCGGAAACGCTCCGGCGCGCGAGGGAACTTGCCGCGGAGGGCAAGCGCGTCACCGTACGCGAAACGGAGGACGGCGCAGTGCGCGCAAGGGAAACGCTCCGTGTCTGATGCGGGGCAGCAGGGAACAGAAAGGAAAACGCTTTGCAGGATTGGATCAGCGTCGCGCTGCCGAAAGGCAGGCTCGGCGAAAAGGCTTATGGTCTGTTTGAACGCATCGGCTACGGCTGCCCTGCCATCCGGGAGGACAACCGCAAGCTTATCTTTGAAAATGAGGAAGCGCGCGTGCGCTATTTCTGGGCAAAGCCCTCCGACGTGGCGATCTACGTGGAGCGCGGCGCTGCGGACGTGGGCGTTGCGGGCAAGGATATCCTCCTTGAGTATGCGCCCGAGGTATACGAGCTTTGCGACCTCGGCATCGGCAAATGCCGCATGATGGTAGCAGGGCGCCCCGGCGCACTCCGGGAAGCGGAGCGTGCGCTGCGCGTCGCCACAAAATTCCCGCACATCGCAAGCGCGCATTTTTCCGCGCAAAGCCGGGACATCGACATCATCAAGCTCAACGGCTCCATCGAAATCGCGCCGCTGCTCGGCCTTTCCGATGTGATTGTGGACATCGTGGAAACCGGCGCCACGCTGCGGGAAAACGGTCTTTTCCCGTTGGAGGAGGTCGTGCCCATCAGCGCACGTTTCATCGCAAACCGGGTAAGCTACAAGTTTAAAAACGCGCGTGTGCGCGAGATGCAGGAACGTCTTGCCGCACTCACCGCGCTGAAATGAGGTTTTTCACATGATACGGATTCTCGATTATGCCGCGCTCGGCAAAGAGGCAGTGCTCGCGCGCAGGGCAGATGCTCCGGATGTATCCCGCCCCGTTGCGGAGATACTCGCCGCTGTGCGGCAGGAAGGCGATGCGGCCGTCCTGCGTTATTGCGCCGCCTTTGAGGGCATGCCGGAAGGCACTGCGCTCGAGGTGCCGGCAGAAGAGATTCTTGCCGCCTGCGATGCGGTGGACCCGGCGCTTCTTAAGGTTATGCAGGAGGCTGCGGAAAACATCCGCGCATTCCATAAGCGCCAGCTGCGCGAAGGGTTCGTGATGAGCGAACGAAACGGCGTCGTGCTCGGGCAGAAGGTAACGCCGCTTGCGCGCGTCGGCCTTTATGTGCCCGGCGGCACGGCAAGTTACCCTTCCACTGTGCTGATGGACTGCATCCCCGCAAAGCTTGCGGGCGTACCGGAGGTCATCATGGTAACGCCCGCCAAGGGCGGTAAGATCGCACCGGAGATCCTGGCGGCAGCCGCCGTTGCGGGCGTGGACCGCGTGTTCCGCGCAGGCGGCGCACAGGCAGTCGCAGCGCTCGCCTACGGCACGGAGAGCATCCCCCGGGCGGACAAGATCGTAGGCCCCGGCAACGTTTATGTTGCGGAAGCCAAACGGCAGGTGTTCGGCCTTGTGGATATCGACATGATCGCAGGCCCCTCTGAAATCCTCATCCTTGCGGACGGCAGCTGCGACGCGCGCTTTGTCGCGGCCGACCTGCTCTCCCAGGCGGAGCACGATAAAAACGCATCCGCCGTGCTCGTCACGCCGAGCGCAGCGCTCGCGTCCGCCGTACAGGCGGAGCTGGAACGCCAGCTTACGCTGCTCCCGCGCGCGGAAATCGCCCGGGCTTCCATCGAGAACAACGGGAAGATCATCCTCGTTCCCACGCTCGATGTGGGCATCGCCATCGCGAACGAGATCGCGCCGGAGCATCTGGAGCTTTCGGTGGATGACCCGTTCGCCCTTCTCGGCAAAGTGCAGAATGCAGGCTCGATATTTCTCGGAAAATACTGCCCCGAGGCACTCGGCGATTATTTCGCAGGGCCGAACCATACGTTGCCCACCGGCGGGACGGCACGCTTCTCCAGCCCCCTTTCGGTGGATGATTTCGTAAAGCGTTCCCAGTTTTCCTACTATACGCCCGAAGCGCTCGCGGCAGCCGGCAAAAAAGTCGCCCGGTTCGCCCAGGCGGAAGGGCTTGATGCGCACGCAAAGAGCGTGCTAATCCGCCTTTCGGAGGAAGCAAAATGAGCCGTTTTTTCAGCAAACGCTTCGCCTCGCTCGAAGCCTATACCCCCGGTGAACAGCCGCAGGATCAGCAGTATGTGAAGCTCAACACCAATGAATCGCCCTATCCCCCTTCCCCGCACACCCGTGCCGCCGTTTCGGACGGGGAGCTTGCTGCACTGAACCTTTATCCCGACCCAACTGGGACGCGCCTGCGCAAAACACTTGCCGCACACTATGGCGTAAAGCCCGAAAACGTCCTCCTTGCTAACGGCTCGGACGAAGTCCTTTCCTTCGCCTTCATGGCCTTCTGCGACGCGGAAACGCCTGTGGCCTTCCCGGATATCAGCTACGGGTTTTACCCCGTTTACGCGGCGCTTTACGGCCTCGAGGCACAGGAGATCCCGCTCAGGGATGATTTTTCCGTGAATGTGGACGCATTCTGCGCCGCGCGCGGCATGTGCGTGCTTGCAAACCCCAACGCTCCTACAGGCATGGCGCTCCCGCTTTCCGAAATTGAGCGCATCCTTGCAAGCGACGCGAACCGCGTCGTGCTCGTGGATGAAGCATATGTGGATTTCGGCACGCAGACGGCGCTGCCGCTGCTTGAACGGTATGAGAACCTGCTCATCGTGCGGACATATTCCAAATCCCGCTCCATGGCGGGCGCGCGCCTTGGCTTTGCGCTCGGGAGCGAAACGCTCATCCGCGACCTTGAGACGATCCGCTTTTCCACGAACCCCTATAACCTGAACCGGCTCACGTTGCTGCTCGGCGAGGCTGCCATTGCGGATGACGCCTATTACGCGGAGAACTGCGAAAAGATCGCACAGACGCGGGAAGCCACCGCCGCGCGTTTGCAGGCGCTGGGCTTCACGCTCACGCCCTCTATGGCAAACTTTCTCTTTGCCAAACACCCGGCCATTTCCGGCGAAGCGCTCTACCGCGGCCTGAAGGCGCGGGGCGTGCTCGTGCGCCATTTTGAAAAGCCGCGCATTGCGGACTATGTGCGCATCACGATCGGCACACCGGAGCAGATGAACGCGCTTTTCACCGCCGTCGAAGACATTCTGAAAGGAGACGCACCATGCGCAGCGCAACCATAACCCGCACCACAAAGGAAACCGACATCTCCCTCTCCCTCGCCCTTGACGGCACGGGAAAAAGCAGCATCGACAGCGGCTGCGGCTTTCTGAACCACATGCTGACGCTTTTTTCCGCCCACGGCCGTTTTGACCTCTCCGTTTCCTGCAAGGGGGACACGGAGGTGGACGATCACCACACCGTGGAGGATATCGGCATCGCGCTTGGGCAGGCGTTTGCGGATGCGCTCGGTGACAAACGCGGCATCTGCCGCTATGGGAGCTGCATTTTGCCGATGGACGAGGCGCTCATCCTCACCGCCGCCGATTTTTCCGGCCGCAGCATGCTCTGCTGTGACCTTTCCATCCCCACGGAAAAGGTCGGCACGTTCGATACGGAACTCGTAAAGGAATTTCTGCTTGCCTTTACCCGGGAAGCGGGACTCACGCTGCATGTCCGCCAGCTTGCTGGCGAAAACTCGCACCACATCATCGAGGGCTGCTTCAAGGCGCTTTCCCGCGCGCTCCGCGCCGCCGTAAAGTTGGACCCGGACTGCATGGATGAGATCCCTTCCACGAAGGGGGTGCTCTGATGCTTGCGATCGTCGATTACGGCGTAGGCAACCTCTTTTCGCTCAAAAGCTCCCTTGCGCACATCGGCGTCCCCGCCGTTGTCACCGGGGATCCGGCTGAGCTGCGCCGGGCGGAGCGCATCATTCTGCCGGGCGTCGGCGCGTTCGGCGACGCGGCAAAAAAGCTGCGCGAAAGCGGCCTTGCCGCCGTTGTCGCAGAGGAAGCCGGGCGCGGCAAACCGCTCCTTGGCATCTGCCTCGGGATGCAGCTGCTGTTTGAGAAAAGCTATGAATACGGCGAGCACGCGGGGCTTGGACTCCTGCCCGGCAGCGTGCGCCCCATCGCGCCCGTGATCGGCCCGGAGCTCAAGGTGCCGCACATCGGCTGGAACGCGCTCTCCTTCCCGAAGGGCAAGCCGAAATCGCCGCTGTTTGCGGAAGTGGACGCGGGAGAATGCGTATATTTCGTCCACTCTTTCGCGGCAATGGAGTGCGATCCCGTCGTGACCGCCACGGCGGAATACGGCGCGGCACTCACCGCTGCGGCAGGGCTTGAAAACGTGATGGGCACACAGTTCCACCCCGAAAAGAGCGGGGATGTGGGGCTGCGGATCCTCAAGGCCTTCGCGGCGCTGTAAGGAGGGAGACCATGTATCTTTTCCCTGCAATCGATTTATACGAAGGCAAGGCCGTGCGCCTTGTGCGCGGCGATTACGCCCAGATGACCGTTTACAGCGACGACCCGCCCGCGCTGGCCCATGCCTTTGAGGCCGCCGGCGCGGAGCACCTGCACCTTGTGGATCTTGAAGGCGCAAAGGCCGGCGAGACCCCAAACTTTGAGACCGTGCACCGCATCGTTGCCGCAACGAAGCAGAAGGCCGAAATCGGCGGCGGCATCCGCAGCGAGGATGTGATCGAGCGCTATCTTGACGCAGGCGTCTGGCGCGTGATCCTCGGCACAGCGGCGCTTTGCGACCCGCAGTTTTTAGAGCGCGCGGTAAAGCGTTTCGGCGCGCGTGTGGCCGTCGGCGTGGATGTGCGGGATGGGTTCGTCGCCACCCACGGCTGGCTTGAAACCTCCTCCACCCGCTGCGAGGAATTCCTCGCGCGGCTTTCCGCGCTCGGCGTGCAGGGCGTGATCTGCACGGATATTTCCAAAGACGGCCTGCTTGCCGGCGCGAACCTCGCGCTTTACGAACGCCTCTCCGCCTGCTTCCCGCAGCTTGCGCTCGTCGCCTCCGGCGGCGTGACCACCCTTTCGGACGTGCGCGCGCTCGCCGGGCTTGGGCTGTATGGCGCGATTCTCGGCAAAGCGCTGTATGAAAAGAAGATCGACCTCGCCGCAGCCATTGCGGCAGCAAAGGAGCGCCCATGATCACAAAGCGCATCATACCCTGCCTGGACGTGAAGGACGGCCGCGTCGTAAAAGGTGTAAATTTTCTCGGCCTTACGGATGTTTCTTCCCCGGTGAAGCTTGCTTCCTATTACAGCGCCTGCGGCGCGGACGAGCTCGTGTTTTATGACATCACCGCTTCCGCCGAAGGGCGGCAGCTTTTCACGGAGATCCTGACGGAAGTGGCCTCCACAGTGTTCATCCCACTGACGGTGGGCGGCGGCATCAACACCGTTTTGGATTTTGACCGGGTGCTCAAATGCGGCGCGGACAAGGTGAGCGTCAACTCCGGCGCGCTGCGCGACCCTACGCTCATCCGCGATGCCGCAAGGAAGTATGGCGACCAGTGCGTCGTCCTTTCCGTGGACGCCAAGCGGGCGGACGGCGGCTTCCGCGTGTTCGCCAAGGGCGGGCGCGAGGATACCGGCCTCGACCTCATCGAATGGGTGAAGCGTGGCGTTTCCCTCGGCGCGGGCGAGATCGTGCTCAACAGCATCGATACCGACGGCGTAAAGCAGGGCTTTGATTTAGAAATGCTCTCCGCCGTGTGCGAAGCCGTTTCCGTCCCTGTGATCGCCTCCGGCGGCGCAGGATGCGCGGCGCATTTCATCGAGCTGTTCCAAACGCTGCCCAAGGTGGACGCGGGGCTTGCCGCCTCCATCTTCCACTTTGGCGAAGTGAAGATCCCGGAGCTGAAACGCGCGCTTTCCGAAGCGGGCATAACCATGCGAATAACAAAGGAGCAAACATGTTGAACATTGACGAACTGAAATTCGACGCAAACGGCCTTATTCCCGCCATCGTCGTGGATGCGGAGAGCCGCGCCGTGCTGACCCTTGCCTACATGAACCGTGAAAGCCTTGCCATCAGCCTTGCGGAGGAGCGCACCTGCTTCTGGTCCCGTTCCCGTAAGGAGCTTTGGCGCAAGGGAGAAACCTCCGGCAACGTGCAGCACATCGTGAACATCAAGGCCGATTGCGACCGGGACGCACTCGTCGTATATGTGAAAAAGGACGGGCCGGCCTGCCACCTCGGCACCGACTCCTGCTTCAACGACGATGTGTTCGGGGCAGAGCCCTTCTCCATGCAGGCGCTTTATTCGCTCATCGAAGGGCGCAAAACGGAAAAGAAGGAAGGCTCCTACACCACATATCTGTTTGAGAAGGGTATCGACAAGATTCTCAAGAAGGTTGGCGAGGAATCCACGGAAGTCATCATCGCAGGCAAAGCGGATGACAGAAAGGAGACCATCTACGAAATCGCGGATCTTGCATACCATGTGCTGGTGCTGATGGTACAGATGGGCATTTCTGTGGAAGATGTGCTTGCCGAGCTCGCCTCCCGCCATGTGATCGACAAAAAGGTGAAGCAGAAGAAGATGACGAAATGAGCATCCGCGCGGATTTCCACGTGCATACCACCTTCTGCGACGGCACAGCCACCCCGCGCGGGATGGTGGAAGCCGCCTGCGCCGCAGGGCTTACGGCGCTTGGTTTTTCCGGCCATTCCTTTGTGGCATTCGACCCATCCTGCGGCATGGACGCAGAGGCTGCCACAAATTACCGAGCGGAAATTGATTCCCTGCGGGCGGAATACGCGGAGCGGCTGCCGATCTTCTGCGGGATAGAAAAGGACGTGTACGGCACGAGTGATACCGGCGTTTACGATTATGTGATCGGCTCCGGGCACTATGTGCCGCTGCCGGACGGCGGATTCTCCCCGGCGGATGTGAGCCCTGAGGCCACGGAAGCGGCCATCCGGGAGCATTTCTCCGGCGATGTTTACCGCTATGCCGCCACCTATTATGAAGGCCTTGCCGTGCGCCTGTGCGCAGAACCGCGTGTGGACATCGTGGGGCATTTTGACCTTATAACAAAATTCAACGAAGGCGGCCGCCTGTTCGATGAAGCAGACCCGCGCTATCAGGCCGCTGCGCTCGACGCGCTCACGGCGGCCGCAAAAAAGCACCCGCGTTTTGAAATCAACACGGGCGCCATGAGCCGGGGCTGGCGCGCTGCGCCCTATCCCGCGCCGTTTTTACTCAGGCGGCTCAGGGAGTTGGGCTGTTCCATCGTCCTCTCCAGCGACAGCCACAGCGCGCACACCCTGCTTTCCGGCTTTGAGGATGCGGCTGCGCTCGCAAAAGCCTGCGGTTTTGCGGAGGCAGAGGTGCTCACGGGAAGTGGCTTTAAACCGGCCAAATTGTAGAACTATCAAATTTAAAACTATAAAAGGGCGGGAAACTGCTCTTTTTTGCTGTTTTATGCGTCTGATGCCCAAACGATGTAATCCGCCTTGCGCTCCTTCGGCGGGTTCAGTTCCGCCGCGCGGTAGCCGAGAATGCAGTTGCCAATGCCCACATAGTTCTCGCCAAGGCCCCATTTATTCATGAGTGCCCTGCCCTCCTCCGTTTGGAACACCTGCTTTGCCCGGTGGATCCAGCAGGAATCCACGCCAAGCGCATGCGCGGCGTTCATCAGGTTGCCCATCACAAGGCTGCCATCTTCCACATGGGTGGGGATCGCCGAATCCGCAAACACGATGACGACCGTCGGCGCACCGTAAAACGGGTCGTTCTCCGTGCCCATCACCGCCGCGTTCATGCGGGATATGGCATGGATCGTTTCCGCATCCTGTACAACGACCAGTTTAGGGGACATCCTCCCCATGCCCGTGGGCGCGTAAGTCCCTGCGTCCAGAATTGCTTCCAGAGTCTCCTTCTCCACCTGCCGCGGCAGGTAAGCGCGGCAGCTCCGCCTTGTTTTAAGATCATCGAGCGTCGCTTTCACGTTTGGCACCTCCGAATTCGTTTTTCTATTTCCGATACAGCCCCATTCCTGTTACAGAGCAATCCTCTCAAGATCATCCGGCACGAATACGCGGCCGGAAAACGCCACCCTTGCCTCGTCCGCATAGCGTTCCTTGCGCGTTGCAAGGGTCTTATCCTCCGTATGATAGAGGACGAGGTTCTTCACGCCGAGCGATTCCGCCATGCGCCCCGCATCGAGCGCCGTGGAATGGTGTTTTTCGTATGGATGAAAGCGTTCCCGATCCGCATACAGGCAGAACGCCTCGGAAAGCAGCCAGTCGCTCCCTTCAGCGCGCGCATCGGCTGCCGGGTTATAGGGCTCGTCCCCCAGGCAGGTGAGCTGCTTGCCATCGGGCAGCAGCGCGGAAAAGCCAAACTGCTTTGCCTTGGTGGAAAGAATGTCGAACACGCGGATGCGCATGCCGAGCGCATCAAACTCCTCCCCTGCCGCAACGGGTTGGATGCGGATTCCGTTTCCCACATAACGAAGCTGTGCGGGCGCAAGCGTCATCTCGCAGAACTTGTTCAGCATCTGCGCGGCTTCATCGTGGCAGCGGATCACAAATTCGCCCGTACAGGTGCCCCTCTTCATGAGTTCCGCCATTTTGCGCACGATCCAGACCGCACCGAGGATATGATCCGTATGTCCATGGGTGATGAACATCCCTTCGATGGATTCCGCAGGGATCTCCGCAAGCTCCAACTGGCGCAGAATACCATTGCCGCCGCCCGCATCCACAAGGTAATGTGCCACGCCGCTGCGAAACGCAAAGCAGGTGTTGTAGCATTTCGTCACCATGGCATTGCCCGTGCCGAGCAGGATCAGTTCCATCCACATGCCCTCCTATTTTTCTTCTTCATCCTTCTCTTTCCAGTCCGCCGCGATGAGCCGCACGGAGGATGCGATCGCAAACACCGCAAGCCCCGCAAAGACCCATTTGCTCATCTCGCTCGTCATGAAATCCATGAACTCGTTGAAGCGGTCAATTACGAAGAAGGTAAGCGTCATCATCGCAAGGATGATCGTAATGTGCGGGATCAGTCGTTTGAGTTTCATTGTGCGCCCCCCTCGCTCTTGCCATCCATAATATAAAGAATGTCGCTGACGGACCGTCCGCTGCCGATGCGCGGGTTCACGCGTTCGTCCTCCCATACCATTTCGGCCGTTTTTCCGCCATCAAGATTGTATGCCGCCTTACAGCCCATGGATGCAAAGAATTCGGAAAGCTGTTCCAGAGTCATCCCCGCGGAATCGTTGCTGCGGCCTTCCACCATCACAAAGCAATAATGGCCGGGTTCGAAATAGCCGATCGCGCTGCGCGGGTTGTTCGTGCGGATGGTCGAACCGCGGAAGGATTCGATCGCCGCGCCATCTTCGCCAAGCAGGGCAGGGCCAAAGCACCAGGCCTGATACGGCCCACGCGCGAATACCGCATCCCGGTCGAACGCCGCATCCCGGATGGTTTCCATCACGCCGTCATAATACAGCACACAGGTGTCATAGCCCTTCGGCGGCTTATCCACATAGACCTGCCCGTTGCGGACGATCAGCATGCCATGGTTGAGGTGCGCGGAAAAATAGTCGCCCGAAATGGCAACGATCGCCTCCGTCTGCTGCGCCATCTCCTGCGCACGGATCGGCGATTTTCCGAATTCATCGTACACCGCCGTGCGGAAAGAAGCAATATCCTGAATGTAAATATCCGCAACATGCACGATGCTCTCATATACATATTCCGTGCGCAGTTCTATCGCCACGTTCTCGCTGCGGTAGCTTGTTTCGTCGAACGCAGGGCCGGCCGCGGAGAATTTCTCTGCATACTTCCCACCGAGCAGCCCCGTGGGTTCCGGCGTCTGTTCCGCCATCTGTTCCAGCAAAGTATCCGGTGCAGGCGTTGGCTGAATTTCAGACGCGACCGCAGGCGTAGGCGTTGGCTGAACAAGCTCCGCCGGGTTCAGCTTCGGCACGCGCACATGGTGAAAATATGCGAACACAACGAGGCACACACCGAACGCAAGCACATCGAGCACGACCGTGCGCACGATCGTGCCGGCCCTCTTTTTATTTTTCTTTTCCATTCTTTATGAAACCCTCTCTTCCTGCGCAAAAACGAATTTCCGCTGCAGGTAAAAACTCAACGGATACAGCATAAGCTCCACAAGAAGCTTGGCAATCGCAAGCGGCAGCACAGCCGAAACCAGGGAAAGCAGGCCGTAGTTCGCCGCCATGATCCCCACAGCAACAAGCGCATACCGCAGGAGACTCGACCGTGAGCGATCCTCAAACACGAGCTTGCGGTTGAGCATATAGTTCAGGAAGCAGCTGACAACGCGCGCAATCACGACACTGAGGAGAAGCCGGTACGCATGCCCTGCAAACAGGGCGGAAAGCGCAAGCACGAGCACATAGTCCACCAAGGCGGACGTCATGGATGAGGCTGCAAACAGCAGGATCATTTTATAGATCCGCCAGGAATCCCGCAGGGGATGAAAGTGGGAGGAGGCGTTATCCTCGATGTAGACGGTCTCGATCGTCACCTCGCGGATGGGCACATGCTGCCGCGTTGCATAAAGCAGCACGTTGATCTCATATTCATAGCGCTCGCCGCGCATCTCAAGCATCATCGGGATGCGGGAAACGGCAAACGCGCGCAAACCCGTCTGCGTATCGTAGACCGAAACGCCCGTGGAAACGCGGAACACCGCGCGCGTGATGGCGTTGCCCGTGCGGCTGCGCCACGGGACATTGCCCGTAAACCGGCGCGAACCGAGCACGAGCGCATCCGGATGCTGCGCCCAGTCCTCCGAAACGCGCACGACATCCGCCGGCAGGTGCTGTCCATCCGCATCCACGGTCACAATGCCCTCATCCTGCGGGAAATGCTCCGCGATATACGCATACGCCGTTTTGAGCGCGCGCCCCTTGCCGCGGTTTTCCGCATGGCGCAGGAGCGTGACCTCCGCCGGTAAAGCGGCGAACACCGGCTGCGCCGCCTCGGAGCTTCCGTCATCCACCACAACGATTGCATAATCCGTATCCTGCCGCAGCGCCGCAACGATGCGGAGCAGTTTTTCATCCGGCTCATAGGCCGGTATCACAACGATCATATCCCTTTTGCCCTTCTTGTTCAGACTTGCGCCGCGCACCGACAAGGCCAGGCGCATACCTGTATTATTTTACCGCACAGCCCTTTGCATGAAAAGCATTTTTATCTCTTTTGCTCCAAATTTTGCATACAAATAATTCGGGTCATTTCGGCGCGCCAGATTGACCTTTTTCCCCTTTTTTGATACGCTTATATATAATTTCAATCGTCCGCCCTTTTCGGACAACACTTCCCAAATTCTGATGCTGGAGGTACTGCATGAAACAGCTTGGTTTTGGCACGATGCGCCTTCCCATAACCCAGGGGCAGGTCGACCAGAAGGAAACGGAAAATCTTTTTGACCGTTTTCTCGCGGCCGGCTTCACCTATTTTGACACCGCGTATGGCTATCACGATTACAAATCCGAAATTTTCGTGCGGGAAGCGCTGGTAAAGCGTCACCCGCGGGAAAGCTTTCTGCTGGCGGATAAGATGCCCGTATGGCTCGCCAAGGAGGAAGCTGACCTTGCGCGCCTTTTCAACGAACAGCTGGAAAAGACGGGCGCGGGCTATTTTGATTATTATCTGCTGCACGCGCTCGGCGGCAAGAACCTTGAAGCCGCAAACGCCGTGGACGCATGGAGCTTCGTGCAGAAAAAGAAGGCAGAGGGGCTTGTAAAGCGCATCGGCTTCTCGTTCCATGACACGCCCGAAGTTCTTGAAACGATCCTTTCCGCGCACCCCGAAATGGAATTTGTGCAGCTCCAGATCAACTATGCGGACTGGGAGAACGAGCGTGTGCAATCCCGCCGGTGCTATGAAACGGCGCGCCGCCACGGCAAGGACGTCATCATTATGGAGCCCGTGCGCGGCGGCTCGCTCGCGCAACTCCAGCCGCCGCTTGCCGCCCCCTTCCAGGCCTACGCGCCTGAGGCGACGCTCGCATCCTGGGCGCTGCGTTTCTGCGCCTCCCTTGAAGGCGTTATCATGGTGCTTTCCGGCATGTCGGCAGCCGATCAGGTGGAGGATAACCTGAAGACCTTCTCTCCGCTGCAGCCGCTCAGCGCGGAGGAGCGCGCCGTTGTGGAAGAGGTGCGCGAAGCGTTTGCGAAAGTCCCCTCCATCCCCTGCACGCGCTGCAACTACTGCACGGAGACCTGCCCTGCGGAGATCCCCATCCCCGGCATTCTGCGGGCGCTCAACGACAGCCGCATTTACGGCGACGCCTATGCAAAGAAGCAATACGCAAACGCCTGCAAGGACAAAGCGCTCGCCTCCGAATGCCTCAACTGTGAGAGTTGCATCTACCGCTGCCCGCAGCATATCCCGATCACCGAGCACCTGCGTGAAGCCGCAGAGAAGTTCGAGTAATGCACCGCCTTTCCGGTGCCGACCGCCCGCCCTCTCTGGAGGCGGGCGTTTTTGCGTTCCCCCTTTACTTTCCATTCCGTTTCGGGTACAATCGAAACGAACAAAGGCAGAGTAGGTTGCCGCGCGTTATGCCGCCCGTTCCCGGGCGGTGAGTGCCGTCCGGTCAGGGAGATCGTCGGGCGGACGAAAAGCCTCGCGCTTGCGGTGCGGTACCCGAATCCCGCTGCTGCATACAGGAGGAGCCTCCTCTTTTATGCGGTACGAGCAATTGCCGCAATTTCATTATGAGGAGGTTTTTCCATGCCTAAAAATGTACACCATCATGTTGTCACGCTTGTTGTTTGCGGCCTTTTGACCGCCCTCGGCGTGGTGCTCGGAGGGCTTCTGAGTATTCCTGCCGTGCCCTTCGGCTCCTATACGCTCAAGATCGGCTTTGGCGTGCTGCCCGTGATCCTTGCGGGCGTCCTGTTCGGCCCTGCCTATGGCGGGATCGTAGGTGCGCTTACGGATCTTCTTCAGGCGCTGCTGTTCCCCAAAGGCGCATATATGCCCTGGTTCACAGTGGTCGGGATCTTCTTCGGCCTCGTGCCCGGCCTGTTTTTCATGAAAAAGCAGAAGCCCACGTTCCTGCGCCTGCTTGCAGCCGTGGCCGCCGGGCAGATTTTCGGCAGCGTCATTCTGAACACGCTGCTGCTCGTAAAGCTCTATGGCAGCCCGTGGCAGCTCATTTGGGTGCGGCTTGCCAACCAAGCCGTAATGATCCCGCTTTACACAGTGCTGCTTTACGCGGTCTGCAAGCTCCTTGCACGCCACAAAGTATTGGATAAGCTGGGACGCATGTGAGGGTTTCATGCGCGGACTTCTGATCACAAACGGTTTCGTAAAGGAAGCCAATTTCCTTGCTCTGCGGGACGCGCTCTGCGCGGCCGCGGAAGTGCGCGGGATCTCCCTCGTACCGCGCACAAACGATGCGCTGCTGTTTGACGCAGCTGCCTGCACCCCGCTGTTTGACGCGGCGGGCTACGATTTTGCCATCCTGTGGGATAAGGACAAGTACCTCGGGATGCAGCTTGAAGCCATGGGGCTTCGCGTGTTCAACAGCGTCCGCGCCCTTTCGCTGTGCGATGACAAGGCGCTCACGCACATCGCGCTTGCACGCCATGGCATCCCGATGCCGCGCACGATCCTTGTGCCACGCACCTACCCCTTCGTGGGGTATGGCAGCATGGAATTTCTCGACCACGCCATCGCGCTGCTCGGCCTGCCGCTCATCCTGAAAGAATGCAGCGGCTCCTTCGGCAAGCAGGTTTACCTTGCAAACACGCGGGCGGAGGCAGCAGAGCTTCTTGCCGCGCGTGAAGGGACGCCCATGCTGATGCAGGAATTCGTGCGGACGAGCCTTGGACGGGACGTGCGGGCTTACGTTGTGGGCGGCCGCGTCGTCGCGGCCATGGAACGGCGCAATGAGACGGATTTCCGCGCCAACGTCGCCCGCGGCGGGAGCTGCGCGCCCTATGCGCTTTCCCCTGAGGAGGAGGCCCTTTCAAAGCGCGCCGCCGCGCTGCTCGGGCTCGATTATGCAGGCGTGGATCTGCTGCACGGAGCGGATGGCCCCCTTGTGTGCGAGGTCAACTCCAACGCCCACTTCCAGGGCCTCGCGGCCTGCACGGGCGCGGACATTGCGGGCGCGGTCCTCGCCCACATTGCCTCTGCTGTCATGAATCCCCGCTTTCAAGCGCAAACTTGAAGAAATATCATTGCAATAAAAAGGAGAAAATGCCATGAGCGAATCATGCAACCACGATTGCAGCAGCTGCTCTTCCAACTGCGGAGAGCGCACTGAGCCGCAAAGCCTCATCGCGCCGGTCAACCAGTATTCCAGCGTCAAAAAGGTCATCGCCGTCGTAAGCGGCAAGGGCGGCGTGGGCAAGTCCCTCGTCACCTCCCTGCTCGCAGTGCTCACGCGCCGCCGCGGGCACAAAACGGCCATCCTCGACGCGGACATCACCGGCCCTTCCATCCCGGGCGTGTTCGGCGTACACCAAAAGGCCGAAGGCAACGAGATGGGCGTATTCCCTGCCACGACGGAGTCCGGCATCGAGCTGATGTCCATCAACCTGCTGCTCGAAAATGAGAACGACCCCGTTGTCTGGCGCGGCCCCGTGATCGCAGGCGCGGTAAAACAGTTCTGGACGGAAGTCGTCTGGGGCGATGTAGACTATATGTTCGTCGACATGCCTCCGGGAACCGGCGATGTGCCGCTCACGGTGTTCCAGTCCCTGCCGGTGGACGGCGTGATCGTCGTTACCTCCCCGCAGGAACTCGTTTCCATGATCGTGGAAAAGGCCGTGAAGATGGCCGGGATGCTAAACGTGCCCGTGCTTGGCATCGTGGAAAACATGGCGTACTTTGAATGCCCGAACTGCCACGAAAAGCACGCGATCTTCGGGGAAAGCAGCGTGGATGCTGTCGCCGCACGCAACGGCATCACCCATGTGGCGCAGCTCCCCATCGCCCCCACGCTTGCCGACGCATGCGACCGTGGGCTGATCGAACGCGTCAGCGCGCCCTGGCTTGAAGCCACGGTGGATCTCATTGAACGCACAAAATAAACAAAGTGCAAACGGCAGGCGGATACACAGCGTATCCGCCTGTTTTTTTGCGCCCCGTTAAGATTTCATGAAAAACGTTAATATTCTTAACGCCACTATTATTATATTTGTTTTCATTAATGTTACATTTCCGGCTTACATTCGCGGCTTGTTTCATGATATATTGAATCATAGGAAGTACTACGGAGGCAGAAAACGTGAAGTTAATTCTTGCGATCATCAACCTGGATGATGTTGCTGGCGTCATCAAACACCTCACAAAAAGTGGCTTTTCTTCTACCAAGCTCACATCCTCGGGCGGACTGCTCAAGGAAGGAAACGTCACCATCATGACCGGCGTGAGCGAAGACAGGCTGGAAGAAGCGCTCGCGCTCATCAACAAGTATTCCCACAGCCGCACGCGCCTTGTGCCCACCCCTTCCCTCGATGGGCTGGATTCCCCCGAAACGGAAGTGACCGTTGGCGGCGCTACGGTGTTCGTGCTCGATTGTGAGCAGTTTTTGAGGTTCTGACCATGGTGCTTGCGCTCATCGCCGGGATCGCCTGCGGGGTCGGCCAGTTTTTCCTGCTGCGCCGCACCCTCCGGCCGCTCTCCGAAGGGAAGAACCCTTCCGCCCTGATGCTGTTGTCCCAGCTTCCCGTCCCAATCGTGCTGCTTCTTGGCTGCGCCATGATAAACGTAAAACTCCTGCCCTTTGCGGGCGGCGGTTTCTGCGGCGGGCTCGTCCTTTCAGCCGCCGCCAATCTGCTGATCGAAAAAAAGAAAAAGGACTGATCGGATGCATTTTCGCGACTTTATCCCCCCGCTCATCGGCCTTGCGCTTGCACTCGCCGGCTTTTTCCTGCGCCGCGCGGCACAAAAGAAGGCCTCAGCCGCAGCAGCAGACGGCGCACCGGCAAAGTGGCCGAAGCGCCGTAAAACGCTTTGGACCGTGCTTTCCGTAATCGGCATATGGATTTTTCTCGTCAACATCCTGCCGCTGATCTTCGGCGACCTGCCGCATGAGGAGCTCACGGTCAGCATCATCCCGCCGCGGGCGGAGTTCTCCGTTTTCGGCTATACGCCAAGCACCACCATGGTCGTGGGCTGGGGCGTGATGGCAGCGCTCATCTTCATTGCACTGCTGCTGCGCATCTTCGTGATCCCCCGGCTTGAGATCGTGCCCCGCAGGATCCAGAACGTGCTCGAAGCGCTCGTGGAGCTTGCGGAAGGCTACTCCTCCTCCAAAACGGTGTATCTCGGCCAGCCGATGTTCGGCTATATCTTCACGGTCGGCGCGGTGCTCCTCGGCTATGCGGTGGCGGAGCTCATCGGCTTCCGCTCCCCCTCCTCCGACATCACGTTCACCTTTGCGCTCTCCCTCATCAGCTTTGTCATGGCCAACTGGTATGGCTTCCGCCAGCGCTCCGTGCGCGGCAGGCTCAAGAGCCTCGCAAGCCCGAGCCCGCTCCTCATGCCCATCCGCATCGTCACGGATCTCGCCAACCCGGTTTCCATGGCATGCAGGCTGTTCGGCAACACCGTAAGCGGCATGATCGTCATGGATCTCGTTTACAGCTTCTTAGGCTCCGCCGCAGTCGGCATCCCGAGCGTGCTCGGGCTTTACTTCAACGTGTTCGCCGCCCTCGTACAGGCGTTCATCTTCATTACGCTTACGCTGATCAACATCAACGAAGCGACGACCGAATAACCGAAAGGAGTATACCCCATGGATCCTCAAATCTCTTTAAGCGTTGCGCTCTGCCTCATCCCCGCCGCCTGCTGCGGCATCGTCGAAGGGCTTGCCACGGGCAAGGCAGTCGAAGCCGTCGCCCGGCAGCCGGAAGCCTCCGGCAAGATCACATCCATGCTGATGATGGGCCTTGCGCTTACGGAAGCCTCCTCGATCTACGGCTTCGTCATCGCGCTCATCATGCTGTTCAGCTGATGGTTCGGATTCATTTTTCTCTTGGCAAGGAGGCTGTATGGACGGACTGAACCCACTGGATATCCTGATCCATATCATCAATTTCATCGTGACCTTCGTGCTGCTTTACCTGCTGCTCTATAAGCCCATAAGCAAATTCATGCACAAGCGCAGGGAGCGCGTGGAACAGACGCTCGCGGAGGCCGCAGCCACCCGCGCGGAGGCGGACGAATACCTGGCCGAGGCGAAGGCCGAGCTTGCCGCGACCGGGGAAAAAGCGCGCCAGCTCTCCCATGAGGCCATTGAAAACGCGGCGATCGACGCCGAGCACATCGTGGACAACGCCCAGGATGAAGCAAAGGCCATCCTGCAAAAGGCCCGCGCCCAGGCACAGCAGGAAAAGCAGGCAGCAATCGAGCATGCGCACACGGAGGTCGTTAGCCTTGCGGGCGACATCGCCGCACACATTCTCTCCCGCGAAGTTACACTGGAGGATAACCGGGAGATCGTGGAGCGCTTCTTCCGCGGCACGGAGGGCGGCGCATGAGCACCGTGCGGAAAAACCCGATCCTGCGCATTGCCCCGCCGTATGACGATGCGCTGATCCGGCGTATCGAAAAAGGCTTTGCGGACCGGCTCGGCTACGGTGTGCAGTTCGACGTGCGGGAAGACCCTGCTCTGCTTTGCGGCTTCATTGCCTACATCCGCGGCACCGTCTATGATGCAAGCGGCAAAACGCAGCTTGCGGGCGTGAGTGCATACCTTGTGGAGGCGATGAACGCGCCCGCGCGTGTGCCGGAACAGGAGGAAATATGACCATTCGCAGCGACGCGGAGCGCGCCGCACTGAGCGCGTTCCTGCATGAAAAGATCGGCGAATACCGGTTCCAGCCTTCCGTCTATCGCTACGGCATTGTGCAAAGCGCAAAGGATGACGTCATCACCGTCCACGCCCTTTCCGGCTGCCGCTATGGAGAGATCCTACAGTTCGATAACGACGTTTACGGCCTTGTGCTGGATCTTTCCGAGGATACCATCGGCGCAGCGCTGCTCAACGCGGATGCGTTCGTTGCCGCGGGGACGGTCGCGCGCGGCACGGGCCGCGTCGCGGACATCTGCGTAGGCGACGCTCTGATCGGCCGCGTTCTCGACCCGCTCGGCCGCCCGCTTGACGGCATGCCGCTCTCCACCCTCGAAACGCGCAGGGTGGAAAGCCGCGCGCCGCGCATCATCGACCGGGCCCCCGTCAAACGCCCGCTTGAGACCGGCATCCTCGCCATCGACAGCATGATCCCCATCGGCCGCGGGCAAAGGGAGCTCATCATCGGCGACCGACAGACGGGCAAAACCTCCATCGCCCTTTCCGCCATCCGCAACCAGCGCGGCAACGGCGTGATCTGCATCTATTGCGCCATCGGACAGAAGGCGGCCACCACGGCGCGCATCGTGCACGAGCTTCGGGAATCCGGCGACATGGAGCACACCATCGTGGTCGCCTCCTCCGCAAGCGATAGCGCCGCCATGCAGTATCTGACACCCTTTGCCGGCTGCGCCATTGCGGAACACTTCATGTACGAGGGGCGCGATGTGCTCATCGTATATGATGACCTTTCCAGGCATGCCGTCGCCTACCGCACAATGTCCCTGCTGCTCCGCCGCCCCGCAGGGCGCGAAGCCTACCCCGGCGACATTTTTTACCTGCACAGCCGCCTTCTTGAGCGCGCCGCGCAGCTTTCCCCCACGCTCGGCGGCGGCTCCATGACGGCGCTCCCCATCGTGGAGACCGTGGGCGGGGATATTTCCGCCTACATCCCCACAAACATCATCTCCATTACGGACGGGCAGATTTTTCTTTCATCGGATCTGTTCTTTGCGGGGCAGCGCCCCGCCATCAACGTGGGGCTTTCCGTTTCGCGCATCGGCAGTTCCGCACAACATCCTGCCATCAAGTGGATCGGCAGCCGGCTCCGCCTTGCCATCGCCCAATACCGGGAGCTTGCGGTGTTCTCGCAGTTCGGCGCAGAGGTCGACGCCGCAACGGCCACGCAGATCCACCGCGGTGAACGCATGATGGAAGTGCTCAAGCAGGGGCAGGAGGAAACGCTTTCCGTAGCCTCTGAAGCGGTGCTGCTGCTCGCGCTTGCGCACAACGTGTTCTCCGACATGCCTCTTTCCGAAATCAGTGCGGCGAAATACGCGCTGCTGGATTATGTGCGCGCCGCCTGCCCGGGTTCTCTCCGCGCCATTGAATCCACAGGCGACCTGAACCCGGAGGAAATTTCGACCCTGAAAAAAGCCATGGACGCTTTCCTGGAGGAACGCAATGCCGGATAACCTGTTTGAGATCCGGCAGCGCATCAACGCCGCCGCAGAAACGCGGAAGATCACCCGCACGATGGAGCTTGTGGCTTCCTCCCGCCTGCAGCGGAGCAAGCAGCAGCTTGCGGCGTTCGCGCCGACGCTGCGCCACCTTGAACAGGCTTCCGCGTGCCTGCCGGAAACATACTTTTCCCCGCTTCCGGAGTGTTGCGGGAAGCCGGCCGTCCTTGTGTTCGCCGGTGCAAAGGGGCTTTCCGGTGCATACGGCACAACGCTTCTGCGCTTTGCAGCGGAGCGCGTGCCTGGCGCCTTCATCCTTGCCGTGGGGAGTGCTGCGGCTGCGGAATACCCGGATGCCCAGTTCTGCTTCGGGGACGATGCGCCTTTCCCCGCCTTTGCCCAAACGCTGTTCAACGCAGCGGAAACGCTCTACCAAAGCGGCAAGGCCAGCGAGGTGCAGCTCATCTACACAAAGGGATACACGCCTGTAACAAAGCGCCTGTTTCCTCTGCCTGAACCCGCTTCCGCAGACGCAGCCGAAGCGCTGATTCTTGAACCGTCACCCCGGGCGCTTTACCCGGCGCTTTATTCCGCATACGCCCGCGCGCTCCTGTATGAAGCGCATCTTCAGGCCTACACGGCGGAACAGGTCGCCCGCGTAGCGGCGATGGATCACGCGACGCGCAACGCCGGCGACATCATCAACGAATTGCAGGCAGAGTACAACCGCATCCGCCAGGCATCCATCACAGCGGAGATCATCATGGTCTCGGGCGCAGCAAACGCAACAGGAGGGGATTGAACCCATGCAGAATAAAGGAACCATCATCCGCATTACCGGCCCGGTTCTGGATGCGCGCTTTTCCGGGCACCTGCCGGAGATCAACGAGCTTCTCGTCTCAGAAAGCGGCGTCCACATGGAGGTCGCGGCACATATTTCCACCACCGAGGTGCGCTGCATCGCCCTCGACCCGACGGACGGCCTCCTCTCAGGCGAAGCTGTGACCGCAACGGGCGGTTGCATCACCGTGCCTGTGGGCGAGACCATGCTCGGCCGCACGATCGATGTGCTCGGGCGGCCCATCGACGGGCAGGGGCCGATCACCGCGGAGCGCTGGAGCATCCACAGGGAACCGCCGCCCATTACAAAGATCAACCCGCAAACGGAATTCTTTGAAACGGGCGTAAAAGTCATCGACCTGCTCACCCCTTACGCAAAAGGTGCGAAAATCGGCCTGTTTGGCGGCGCAGGCGTAGGCAAGACGATCCTCATCATGGAGCTTATCAACAACGTGGCCCGTGATTCCGGCGATTATTCCGTGTTCACGGGCGTGGGCGAACGCAGCCGCGAGGGCAGCGACATGATCCTTGACATGGAATACACCGGCGCACTCTACAACACCGCGCTTGCCTTCGGGCAGATGAATGAGCCGCCGGGCGCCCGCCTGCGTGTGGCGCTTACGGGGCTTACGCTCGCGGAATATTTCCGGGATGTCATGCATCAGGACGTGCTGCTGTTCATCGACAATATCTTCCGCTATGTGCAGGCAGGCAGCGAGGTCTCCGCACTGCTCGGGCGCATGCCCTCTGCGGTCGGCTACCAGCCCACGCTCGCCAACGAGCTTGGCGCGCTGCAGGAGCGCATCTCCTCCACCACGGATGGTTCCATCACCTCCATCCAGGCGGTATACGTTCCTGCGGATGACCTTTCCGACCCTGCGCCTGTTTCGATCTTCTCCCACCTGGATGCGACGACCGTCCTTTCCCGTGCCATTGCGGAAACGGGCATCTACCCGGCCGTCGACCCGCTCCAGTCCCATTCGCGCATCCTCGATCCGCTCGTCGTGGGCCAGGAGCACTATGAGACCGCACAGCGCGTGCAGGAATGCCTGCAGCGCTACAACGAATTGAAGGACATCATCGCCATCCTCGGCATGGAGGAGCTTTCCCCGGAGGATAAACAGGTCGTTCACCGTGCACGGAGGCTGCAGCGCTTCCTTTCCCAGCCGCTTTCCATGGCGGAATCATTTTCCGGCATCCCGGGCAAATATGTGACCGTGGAGGAAAGCATCCGTTCCTTCGGCGCGATCGTGAACGGCGATTGCGATCACCTGCCGGAATCCGCTTTCTTTATGGCAGGAAACATTGACGACGTATACGCAAAGGCGAAGAAGCTATGAAACCCTTTGTGCTGAAAATCCTGACGCCGGAGCGTACCGCGTTTGATGGCGCGGTGGAGCGGCTGACCGTCACCGACACAAAAGGGCTTGTAAGCGTCCTTTCCGGCCATGCACCCATGGTGTCCATGCTCGCACCTGGGCCGCTGCAGATCGTCCTCCCGGGCGGGGCAATGGGGCGCGGTATGGCAGCGGGCGGTATCCTGCACGTCACGCGGAAAGAGACTGCCGTACTCATAGATTCATTTGAATGGGAAGAAGATAGCAAAGATATGCCACGCTCCGGCAATTCGGAAACATGATCCACAGGATGCAATTTTCCGCAGTTTATGCTATGATTAAATGTAATTTGATTTTAAGCAGAACGAACGGATGTGCACCATGAAACTTCGCTCTTTGATCGGAACAAAAAGCTTTTACCGCACCGTGCTTGCGATCGCCGTGCCGGTGATGATTCAAAACGGCATCACGCAGTTTGTCGGCCTGCTCGACAACCTTATGGTCGGCCGCCTCGGCACGGAACAGATGTCCGGCGTGGCCATCGCCAACCAGCTCATCTTCATTTTCAACCTGTGCATCTTCGGCGGCCTTTCCGGCGCAGGCATTTTCGGCGCGCAATTCGCCGGTAAAAAGGATGTTGAGGGCATCCGGAGCGTGTTCCGTTTCAAGCTGATCGTCTGCATCCTCATCTGCGCAATCTGCCTCATCGCATTCGGCTTCTGGAACGCACCGCTCATCAGCCTGTTCCTGCACGAAGGCAGCGCGGAAGGCGACCTTGCGCTGACGCTCCATTATGGGCAGGAATACATGCGCATCATGCTCCTTGGCCTTGTGCCTTATGCGCTCTCACAGGCCTATGCTTCCACGCTGCGCGAAACGGGGGAAACCCTGCGCCCGATGGCAGCAAGCATTGCTGCCGTGCTGACGAACCTCGTGCTGAATTACCTGCTTATTTTCGGGAAATTCGGCCTGCCTGCCATGGGTGCCGCAGGCGCGGCCACGGCGACCGTGGTCTCCCGCTTTGTGGAGCTTGGGCTCATCATGTATTGGTCCCACGCCCACCCGGAACGCACGCCGTTTTTCATGGACGCATACCGTTCGCTGCGCGTTCCGCGTGCGCTCGCGCTGCACATCGTGCAAAAAGGAGCGCCGCTGCTGCTCAATGAAGCTTTGTGGTCCGTGGGCATGTCATTCCTGAACCAATGCTATTCCACGCGCGGCCTTGCCGTGATCGCCGCGGTGAACATTTCAAGCACGGTATCGCAGCTGTTCAACATCGTTTTCGCGTCACTCGGCTCCTCGATCGGCATCGTGGTGGGCAATCTGCTCGGCGCAGGCAAACGCGAGGAGGCCCGCGTGACGGATTGGCAGATGATCGCGTTCAGCGTTGCCACCTGTTTTGTGCTGGGCGGGCTGCTTGCCGCCACCTCCAGTCTGATCCCCGAGCTTTACAACACCACAACGGAAGTGAAGGCACTTGCTGCCGCATTCCTGTTCATCAGCGCATGCAGCATGCCCTTCCACGCGTTCACCCACGCATGCTACTTCACGCTGCGTTCCGGTGGGCAAACGAAGATCACCATGCTCTTTGACAGCGGCTATGTCTGGCTCGTATGCATCCCCGTGGCATTTGTGCTTTCGCGCTTCACAAGCATCGCCATCGTGCCGATGTTCCTCATCTGCACCGCGCTTGAGATCGTCAAATGCATTGCTGGATACCTGTTTGTAAAGAGCGGGAAGTGGATCCGCACCATCGTGCCGGGCGCCGTTTCCGAAACCTGACAGCAAAAAGCGCTTTCAGTTTCTCAGTCTGTCGATAAACTCTTTTAGGGGTTCGGGGGCCGCAGCCCCCGGAGGCTTCATTTGGATCTGGCGGCATGTACGCCGGGTCCGCAAAAGCGCTTGCGGAGCAAGACTTTCTCTGCAAGGACGGCTGGCCGCGCCACAGGCGCAAGCGTCCTTGAGAAATTCTCGAAAAAGTGGAACCTTCCACTTTTTCGACATTTAAAGGGGCTGTCCGAAATGATCCGGACAGCCCCTTTTGCTTTTTGAAAAAGCCGGTGCTTTTATTCTTCAAATGTGCCCTTGCATACGGCTTCGCCGTTTGCCACAAGCGTTTTTCCCTGCGCCGTCACATGGAGGACGGAATAGTTTTCATCCAGCACGAGCAGATCAGCGTCCGCGCCCGGGCAAACCGTGCCCTTTACGCCCGCAAGGCCCATCACCCGCGCAGGATTTTCCGTGAAGAAACGCAACGCATCCGCAAGCGCGAGGCCGTTGCGGTTCACCATGCGCCCAAGCTCCTGCAGGAGCGTAGCCGGCGTGCTGTAAGTGATGCCGACGCATTTGCCGTGCGCATCAAAAACCGGCTGGCTGCCGCATCCATCGCTGCTCATCGTGATGCGGGCAGGATCCGCCCCCTGCTCCAATGCGGAGCAGAGCGCAGCGGCTGTGCCCGCTTCGCTTTCCGGCACATCGGCGGTAAAGTCGATTGTTCCGCCCAGCTTGTTGAAACGCACCGCTTCGCTTACAAGCCGCGGGTTGCGGCAACAATGGGTCGGGAGGAAGGTTTCCGGAGGCACATTGGAATTTTCAAGCGCCCAGAACAACGGCGCCATGCCCTGTTCGCCACTGCCCATGTGCATCACAACGAGCCCGGTCTTGCCGGAAAGCATGGCGCTTACGCGCACCTCCGTTGCAAGGCGGGCAAGCTCCGACCCGGAAACATTGGAGCTGCGGTGGTCGGAAACCGCCACCTTCACGCCGATGACCCGGTCGATCAGCGCGATGTCGCGCGCCACATCCCCCGTAAGCGTCGGGGAGGGATAGCGGTAATTCCCGGTCAGCATTTTCGCCGTAATGCCAAACTGCTCCAACGCGGCGCACTTGAATAGCAGGTTCTCAAGGCTGCGGGAAATGCCGTCCGTCCCAAGGAGCCCGACAACGGTCGTAACGCCGTTCTTCGTAAGCTCCGTCAGCCGGATCTCCGGCGTGCGGGAAGCCGGTCCCTGCTCGCCGCCGCCACCTGTTACATGAACATGCAGGTCAATGAGGCCGGGGCAGACAGTACGGCCCGCAAGATCAAGTACCTCGATCTCCGGGAACGCTTCCCATGCAGACAGATCGGCTTCGATCTTCCAGATCTTGCCGCCCATTATAAGGATATCCCGTTTGCCAAGGTGCGCGGGGGCATAAATATCACAGTTTTTCCACAGCTTCAGCATAGAACCTCCTACTCTTAAAACCCTAAAATCGTATCGGCGTTGAGCGTGCGCAGGATCGCACAGGCAAGCTGTACGGCATGCGTATAATCCTGATAAGCGGCGATCCCGATATGCGTATGGATATAGCGGATCGGCAGGCCGATCACGATTGTCGGGACGCCTTCGTTGGAAAGATGGATCGACGCACCGTTCGTTGCGCTGTGCTCCCGCACACCATCCTGCACAGGGATACCATACTGCCGCGCAGTATTCAATGCAAAGCGCATAAAGCGCGGGTTGGTGAGCATCGCTCCGTCAATGTGGCGCAGCATCGGCCCGTATTTGATCCGGGTCTGCATCTCCGCCTCCGGCACACAGGTGTCATCCGCCGGGCAGCCTTCAAAAACGATGGCGACATCCGGTTTCACAACGCGCGCGGTGATGACCGCGCCGCGCATATCGAGCTCTTCCTGGGTGGCCATGCCCGCAGTCACATCCACGGAAAGCGTTTCGCCCTGCAGGGCATCGAGCGTGCCGAGCAGCGCGGCACAGCCAAGACGGCAATCGAACGCCTTGCCCCACATCAGGTCATTCTCCGCATCATAAGTGAACACGGTGTCCGGCACGATGGGCTGGCCGGGCGCAATGCCAAACACTTCGATCGCTTCCTGCCGGGTGCGCGCACCCACGTCGATGGACATATCCGGCTGGCGAACCGGCTGCTTTTCCTCTTCTTCCGTCATGTAATGGATGGGCTTGCTTGCGATCACGCCGGGGATCCACTTGCCCGCAGCGTTGTGCACGCGCACCGTGTGCGCAGGCAGCGTATAATCCACCCAACCGCCCAGCGGGATAAACTTGATCGTGCCGTTATCCCGGACGGAATGCACCATGAAAGCAACCTCGTCGCTGTGCGCATCAAGCAGCACCATCGGCCGCCGCCCTGTGTTTTCCCTGCGGCGGATATACAGGTTGCGTATGCTGTCCTCGGATATTTCTCCAAAGCCACCGGCCCACGAACGGGCAACGGTGAGGACATCATCCTCAAAGCCCGGCGCACCATAGGCATCGGAAAGCTGGGCGATCATTTTGATCGCCTGTGTCTGCGTCATCATGCATGTTCCTCTCTTCCATTCATGTTGCGCAGGAATTCGTTCACGTCCTGCTCGTTTGCTACGATCTCATCGAAAAGCGGCCCCATCTCAATGGCGATGCAGGAGGCTAAAATATTGATGAAAGAAACGGTTGCGACCTGCGAATTGAAGAAATACCGCGCGCCCGTGCGGCACAGGAACACGCTGCTGCCTTCGGAAACGGCCGGCGACTCCATGCTGTCCGTAATGACAAGGATCGGCGTGCCGCGGTACTGACAATAGCTCGCCACGTTGCGGATGGGCATATGGTAGGGCGGGAAGGAGAAGAGGATCACGGAATCATCCTTTTCCAGACCCGCGAGTGCAGTTGAAACGGTATCACCATCCCCGAGCTGCACAGAAGATGTATTGATGCGAAGGAAGTTGAGACGATAGCACAGATAATCCGCGAACAGAGAGGATTTATCGTGTGCGAAAACAACGACCTTTTTCGCCTGAAGCAGCCCCCGCGCGCAGCGGAAGAGTTCTTCAGGATCCAGCTGGCCGATCATGTTGGCAAGGTTGTTCTGATCATCCCGGCAAAGCTCCGCAAGCTGCTGTTCCGGCGTTCCCGAAAGGCGGTTTTCTTCGCACATAAAGGTGGCCGGAAACGAAACCGTGCGGAATGTTTCCTGCATGTGACTGCGGAGCGCTTCCTTGAGCGCGACAAAGTTTTCAAACCCGAGAGCCTTGCAGAGCCGCAGCACGGAAACCTCGGAGGAATGCGTGCGCGCGCTCATTTCCTTTAAAGAAAGGTAGGAAGCTTCGTCCGGCGCTGCGAGCAGGTACTCTGCAATAGAGCGCTGCTTCGCGGTCAGCGAACCGAGTTTTTCACGGATCATATCGAGAACAGGCATAGAACCCCCATCACAAAATGAAGCATTTGCTTTATTATACATGGCTGATTATACAAAATCAAGGGATATAAATGGGAAAATAAACAAAAAATCAGATTCGCTCCATTTTTTTGCCGCATAAAATAATGTTTTTGCTTTACAAGTGGAGAGGCATGTGCTAAGATGGATGAAAGATATACCTGCTGAATGGATATCTCAAACAAATCTGGAGGAGTAGAAGCATGAAAAAGACACTTGCATTGTTCCTTGCTCTCGTCATGCTTGCTGGCATGCTGGCCGGCTGCGCGAAAACGCAGAGCGATGGCCCTGTTAGCAGCGAAACACCCGCCCCTGCTGGGAACGAACCTGCAACCACACCGGATCAGCCGGACGTTACTTACGCTGACACCTACAAATCCACCTTCTCAGAGTCCATCACTTCCATGAACCCGTACTGCACAAGCGTAACTTCCGATTATCTGTTCATCGCGAACATCGTCGAAGGCCTTGTGGAAGCGGACAAATATGGAAGGCCGGCACCCTGCATGGCGGAAACCTGGAAAGCCAACGAGGATTTCAGCGTTTGGACGTTCCATCTCCGCCCGGACGTTTACTGGGTGGATTGCAACGGTGAAAAGACTGAGTACAAAGTCACTGCAGACGACTTCGTTGCCGGCATCCGCTACATTGCCGAGCCGAACAACAACGCCAGCAGCTTCAGCACGATCCGCAACGTCATCAGCGGCCTCGCCGACTATTACTACAACCTCGTTGACATCGACGACGGTGTGGATATCGGCAAAACGCGCGAAGAAGTGCTCGCTTCCTTTGATGAGACGGTCGGCGTAAAGGCGCTTGACGAATACACCGTCGAGTACACACTCACCGGCCCCTGCCCCTACTTCCTTTCCTATGCACAGCTCGACCTGACGCTCCCCGTGGAGCAGGCGTTCCTTGACACGGTCGGCGAAGATTACGGCCTTGCCCGCGATAAGATGCTCTACAACGGCGGCTACTACATCTCCGCGTGGGATCTGGACAAGCAGTTTGTGATGACCAAGAACGAGCACTACTGGGATGTGGACAAGCTCACGCTCAACACGCTGCAGTGGGAGTTCATCTCCGACAGCATCTCCAAGCTTGAGATGTTCCAGCGCGGCAACATCACGAGCACGTCCCTCGGTTCCGAAGAAGTCGCAAGCATCCGCGGCGGTGAATGGGAGGACTATGTCTACCTTTCCGAAAAGACCGTAACGACCTACTGGTACTGCTTCAACTTTGCAACGAAGAACCCCGAAATGGCTGTTGCCGTACAGAACGAGAACTTCCGCAAGGCGCTCTTCACCGCCATTGACGCGGTCACGCTCTCCGCGATTTGGGAGCCCAACGACCCCGAGTTCTTCTGCCGTTACACGCTTCTCCCTGAGAACTGCATGTTCGATGATGACGGCAAGGACTACACCGATTACGGCCGCCTGAAGGATTACAAAGAAAACGATCCCTTCAACGCGGAAACTGCGCTTGAATACATGAAGCAGGCTGTGGCCGAGCTTTGCGATGCGGATGGCATCACCTTGAAAGGCGTTACGCCGGGTAAGGTCGACATGCTCCCGATCACCGAGTTTGATGTGGACGGCAAGCTCCCGATCGACATCGTCTACTCCTCCGGCAGCAGTGACACCGAAATGAAGAAGGCGACGCTCGTAAAGAACATGCTGGAAACCTATCTTGGCACGGAGTATGTCAACGTGATCCTCGGCTACTCCAGCAACAGCTTCAGCGCAGAAGTGCTCGACCTCGGCAACTGGGACCTCTGTGACGACAGCTACGGCTTCCGTTACGCGGATCCTTCCGCGAACCTGAACCGTTGCACCAGCGACTACGACATCTGCGGTAGCGCCTACAATATCCCGGAATACGATGCGATGATCGAAGTTGCAAGCGCGACCTATGACATCAACGCCCGTTACGCAGCCTATGCCGAAGCGGAGCTTTACCTGCTCGACCACGCTTACATCAAGCCCTACATGAGCGGCGGCGGTTCCTACAACATGACACGCCTTGTGCCGTACACCACGCCGGGCGGCTACTTCGGCCTCAGCCGGTACAAGATGAAGGGCGCCCTTATTCAGGAGACGCCTGTGACGAGCGCACAGCATGCGCAGCTCAAGGAACAGTACGAAGCGGAAAAGGCTGCATTGGCAAATAACTAACCAACAATACCGAGCTTAAACAATCAATTCCTACTATCCGTTCTGTCTGGGGGGATGGCAAGCCATCCCCCCATATACGAAATGAGGTTATCCGATGACTCGATATTTGCTTTCTAAACTGGGGCAGGCGATCGTTACCATTGTGCTGGTGGTATTAGTCGTATTCACGCTGCTCCGCTTTATGCCCACAGCCGGCTATTTTTCAAAAGAACAGTATAAGACCATGACCGATGCGGAAAAAACAGCGTACCTGCGCAACATGGGCGTGCTTGACCCGATGCCGGTGCAGCTGCAGAAATTCGTAAGCGGCCTGTTCCACGGCGACCTTGGGCGCAGCATCACGCTTTATCCCAGCATGCCGATCTCCAACATTTTAGGGGAGAAGATCCAGTACTCCCTGCTGCTGAATTTCATCAGCTGGTTTACTGCAGCCATCATAGGCATGCCGCTCGGCATCGCGATGGCAAAGAACAAGAGCGGCATGGTGGATGGGCTCGGAACGCTTTACGTCGTGCTGATCCGTTCCATCCCTTCCATCATTATCCACTTCTTCATCCAGGTGTTCCTTTCCAAATGGTTTGATCTGCCGATGCTCTTCTATATGGATCAGCCCATATCATGGCTCCTGCCGATCATCTCCATGTCCATCGGCAGCATCGCAGGCTATGCTACCTGGCTGCGCCGCTATATCGTGGATGAAGAAAACAAGGATTATATCAAATTTGCAACGGTAAAGGGGCTTCCGAAGACGTTCATCATGTGGCGGCACATTTTCCGCAACGCCATCGTCCCCATTGCCATCAACATTCCTTCCGACTTTCTGCTGATGCTTTCCGGTTCGCTCGTCATCGAAAGCATGTATGCCATCCCCGGCACAGGCGGCCTGCTGATCAAATCCATCACAGCGATGGACAACCCGATGGTACAGGTTCTGGTGCTGCTTTACGGCGCGCTGTCCGTCCTCGGCGTATTCCTTGGCGACATCGTCGTATCCTTCGTTGACCCGCGCATCAAGCTGGTCGACAGCAACAATTAAGAAAGGGGGAGCGCAATGGAAAGCATTAACGTTAAAACGCCCCAACCCTGTGATCTCCCGCAGGAGTTGTTCACCCGCGCCGAGTTTCACGAAGAGCTCTCGGAAGAGACCGGCTTTTCCAACTACTCCTACTGGCGTAGCACATTACGCACTTTCTTTAAGAGCAACGTTGTGAAGGTGATCGTGGTACTGTTGCTGCTGCTTGTCTCCTATACCATCATCTATCCCATGGTCACCGACCGCGACCCGTACGCCGTGTCGCTTTCCGCGCGGGAATGGAATCTCCCGCCTTCTGCGGAGCATCCCTTCGGCACGGATGGCGTCGGGCGTGACATCTGGGCGCGCGTCTGGTTCGGCACGCGCACATCGCTTCTGCTTTCGATCGCAGTCGCGATATTCCAGGTGGGCATCGGCGTGATCGTCGGCGCGCTCTGGGGCTTCTATCGCAAGCTCGATACGCTGATGTTCGCGATTTACAACACGCTCACCAACGTCCCGAGCACGATCTACCTCGTGCTGATCGCTTACATCATGAAGCCCAGCATTTTCACGATCATCATCGCACTTGTGTCAACGGGCTGGATCTCTGAGGCAAGATGGTTCCGCAGCCGCATCCTTGCGCTGCGCGAAGCGGATTACAACGTGGCTTCCATCTGCCTGAAAACGCCGCCAAAGCGTATCATCAGCCGCAACGTGGTGCCGTACCTCGTAAGCCTCATCATCATGGACGCTGCGCTCACGATCCCCTCTTCCATCGGCTCGGAAGTGTTCCTGAGCTTCATCGGCGTCGGCCTGCCGGCAGATCTCTGCACACTGGGCAACCTCGTCAACCAGGGCAGGAGCGCGTTCCTCGTGTATCCTTACCAGATGATCTGCCCCACGCTGATCCTCTGCTTTATCACGATCTCCTTCTATATCATCGGCAACAAATTTGCGGATGCTTCCGATCCGCGCAACCATGTTTAAGGGAGGTGGAAGCATGAAAGAGAAGATTTTTGAAGCAAAAGACGTTGTGGTGAAATTCAACCTCCGCGGGCGCACGCTGACCGCGATCCGCGGCGCATCCATCGACCTGTATCAGGGCGAAACGCTTGCGATCGTGGGCGAAAGCGGCAGCGGAAAGAGCGTGTTCACCAAGTCCTTCATCGGCATGCTGGACAAAAACGGCTGGGTCGAAAGCGGCAGCATGATCATGGACGGCGTAGACTTTTCCGGCTACAAGACCGAAAAGGAATGGCTGAAGGTGCGCGGCAAAAAGATCGCCATGGTCTTCCAGGATCCCATGACCTCACTCAACCCGGTGAAAACCATCGGCGAGCAGATCCGCGAAGTCATCACCTATCACTTCGGCACGGACAAGGAGACCGCAAAACAGCAGGCGATCGAGCTGCTGCGCCAGGTCGGCATCAACGATGCCGAGCAGCGCTATAAGCAATACCCCCATGAGTTTTCCGGCGGTATGCGCCAGCGCGTCGTCATTGCAACGGCGATCGCCTGCCGGCCCCAGATCCTCATCTGCGATGAACCGACCACCGCACTCGACGTAACCGTTCAGGCTCAGATCCTCCAGCTCATCAAGAAGCTGCAAAAGGAACTGAACATGTCCGTCATCTACATCACGCATGACCTCGGCGTCGTCGCCAATGTGGCAGACCGCGTGGCCGTCATGTATGCCGGGCAGATCGTGGAATACGGCCTTGCAAACGAGATCTTCAAGGATGCGCGCCATCCATACACCAAGGCGCTGCTGCTCTCCCTGCCGCAGCTTGGCGTGCGCGGGCATGACCTGCATTCCATCAAGGGTTCCCCGCCGAACCTCTATAAGGAGATCAAGGGCGACGCTTTCGCACCCCGTAACCCGGATGCGATGAAGATCGACTACGAATACGAACCGCCGTTCTTCAAGGTCACCGACACGCATTATGCAAAGACGTGGCTGCTTAGCGACAAAGCGGCAGCATACAGCAAAGAACTCGCGGAAGCGGAAGCCAAGCGCGCCGAGATCGAGCCTGCGCCGCCGCATGATTTTTCAAATGCAAAGCCTCTCGTTTCCGTGCGAAACCTGACGGTCAACTTCAAGCTGGGCCGCAGGGAATTCAGCGCCGTGCGCGATGTGTCCTTCGATATTCACGAGGGTGAAACGTTCTCCCTTGTGGGCGAATCCGGCTCAGGCAAAACCACCACCGGCAAGGCGATCATGAAGATCTGCCACACGAGCGGCGGCGAGATCTACTTCGACGGCATGCAGGTCAACCGGAAGATGAAGAACCACGAGCTGACGGAATTCCGCCGCAACGTGCAGATGATCTTCCAGGACCCCATGGCATCGCTCAACGAACGCGCGAAAGTGGATTACATCATCTCGGAGGGCCTGTACAACTTCCATGCCTACAAGAATGAGAAGGAGCGCAGGCAGAAGGTCGCGGACGCCATGCACAGCGTCGGCCTGCTCGAAGAATACGCCACCCGCTTCCCCCACGAGTTCTCCGGTGGCCAGCGCCAGCGCATCGGCATCGCCCGTTCGCTCGTGGTCGAACCGAAGTTCATCGTGGCGGATGAGCCGATCTCCGCGCTGGATGTTTCCATCCGCGCGCAGGTCATCAACCTGCTCAACCAGCTCAAGAAGGAAAAGGGCTTCACCTATATGTTCATTGCCCATGACCTCAGCGTGGTGCGCTTCATTTCCGACCGCATCGCCGTCATGTACAAAGGGCGGATCGTGGAGCTTGCGGAGACCGAGGAACTGTTCAGAAACCCGCTCCATCCTTACACCAACGCGCTTTTGCAGGCCGCGCCCGTACCTGATCCGGACATTGAACGCGACAAGGAAGTGCTCGTGTACGATCCTTCCATGCACCAATACGAGTTCGATAAGCCCTATTGGTCCGAAGTACGGCCGGGCCACTTCATCTGGGCAAACGATCCCGAACTGGAAGAATACCGCGCCAGGTTGCAATAAGAGAACGCTCTTTCGGAGGAAAGCATGACGGAAACGGAACGTAATGCCATCCGGCAGATCCAAAGCGTTACCGGGCTTACCGGCGGCGCTTATGCGGTAATCGACGGGGAAAACCTCCGGACGGAATGCTTCGGCTACGCCGATCCGGAGGCAGGCCGCCCCATCACGGAACGCTCATTCTTTGACATTGCCTCGAACAGCAAAGCCTTTACCGCAATGCTTGGGGCGATCGCTTCCGGAGAGGGCAAGTTTGACTGGGATGCACCCGTGCGGGAATTCTACCCGGGCTTCGGCCTTCTGGATGAGTACGCCGCCGCGCACATGACGGGGCGCGACCTGGCCTGCCACCGCAGCGGGCTGGCACGGCACGAATTTATGCGGGCGCGGGTCTACACCTCCATCGCAGACATGGCGCACAGGACGCGCTACATGGAGTTCTCCCGCGGGTTCCGCGAATCCTATGAATACAACAACCACATGTTCATCGTACTTGGGCATGTGATGGAATGCGTCTACGGGCAGGACTGGCGAAGCATCGTGTTAGAGCGTATCGCCGGGCCGCTTGGGATGGAGATGCGCTTCCGCGGCCGGGACTGTGATTTCACCGGGTTGGACTGCGCGCTTCCCCACCGGCCGGATGGCAAGGGCGGCGCATACCGCTGCGCCTATGCGGACAACGAAGTGGCCGGCCCCTGCGGGGGCATCCGCACGAACCTTCAGGGCATGATCGCATGGCTGCGCTGCCTGCTCGATTCCGGCGCGCCGCTGTGCACCAAAGAAGCCTTTGAAGCACTGCTCGTGCCGAACGTCCCCACGGAAAGCGAAAACAGCTACGAGCTTTTCAACAGTTATGCCCTTGGCTGGCGCACGAGCGCTTACCGCGGGAAGCGGCTCGTATACCACGGCGGGGCGATCACCGGCTTCCAGTCTCATGTGGCGTTCTTCCCGCAGGAACACAAGGGCATCGTGATCCTCATGAACACAAGCTCCACCACCGGCGCTACGCTTCTGCGGGATGTCCTTTTGGATGAACTCTGCGGCTGCACGCCCGAACCGCTCACGCCCCGGCTCAACGAGTGGAAAGCTTCCATGGCGGAGCGTGCAGCATGTGTTGATTCAGCGTATTCCGGCCGTGTTCCGCCGGATGCCATGCGCGCATGGCTATGCGGGACATTCTATCACCCGGCTTACGATGATTTTACAATTGCCGAACGGGACGGAGAACTTTGGCTCGATTACGGCAATTTCAGCGCGCCGGTGCGCGTAATGGAGGATGGCACGATTATCGCCTGTGAGCAGGATCCTGTTCCGGATTACATGAAGCTGCGGCGCATGGAAGGCGGGCTTTCCGTTGAAACCTCCGACCTCGCCATGTGGCTGCCATTTCAGCGCATCACCGCAGAAATGACCAATTAAACAGCAAGGAGAAATAAACGCATATGGAAGGTACTTTGTTTATTGTCGGCGGCGGCCTCAACAAAAGCGCAAATGAGGTGTTTGCCGCGTTGATTGAACGGGCCGGCGGCCCGAACAGCCGCTTCGCGTTCGTCGTTTCCGCCTCCGGCGAAGGGCCGGACGAAACCTACCGCTCCTATGTGGAGGATTTCGCAAAGCTGGGCGTACCGGAGGATCACTGCGTACTCGTTCCGCTGTATGCAGAGCACGTGCGCGATGAGCGCGGCTATAATGCTTTCACGGGCGATGCAGACAGCCTGTGCGAGCTGCTCGACGGCGTAACGGGAGTCTGGTTTACCGGCGGCGATCAATATTTCACCGCAGGCTGTTTCCTGCGCAAGGACGGCTCCGATACGCGGCTTCTCACCAAGCTGCGCGAGATTTATGCAAACGGCGGCGTGATCGGCGGTTCCAGCGCCGGTGCGGCCATCATGAGCGAAGTGATGATCGCAAACGGCAACAACCGCGGCGTGATCAGCCACGATGTAGTGTTCGGCTATGACACCTATGATGAGCTCTGTGAGCTGGATGACCCCTGTGAGCCGCTCATCATCGCCAAGGGCCTTGGATTCTTCCCCTACGGCGTTGTGGATCAGCACTTCAACAAGCGTCCCCGCCTGCTGCGGAGCATTGAGGCCTGCCTTGCCAACGACAAAAATGTCCGCATGGGCTATGCGGTTTCCGAAGACACGGCGCTCGTGTATCATGCCGGAACGATCGAAGTGCTCGGCAGCGCAAGCGTATACCTGATCGACTGCCGCAACGCGGAAAAGACCGCGAACGGCTGCTACAACGGCGTTGTGCTCGGCGCGATCCAGAAGGGCGACCGCTACGACCTTACCTCCGGCGAAATCGCCTTTGCGCAGGAATGTACGAAGGAAGAGCGCGAGTTTTACCGCGATTATGTGACCGACGGCATCATCAACAGCCCCGTGTTCGATTCCATGGTGGATCGCTTCCTGCTGCGCGGCAAAAAGGAAAGCATGTATTTCTGCGAAGACAAGAACCTGCCTTATATCAAGGGCGCAGTCGTATACGAAGCCTATGGCGAGACTTACCTCGTCGTGCTGAAGTACTTTAAAGGCGCTCGTACCTGCGGTTATCTCGGCGCACACGCTTCCTTTGCCAATGTGGAGCTTTCCATCAGCACAACCAAAGTGAACCTGTAAAACAAAAGCCGCAAGCGCATTTCCATGTGCTTGCGGCGGCTTTTTCGTTTTCCGTTACAGTGCGGAAAGCAGAAACATCAAAACGCCGTTTGCTGCAAAGGCAACGGCACGCGCCCGCTGGTGCACGTCCGGCGCAACTGACGGGAGCTGCTCTTCGGCAGTTTCCTCAAGGTCATCATCAAACGTGTGGCGGGCGCCATTGAGGCCCTGCCGCGGCTTGCGCTCCTTCTGCACATTGCGGAGATAATACGGCACCTCCGGCGGGCGTTTGCGCCGGATCAGCTTGCCAAGGTCAGTCCCCTTGCTTTTGAGGTATGCAAGCCAGCTCGCCAGAAGGTAGCATGCGGCGAGGAAGCCTGAAAACCAGCCGGCATATACTTTGCCCAAACGCGAAAACTGCAGGATCAGGAAATAGCCCAACAGGCAGATGCTCAGGTGAAACAGCAGTTTTTTCAATGTAAAACGAACCATGTAAAACCCCACTTAACCAGGAATCAAGAAAATTGTATCATACCACTTGCAGGAGGTCAATTTATGAGAACAGTCACGGTTTCCGAATCCGGCGTCAGCGCAGTTTATGAAGTCCATACCTTCGGCACAGGCGCGCCGCACATCACCTTTACGGCCGGCGTACATGGCAACGAGGTCAGCGGCATTTATGTTGCCCAACAGCTGATCGCGTTCTTTGAAAAGAACCCTCCGCTGCGCGGAACGGTGAAGATCATCCCTGTGGTGAACGCAACGGCCATGCGCTGCATGCAAAGGAGAAGCCCGTTTGACAGCGAGGACCTGAACCGGATTTTCCCCGGCAATGCGGAAGGCAGCCTGTCCCACCGCCTTGCGGCCTCTGTTTACGCAGAAACGGCGGATGCGGAAACGCTCGTTGACCTGCATTGCTGCGGCCAGCACGGTCTGCCCTACATTCTCTCCATCTATCCCGAATCGGAAAAGGCACGCAAGCTTGTGGAGCGCATCACGATGCCCATCGCCGTGCAGTCGGAAGGAACGGCCGGGCAGCTCTTCACGGAATCCTGCCGGAAACGTGCGCAGGCGGCCTGCATCATTGAGCTGCCGTCCGGCGCAGGCAGCGGCACCGTCAACCTCCCCGTTGCGGAACAATGCTATGAAGCGCTGCTGGATCTCCTCCGTACGGAGGGCGTAGTCGCAGGCAGCGTAAAAGGTTCCGCGCCGAAATTCTACGGCAAACTGCTGGACGCGTCCGCCCCGCAGGCAGGCCTGTGGCGCCCCGCTGTGCAGAAAGGCATGCAGGTGGAGCGCGGCCAGGTGATCGGCACGGTGAATGAAACGGAAGTCCGCGCACCGGAATCCGGCTTTGTGATGAATATCTTTCCCTGCAAATACCTCTTTGAAGACGATCTGTGGGTGATGACGTACATTCAGCCGGCAGCATAAGCCGCGTCTCTGAAACAAAGTCAAAATAGAGCAGGAGCTGACCGAATGTGTCAGCTCCTGCTTATTATTTCGAAATCCCTTCTATTTTAACTTCACACCATAAATCTTCGAGGCGCGCGTGCCAATGATGATCATGTTGTCAAATGCGGCGGGCGATGCTTCAAAGTTGCCCTCCAGATCGAGTCTGTCCAGCGTTTCGCCGGTCCTGCCATCGAACAGGTACATGTGCCCTGCGGAATCGCACTGCACCACATAGCCGTTTCCGTCATCATCATAAAGGATCAGCGGAGAGGACCAGGCGTATGCGCCGAGGTGCTTCTTCCAGACCTCCGTGCCATCCGCCTTGTTATAGGCAACGAGCAGGCCGCGCGTCTCCGTTTCGGTGGTCATGGCATAGGAAACGTATACAAGGTCGGACAGCTTGTTTTTGCCGAGCGCGGCCGTGTCCTGAATGCCGCCGGAGACATTGGAGCGCGTGCAGCGGTAGCCCGGTGCTTTCCAGACCACCTCGCCCGTGAGCGCGTTGATGCGCCAGAACGGGATCACGCCCGTGTTGTTGCTCTCCACCGTCCAGTGCAGCGAAGTGCCGACGTAGATGGAAGCCTCGCCCGTTTCTTCGTTCAGCTCAAAAACCGGCGTACAGTTCGTGTCGTCCAGCACATCCTGCATCCAGACGACCTCCATCGTGTTCACGTCAAAACAGAACAGGTCGCCGCAGTTGTCCGTCACATACATATAGTTCTTCCAGAAGATGGGGCTCGATTCAAAGCCGAGCCAATAGGTGTTGTTCGCCTTTCCATCCCGGCTGCGCTTTGTGGTATAGCGCCATTTGAGCACATCGCCCGGGTCGATCGAAATCGTACCCGCAGCCTCGTCATAAACCGTGTTCAGCTTGAACTGATACACAATGCCCGTTTCAGAAGCATACGTCACCGTGTCCGTCGCAGCATGGACGATCGTTGCCGGATCGAACGCGAAGAAGCTGCGAACGGAGAATTCATCCTTTGCGCCGTAGCTGTATAGCTTCCGCCCATCGATGAGGCTGATGATCTGGTTTTCCGCCGGGCCGTTCGGGCCTTCATCCCCTGCGCCGACATAAAGCAGCGGATAGCCGCGCGGGTCAAGCGAACCGGAGCCCTTGTACGTCCACTTGCCGTTGATGCGGTCGCGCGTTGCGCTGCCGTCCGCAAGGTCGAGGAAGTAGATGTAGCTGTTTTCCGTAGCGTAGATGATCTCGACAAGGCCATCCTTGTTCTTTTTCTCATCATAGAGGTTCATGATGCGGCGGGTCGATTCCGGCCAGCGCACGATGAGCGGCTGCCCCGTCCAACCCACGCCGAACCATGTGCCGTCGGAAGGGTTGCCCTTGGCGATCGAGCCGGGGATCTCCTTCGTCCAGACAAGCTCCAGCTTTTTCTCGTTTACCGTGCCCGCCGTGCCATAGGTGGGGTCGTCCCGGTAATTGTTGCCGCGGAACGTGATGACGCCTTCGAGCTCCGTGTAATCCTCCGCGTCCGGATAGGTCAGATCCTGCGGCGCGCGGTAGCTGCTCACAGCACTGCCGTTGAGCTGCATCTCACTTTCAAGCCCAAAGTCCGATGCGCGCGTGCCGGCCACGGCGGACGGACTCGGCACGGGAACAGGCGTGGGCGTGGGTTCCGGCGTTGGCTCCGGTGTAGGCGTTGGCGTTGGTTCCGGCGTGCTGCCGCCAAAGAGATTGTCAAACAAACCGGGCTTGTCCGTATCCGCAGGCGCATCCCCGTCGGGCTCTTTGTTCCCGCCCAGGGAGGAAATCGCCAAAATACCCATCAGCAGGGCTGCGATGAACAGAATCAGGATGATCAGAAACTTCGGCGTGATCCTTCTGCGCCTTCTGCGGCGGCGCCGTTTTCCCATAAGGCATGTTCTCCTTAGTTACCAGAATTTCTTTATTATACCCTTTTTTACGTTTTGGAACAACCGGCTGCCCAACGCAGGATATGAATGGACTGTTAACTTTCGCATGTGCTTGACGTATTGCATCTTTTGCATCATAATAAATAATGCAAACTTTCGGGAGGCGTTTTTATGCTGCTGCAACTGGATTTTTCAAGCGATGTGCCGATTTACCTGCAGATCCGCAATCAGATCGTCCTCGGCATCGCCAACGGGAAGCTCGCACCCGGCGAGCGGCTGCCCACCATCCGCACCCTTGCGGACGAAGCGGGCGTGAACATGATGACAGTGAGTAAGGCCTACCAGCTTTTGAAGCAGGAGGGCTACATTTCCACCGACCGGCGCAGCGGCGCGGTGGTCAGCGAAACGGCCGGCGCAAAGCAGGGCATCCCCTCCGCAATGCGGGACTCTCTCCGGCTGATCGTTTCCGAAGCGAAGCTGCGCGGCGTTTCCTATGAAGAGTTCGCCGCGCTCTGCCGCACACTTTACAGCGAAACGGAGGAATAACACCATGAAATATTTCCTGCTTGCCGTCCTGTATCTCTGCCTTATTCCCGTTTATTTCATGCTGCGCAATGAAACGAAGCCCAAGAAGAACATCATCCTCGGCGTAACGCTCCCCTTTGAAGCGCGGCAGGATGCGGCCGTGCAGGCCATCTGCGATCAGTTTCTGCGGCAGCTGAACCTTGTTGTGCTCATCCTTGCCCTGCTGCCGCTCGCGCTACTCCCGATCAAGCGCACCTCCGTTTTCCTTACGGTCTGTTTGGTCTGGATCATCGCCGCGGTGATCGTGCCCTATATTCCCTATGTGCAGTGCCACAAACGCCTCCGTGCCTATAAGCAGCAGGCCTGCGCCCCTGCGGAACGCAAAGGTGAAACGCTTGTGGATCTCCGCCTTGCGGCACTCCCGAAAAAAGTGGTAAGCCCCTTGTGGTTCCTGCCCCCGCTTGTGATGGCGCTTGTGCCCATCCTCCACACGCTGGCCACAGCGCAAAGGGACGCATCCTTCCCGTGGATGCTCTTTGGTTACGGCATAAACTTTCTCATGGTGCTGCTCTTTACCGGCCTTTACCGGCTCATCAACCGCCAGCGCGCGGAGGTCGTGGATGAAAACACTGCCCTGACCGCCGCCCTGACCCATGTGCGGCGGTACCAATGGGGGCGCGCCTGGATCGCTTTCACCTGGCTCACAGGGCTGTTCAGCCTCGGCTTCTGGCTCCTGCTCGATTCCTCCATCGGCATCCTCCTGCTTTCGCTGGGCTATGTTGGCATCCTTGTGATCGTCTGCATCCGCACGGAGTTTGCCGCCCGCCGCGCACAGGAATCGCTCACCGCAGAAAGCGGGCAGGGCTTCTTTGCAGATGATGACTGCTACTGGATCTATGGGCTGATCTATTACAACCCGAACGACAAGCACCTGAGCGTGAACAACCGTGTCGGCATGGGGATGACATTCAACTTCGCACACTGGGCGGGAAAGCTCATCCTCGGCATTTCCGTTCTGCTGCTGCTCGCCATGCCGTTCTTTGGCGTGTGGATGATCCGGCTTGAGACTACGCCCATTACGCTCACGCTGAACGAAAATGAGCTTGTTGCAACGCACACAAAGGAGCTCTGCCGCCTGGAGCGGGCGGAGATCCGCTCCGCAGCGCTGCTCGAGGCGCTGCCTGACGTAGTGAAGCTTTCCGGCACCGGAATCGATACCTTCCTTCAGGGCAAGTTCCGCCTGGAGGGATATGGCGTATGCGAGCTTTGCCTGAACCCGGAAGCACCACCCTTCCTTCTGCTTGAAACTGCGGAAAAAACCTGGCTGCTCGGCACGGAAAGCGAAGCGGAAGCGCGGGCGATCTACGCAGAGCTGACCGAAAATTGATACGGAAAGGCCGCCGGAATTCCGGCGGCCTTTCCTCGGCGCATATAGATTTTTTATTTTTACCCACCGCAAAGGCGGCATGATAAACAGGGAAGTTCGCGCGGCATCACGCCGCTGCGTTCATGTCGTAAACATAGAGCCGGTTTTTATCCGCAACCCGCTTAAGCTCCGGCTGGGGCTTCCGATGCGCCCGCTGCGCCTTGTGCCGCTTGCGGCGCTGAAGTTCCTGATGCACGGCGACTGCGCCCATCCCACCGAGGATGATCCCCGGAAGCATAAAGGAAAAGAATAAGCCAAAGTAATTCATATGCAACCTCCCGCGCACCGCGTTTCAAAGTTTCCCTTAAAAGTTTCTTTCGAAAGTTTCTTTTCAGGAATGTTTTATTGCCGTTCAGGAAATATTATTGCCTTTCGATTTCCTGTAATGCCATTATAGTATCTTATTAGGATACTGTCAAGGCGTTTCTTCCCGTTTTTTAAGAAATTTTGCTTGCCTTTCATTTCGCAAGGATATACAATATATTGAGCAAAGAAGTTTTCCCTGTAATAACTTGCTTGCCGGAGGGCTTATGAGCAGATTGAAGCAATTGCGCAAAAGCCATGGGATCACGCAGGATGAACTGGGCGAGATTCTGGGCGTACAGAAAGCCGCCGTGTGCAAATATGAAACGGGCCGCGTTCCCCTGCCCCATGAGGCGATCGTGAAGCTGTGCGATCACTTCCATGTAACGGCGGATTATCTTCTCGGCATTGACGGGCCGGAAGAAGCGCCCGCGCAGGTCACGCCGCTGTTCAAACAGCGCGCCGCCGCGTCTCCCGCGTTTCTCCCCATCTGCGAGACCGTGGGCGTTCCGCTCGTCGGGCGCGTGCACGCGGGGCTCCCCATCCTTGCGGATGAAAACATCACGGAATATATCGGCGTACCCGCAAACGACGTGGTTGCCGGCGAATATTTCTATATGGAAGTGGAAGGCGACTGCATGGTCGGCGAATTCATCCCGGAGGGCGCGCTTGTTCTCGTGCGCCTTCAGCCGCGGGTGGAAAACGGGCAGATCGCCGTGGTGCGTGTGGAGGACGAAGTGCTCCTGCGCAAGGTGAAATACATGAATTCCGCACTGATGCTCATTCCTGCCAACACCAAATACGAGCCGATGATCGTGCCGGGCGAGCTTGCGGAAGTCGTGGGGCGCGTGGTGGAAGTCCGCATCCGCGGGCTGTAACGCGCACAGAAAACGAAAACATCCTTCTTGCAGGAAGGTGTTCAATAGGTCAGATTCAGGAGGTAAATCAACCATGGCATTTTGTGGAAATTGCGGCGCTGAGATCAACGACGGCGCAAAGTTCTGCCCCGTTTGCGGCACAGTACAGGCTGCTCCCGGCGCACAGCAGCAACAGCAGCAGTACACCGCACCCGTTCAGCCGGTTCAGCCCGGCCCGCGTACGGACGAAGAGAAGTACCGCTATCTTGCGGCGCTTTCTTACCTGAACATCCTGTTCATGCTGCTTGGCCTTCTCGTGGGCAACAACTCCAACTATCTCCGCCACCATGCAAACCAGTGCGCGTGCCTGGTCGTCTGGAACATCTGCTGCGCGCTTGTCTGCATCATTCCGATCCTTGGCTGGATCGTCGGCGGCATCGGCACGATCGCAGGTTTCGTCATCACGATCATCTGCATCGTGAAGGCGCTCAAGCGCGAATATTACGAGATCCCGTTCCTCGGCAAGATCCGCATCATCCCGGAAGTGTAACGCATCCGGCAAACGAACGATTCCGAAAAGCTCCGGCTCACGGGGCGGTATCCGTAAAACAGCGAATCCTCCGTATGGTTCAGATCATACGGAGGATCTTCTTATGCCGAATGTTCTAATTTGCTGGCGGCGAAAGGATTGTTGACCGTTTTATGCATTGAAATACATGTCATAAACGATATAACCATGTATGCCATCCAATGATCCTTCATATGTCTCCTGACACATCATGCATCGGGGTTCTTCCATTGGATATCCGCTTGTTGGGAAAATATTATATTCCGATGATGTTCGAAATCCAACCTGATTATAAAACTTGTAATTCCCTTCAACGGTTATTCCTTTATAGCCCAATTCTCTCACTCTCTCAATTCCCATCGTCAACATTGCAGTTCCGATGCCTTGGCGAAAATAGTCCGCATGAACAGATACAGGCGCCAGCATAACAATTCCGGAATCTGTATTATCGTCATGTCCTCCTTCTCTTGCAGGCGACAGCGGGAATTTTGAAAACAAAAAGTGTCCCACCACCTTGTTGTTCAGTTCTGCGACAAAGGACAGGTCTGGAATATAATATTTCGAATCTCTGATTTCCTCAACTAATGCAATAATATCGGTTCCATCGGAATAGTCTGTTCCTTCTTGAAACGAACGCAGAATTAAAGAAATAATACTCTTATAATCTTTATGTTCTTCCGGGCGAATTATAATCTTCTTATTCATCATACGCATATCCTCTTCTCAAATTCGTACTTTTCATTTGATTAATGCTTTTCACATTGAATCGCAATCAGCAGAGATCAACTGTCCCTGCAAATTCCGGTTTATCCCACTCTTTCGTTGAACATAGTATATCATAAAAATAAGAAATCTACCGCTGACACAACAAGTGCCCATACATTTTTGCCCGGTCGTTTTACACAGGTTTAACCTTGCTGTGCTTTTGCCTTTAACCCAAACACCGTATGATATGCCCGTAAGAAAGAGAAAACAACAAAAGAAAGAAGGATATCACACAATGAAGAAATTCATCGCACTTGCTCTTACGGCACTGATGCTGCTCACCCTTGCTGCAGGATGCGGCAAGACTTCCGAATCCACCGCGATCTATGTCGTCTCCCGTGAAGAAGGCTCCGGCACGCGCGGCGCGTTCATCGAGCTGTTCGGCATCGAGCAGAAGAACGAAGCGGGCGAAAAGATCGATCACACCGTTGAGACCGCCGAAGTGACTGACAGCACCTCCGTCATGATGCAGACCATCGCCGGCAACAAGGCTGCGATCGGCTATATCTCCCTCGGCTCCCTGAACGACACCGTGAAGGCGCTGCAGATCGATGGCATGGATGCAACTGCGGAAAACGTCAAGAACGGCACCTACAAGATCGCCCGCCCCTTCAACGTGGCAACGCTTGCAAACGTGAGCCCGGAAGCACAGGACTTCCTCAACTTCATCCTGAGCGCGGAAGGCCAGGCTGTGGTTGAAAAGGCCAACTGCATCAGCGAAGGTAACACCGGCGCATTCACAGGCGGAAGCGTCAGCGGCAAGATCGTCGTCGCAGGTTCCTCCTCCGTCACCCCGGTGATGGAGAAGCTGAAGGAAGCTTACAACGCCATCAACCCCAACCTGACCATCGACATCCAGCAGAGCGATTCCTCCAACGGCATGAAATCCGCGATCGAAGGCCTCTGCGACATCGGCATGGCCTCCCGCGACCTGAAGGACAGCGAACTGGAAGCCGGGCTTACCCCCACCGCCATCGCACTTGACGGCATCGCGGTGATCGTAAACACTGAAAGTGAGCGCAGCGGCCTCACGAGCGACCAGGTGCGCGCGATATTCATGGGTGAGCTCACCGACTGGAGCGAAGTGAAATAAGCAAACTTCCATAATACCCAATACACGCCACGGGCCGGACCTCCGGCCCGCATCGGCATAACCTGGATAAGGAGCTTCTATGACACAGAAAAAACGCGCGGGACACCCTGCGAAGGCACGCGAGACGCTGATGCACATCGTTTTCCTGCTGACAGCCTGCATCTCGATCATTGCCGTCGTGCTCATCTGCGTATTCATGTTCGCGAACGGCCTCCCGACCATCGCAAAGATCGGCCCTGCCAATTTCCTGCTCGGCACAACATGGAAGCCGCTCAACGACCTTTACGGCATCCTCCCGATGATCGTCGGGAGCCTGTATGTGACCGCCGGGGCGATCCTCATCGGCGTCCCCATCGGCATTCTCTGCGCCGTGTACCTGGCGCGCTTCTGCCCGAAACAGCTTTACGCCGTGCTCAAGCCGCTCATTGACCTGCTCGCCGGGATTCCTTCCATCGTATACGGCTTCTTCGGGCTTGTCGTGATCGTACCGCTGATACAGCAGCTCACAGGTGCGAGCGGCGGAAAGAACATCCTCACCGCATCGATCATGCTCGGCATCATGATCCTGCCCACGATCATCAGCGTTTCCGAAAGCGCGATCCGCGCCGTGCCGGAAAGCTACTATGAAGGCGCGCTCGCGCTCGGCGCAACGCATGAGCGCAGCGTCTTTTTCGCCGTGCTGCCCGCAGCAAAATCCGGCATCCTCGCCGGGGTGATCCTCGGCGTCGGCCGCGCCATCGGCGAGGCGACCGCCGTGAAGATGGTGGCAGGCAACCAGGCCATCCTGCCCGACAGTATCTTAAGCGGCGTGCGCACGCTGACCTCCAACATCGTCGTGGAAATGGGGTATGCGGAGGGCATGCACCGTGAAGCGCTGATCGCAACGGCGGTCGTGCTCTTCGTGTTCGTGCTCATCATCAACCTCGCTTTCTCCGCCATAAAGAAAAAGGAGGGATAAACCATGGAAGTTCAGGCAATCAACCGCGAAAGCCGCCGGGAGCGCTGGCAGGCATACCGGCACAGACCGCTTTCCCTTCTGCTGCGCCTTGCCGTGACGCTCTCCGCCGCCATCACGGTGTTCGTGCTCATAGCGCTCGTGGCCTACATCCTCATAAAGGGCATCCCGAACCTCAAGCCTTCCCTGTTTGCATGGAAGTACACCACGGAAAACGTCTCCATGCTGCCGGCGATCATCAATACCATCACCATGACGGTGCTCTCCCTGCTCATGGCCGTTCCTGTGGGCGTATGCTCCGCGATCTACCTTGTGGAATACGCAAAGCGCGGCAATAAACTCGTGTCGCTCGTGCGCGTCACAGCGGAAACGCTGCAGGGCATTCCCTCCATCGTATATGGCCTGTTTGGGTATCTTTTTCTCGTCATCGCCTGCGGGTTCGGCTATTCGCTCCTGAGCGGCGCCATCACGCTTGCGATCATGATCCTGCCGCTGATCCTGCGCACGACGGAGGAAGCGCTCAAGGCCGTACCGGATTCCTACCGCGAAGGCAGCTTCGGGCTTGGCGCAGGGCGACTGCGGACGGTGTTCCGCATCGTGCTGCCATCGGCCGTGCCGGGAATTCTTTCGGGCGTGATCCTCGCCATCGGCAGGATCGTAGGCGAAACGGCGGCGCTTATCTACACCTCCGGCACCGTTGCGGGCGTTCCAACCTCGCTCATGGGTTCCGGCAGGACGCTCGCCGTGCACATGTACGCGCTCCTTTCCAACGGTCTTTACACGGAACAGGCTTACGCCACCGCAGTCGTGCTGCTCGTGATGGTCGTCGGCATCAACGCGCTTTCCGGCTGGCTCGCAAAAAAAGTTACAGCAAAGCAGAGGTAACAGCTTATGGACAAATTTTCGATCAAAGACCTCAACCTGTATTACGGTGATTTCCACGCCCTTAAAAACGTGGAGCTCCATATCGGCGCAAACGAGGTCACCGCATTCATCGGCCCTTCGGGGTGCGGCAAATCCACACTGCTCAAATCCCTGAACCGCATGAACGACCTTGTGGAAGGCTGCCGCATCACCGGCGAGGTGCTGCTTGACGGGGAAAACATCTATCGTGGAATGGATGTAAACCTGCTGCGCCGCCGCGTAGGCATGGTATTTCAAAAACCCAACCCCTTCCCCATGAGCATTTATGATAACATCGCCTATGGCCCGCGCACCCACGGCATACGCTCCAAAGTGAAGCTGGACGACATCGTGGAGCGTTCGCTCCGCAGCGCCGCCATTTGGGATGAAACGAAGGACAGGCTCAAAAAGAGCGCGCTCGGCATGTCCGGCGGGCAGCAGCAGCGGCTCTGCATCGCCCGGGCGCTCGCCGTGGAGCCGGACGTACTCCTGATGGACGAGCCCACAAGCGCGCTTGACCCTATCTCGACCTCAAAAATCGAAGACCTTGTTGCAGAGTTAAAAAAAGATTATACTATTATTATCGTGACCCATAACATGCAGCAGGCCGCCCGCATTTCGGACAAAACAGCGTTCTTCCTTCTTGGCGAGGTCATTGAATTCGGGGACACGGAAACCATCTTCTCCGTGCCGAAGGATCGGCGCACGGAAGATTACATCACAGGGAGGTTTGGATAATGCGCAACCAGTTCGACGAGCAGCTGGAACTGCTCAACGTAGAATTGATCCGGATGGGCGCGCTGTGCGAGGAGGCCATCGGCTTTGCAACGCAAGCGCTTTTGGAGGGCAGCGCCGCTTCCGCCGAAAAGGCCGTCGCGGTGGATGCGGAGATCGACCAGAAAGAGCGAGAGATCGAGCAGCTCTGCATCAAGCTCCTGCTCAAGCAGCAGCCTGTGGCGCGCGACCTGCGCGTCATCTCCGCCGCGCTCAAGATGATCTCCGACATGGAGCGCATCGGCGACCAGGCCGCGGACATTTCGGAGATCACCCGGTACATCGGCAAAAACAACAGCAGGAGCAAAGTGCACATCGCGGATATGGCAAAGGCCACCGGCAAGATGGTGACGGACAGCATCGACTCTTTCGTGAAGAAAGACCTTACGCTTGCCCACGACGTGATGCGCTATGACGATGTGGTAGACGATCTGTTTGCCGCCGTGCGGCGGGAGCTCATCGGCCTCATCGCCGAGGACGGCCGCAACGGTGAACTGTGCATCGACCTGCTGATGGTCGCAAAATATTTCGAGCGCATCGGCGACCACGCGGTCAACATCGCGGAATGGGTCGAGTTTTCACTCACGGGAAAACACATGTCAAACGAGGGGGTATAATACCGCATGATCTATCTTCTCGAGGATGACAACAGCATCCGGGAATTCGTCATTTATACGCTCAACAGCCAGGGGCTTGAGGCGCAAGGCTTCGAGCGACCTTCTGCCTTTTGGGAGGCGCTGGAACAGCGTATTCCGTCGCTCGTGCTGCTCGACATCATGCTGCCGGAGGAGGATGGCCTTTCCGTGCTCAAGCGCCTGCGAAGTGCTTCCAGCACGCGGCGCATCCCCATCATCATGCTCACCGCAAAAAGCACGGAATTTGACAAAGTGCTCGGCCTTGATAGCGGCGCGGATGATTACATCCCGAAGCCCTTTGGCATGATGGAACTGCTCGCCCGCATCAAGGCGCTCCTGCGCCGCACGGAGGAAGAACGCGTCGAGCGGGATTACACGCTCGGCAGCCTGTATGTCTGCCCCGCCAAACACATCGTGCGCGTGGACGGGCAGAATGTAACGCTGACGCTCAAGGAGTTCGAGCTCCTCTGCATGCTGCTCGAAAACAGCGGCATCGTGCTCACGCGCGCGCAGCTTCTCGACCGCATCTGGGGCTATGCGTTTGACGGCGAAAGCCGCACCGTGGATGTGCATGTCCGCACGCTCCGGCAGAAGCTCGGCCCCTGCGGCGCACTGATCCAGACCGTGCGCGGCATCGGATACAAGATCGGAGGGGAGGAAGCATGACAGCGCGGATCTTTCGCTCTATCTTTCTCGTTGCCACGGCAGTGCTGCTCGCCAGCTTCATCCTGATCTTCGGCATGCTTTATGAGCACCTGGGCCAGCAGATCCAAGCGGAGCTGCAAAGCGAAGCCACCTACATCGCCCAGGGGCTTGCGCAAAGCGGCGCCGCGTATTTCAACGGGCTTCACGGCACAAACCGCATCACCTGGGTGGCTGCGGACGGCACTGTGCTTTACGACAGCGATTCCGAAGCTGCCGCCATGGAAAACCACGCTGACCGCGAAGAGATCCGGGAAGCGCTTACAAACGGCTCCGGCCAGAGCACGCGCTATTCCACGACGTTTGATGAACGGCGCATCTATTTCGCCACCCGCCTTGAGGATGGCACGGTGCTGCGCGTTTCCTCCGCACAGCATTCCGTCTGGGTGCTCATCATGGGCCTGCTCTCGCCCGTGATTGTCATCTTCGTGCTTGCGGCCATCCTTTCCGGCGTGCTGGCCTCCGCGCTTGCAAAGCGCATCCTGCGCCCGGTCAACGCCATCGATTTGGAACACCCGGAGCAAAGCGAGGTCTATGAAGAGCTCTCTCCCCTGCTTTCCAGGATCTATAACCAGAACCGCGTGATCGACAGCCAGATTCAGGAGCTTCAGCGCAAGCAGGCGGAATTCACGGCAATCACCGAAAACATGAGCGAGGGCTTCCTCGTGATCGACGGCCGCACGGATCTTCTTTCCTACAACACGAGCGCGCTCTGGCTGCTTGGTGCGGAAGCCGTGAGCAAACGGCAGAGCGTGCTTGCGCTCAACCGCAGCGAGGGATTCCGCAAAGCTGTGGAGCTTTCGCTTTCCGGCGAGCATAACGAGCAGCTTTTTGAGCGGGAAGGCCGCTATTTCCAGATCATAGCCAACCCGGTCTGCCACGAGGAACACATCGCCGGCGCAGTGCTCGTCATCCTCGACATCACGGAAAAGCACGCCCGCGAAAGCATGCGCCGCGAATTCACCGCGAACGTATCGCACGAGCTGAAAACGCCGCTCACCTCCATTTCCGGCACGGCGGAGATCATCAAAAACGGCTTTGTGAAGCCGGAGGACATCCCGCATTTCGCAGGCAATATTTACGACGAAGCACAGCGGCTCATCACGCTCATCGGCGACATCATGCGCCTTTCGCAGCTCGATGAGGATTCCATTCCCCTGGAAAAAGCGCCCGTGAACCTTTACGACCTTGCAGGCTCCGTGCTGGGCAGGCTGAAAACCGCTGCAGAAAAGCGAGGGATCACGCTCACGCTTTTGGGCGGGCCAGTGTCCGTAAACGGCGTTTCACAGGTGCTGGACGAAATGATCTTCAACCTCTGTGACAACGCGATCAAGTACAACCGCGAAAACGGGCATGTGCGCGTCTCCGTTTCCGAAGAGAATGGGCATGCTGTGGTGCGTGTGGCGGATGACGGCATCGGCATCCCCGCCGCCGATCGTGAGCGCGTGTTCGAGCGTTTCTACCGCGTGGACAAGAGCCACTCCAAGGAGATCGGCGGCACGGGCCTCGGCCTTTCCATTGTCAAGCACGGCGCGGCGTTCCACAACGCCCAGGTCACGCTTGAAAGCGAGCTCGGGAAAGGCACGACCGTGACGATTACTTTCTGATAAACCCCTATTAAAAAAGGGCGGCAAAACCGTCCTTTTTATTTTCAAGCCAATCAGGTTCCAAATTCCTGCGCGTTGAGTTCCGTCAGCCAAATCTCCCCTTCCGTGCAGGAGATCTGCCCGAGCTTTTTTCCTGTGGGCGAAAGGGTAAAGCTGACGAAACTGTTCATTTCAGCAAGTTTCGCAGCATAGACGCACAGGCTGCTTTCCGCATCCCAACGCAGCACAAGCTCGCTGCCGTCCTCCGCATTCTGCGCATAATACGAAAAATCGAACACAGCAACTTCCCCGCGTGCCGGGTCGAAATACCCGGCCTGCGCCCAATGCATGCCGGAGCCCGCGGAGCAGGTGAAATACAGCTCCTCCACTCCATCCCGGTTGAGATCCGCGACCGCCGCATCCGTGAAGCCCCAGCCGCCGAACCACATTCCAAGCGGATAGACCTCCCCCTCATAGAGCAGATAGGAAGCGCAGGAGCTTTCAAATTTGAAGATGCGGAACCGATCGAACCAAACCGCTGCGACATCCATGGGTGTTACGTTATGGCAAACGTCGTTTTCATATCCCGTGTTCAGCACCTTGCTGCCCGCCGCCGCAAGGAACTCCGCCACGCCCTCCTCCGAGGGGAATATCACGGTATCCCACTGCCAGCTTTCCGGAATGGGGCCGCTGTAATAAAAAGCCGTATCCACCTCGATCCCAGCCCCTTCCTCAAAGCGGAGCACTTCGCCGCCTTCCTCAGCATGGAAGCGATAGATTTCTTTTTCTGAAACCGTCAGCGTGAGCACGCCGTTTTCACAGGCCCATGTGCCGCCCGGCACATAGCTCATCGCAATGTTACGGGTGAACTGAAACGTTCCGTCCTCATACAGGTCCAACCATGCCATGCCATCCTCCGCAGCATAGCGCCCGGTGCGAAGCTGCTGCGGCGTAAGCGGCAGCCCGGAGCCCGTGATCGAAAACGACTCGGAGGCAGCATTTTTGCTGAGCCGGAACAGGCTCCACATATACTTCTCTCCCATGCGGGAGCCGCCGTGCGTGCCCAATTTGCCGAGCCAGGTTTCATCATCCATTTTATAGAGAACATAGTCTTCACCAAGCTCACATTGCATGCATGATTCGTACGGGGAAAGGTCGATGCCCGACAGCATGAACAGCGCATCAAACGCCGCTTCATCCACAGGCTCAAACGTCCAATCCACACCCACAAGCGTTTTCTTTGTTTCCTGCGTCTCTGCATCGAGGATGATAAAGCAGTCCCCTTCGATCCGGTAAAGCTCAGAAGCCCCCTCGGTTGCCGGACGCAGGTCGGAGCTCAACAGCGAAAGGTACAGGCATTCGTCAAACGCATAAACGTCACCCTCGAACTCCATCTTCTCAGCAGCGTCGTTTCTGCCGCCCGCATTCGTGCCGCAGGCTACGGCGACGCAAACGCATGCCACGGCCGCAAGCACAGCGATCCATGCCGCGGGCTTTTTGAAGGAGAGCGCGTTTTTGATGCGGCGTTTCACGCCCGTTTCCCCAAAGGCGAGCGGGCTTGCGGCAGCAAAGCGCCGCCCTGTGCTGAGCGAGAGCAGGGACATGCTATAATCCGCATGCTGCCCTGCCGGAAGCACGCTGAGCACGGCCTCATCGCAGCGCATTTCCATATCCGCACACATGCAGACATAAGCGACCCACACGAGCGGATTGAACCAATACGCAACGGTGAGCAGGAACGCAAGCGGCTTCACAATGTGGTCGCCCCGGCGCAGGTGAAACCGCTCATGGGCAAGCACATGGGCGCTCTCCGTTTCCGTCAGCCGGAACGGCAGATAAATGCGCGGCCGGAAAAAGCCGAGCACAAACGGCGAATGTATGCCATCGCACTCAAACACATCCTCCGTACCCGCAAGGCGCACCGCACCGTGCACACGGCGGTGCAGCTTCCCGAGCGATACGGCAGCGCACACAACAAGCGCCAATATGCCGAGCGCCCAGACAAGTGTGCCTGCCATCTGCCAAATCTGCAGCGGGTTCACGCTTGCCACAGGCTCGGGCATGGGCAGGCTCTCCGTGATAGCCGCGTTAAGCGGCGGGATGCCGACCGTCACGGAAGGCTCGGCCATCATGCCGATATTTCCCGGGATATAAACGAGCTCCGCCCCCTGCGTTGCCGCCGACATATCGAATATGCCAATGTTGAAGATACTCAACACGGAGGAGATGCTCACCGGGCAGAGCAGGCGAAATGCGACCACCGCCCAGAGCGCGTAGGAATACCGCTTCGGCAGCCGCCGCATCAGCAGCCGTGCCAGAAGTACAGCAAGGATCACATACCCCGCCGTGATGCTCATGTTCAAAAGCTGCATGAACGCCGGTTCAAGCCGTTCGATCATCGCCTCAAGCCATGCAAGCACGCTCATGCGCCGCCCTCCTTTTCCCGGTGCGCGTCAATCAGCGCTTTGAGTTCCTCCGCCTCCTGCTCGGAAAGAGCGTGGCCGGAAAGGAACGCCGCAAGGAATTGAGGAAGCGACCCCGCGAATGTGCGCGCCACGAATGCGCCGCTTTCCGCTGTTTGTACCCGCTCCTTCGGCACAAGTACGCTTACGCAGGCGTTTTCATTTTGGATCAGCCCCTTTTCGCACATCTTGCGAATGGCGTTGTAGGTGGTGGATTTTTTCCAACCAAGCTCCGCCGCGCAAAGCTCCACAAGCTTTCCGGAACCTACCGGCGCATTCGCCCACACGATGCACATGAAGCGGTATTCACTGTCCCAAATTTGATAATCTTCCATGCTGTCCTCCGGGTTTGTTTTTATAAACCATGCATTGAGTTTATAATGATAAACCCGATTTGTCAATGGGGAAATATCTTATACCCATTCCAGCCGGACACGCAGCCGCTTTGACAGCTTCGGAATGCGGTCAGCATGCAGGCCGTCCATGCGGAACAGCGCGATCAACGCCCCTGCCATGGCAAAATTCAACGCAAGCGCCAACTCCCCGCCTGCAAGAAGAGGCAGCGACAGCGGCAAACCGCCAAGCAAACCGAAGTTTGCAGCACAGTATATAAGCGTCTGTGCTGCAAAGAATGCGCTGACCGCACCCGCAAGCATGCGCCCCAACAGGCTTTTCAGGCGCAATGCGCGCACCAAGGCCAAACTTACAAAACCGAGCGGCACAGCAGATGCAGCAGCTGCAGCAAGCCAGCCCCACCGGTAAAGAACCTGCGTAAGCAGGTAGCTGTTCAAGGAAAGATCGCTTCCATTCACCGGCGCCGTCCCCTGCGCATCCGCGATAGCAGCCACCGTTCCCCGGCCAATCATGCGCGCACCGTTTACGACATCACGTACTGTGCATAAGCCTGGCGTAAGCGAAAGCATAGTCCGTCCTTCAACAGGCAGCAGGATCTTCACGAATTCCTGCATGCGGTAAGCATTTGAAAAAACAACAGCAGCAGCCGATACCGCAGCGCAACAGATCAAAACGCCTGATGCAAGAAAGCGCCGCCTTCCAAACGCGCCCGCAAGCGCTGCAAGTACAGCAGCAAACAGGCACCCTGTCAGGATTCCCACCGCATACAAGTAGTTCCGCATCGACCAGCGTGCCATCAGCACCCACGTTACAGCGGTAAGTGCAGCAGCACATGCAATCAGCGCAGGCAGACCTTTTCCCCGCAGGGAATAAACAGCTCCAGCGAACAGCAGAGGCAAAAACGCCGCTGCATGCCGCACATAAGTCCCTCCGAGCTCCAATGCAACCGCCAGCAGAAAAACCACAAACAGAGCACGCGCAAACCATGCACGCTGAGCCAGATCGTACAGATTCAAACAGCAAAAGAGCGCCGTGCAGCCACATCCAAACACAAGGGCTGCAACGGAGCGCCACCCAAAGATGCCGCCCATAGCCAGCCGGATGCCGATCCCAAGCAGCACGGTCAGCACAATCAGGCATACCATACCCCATTGCCGTTTAGGGCGAAAGCATGCTGCATAGGCCATTCCTACTTCCTCCGGATCGCCCATGCTGCAAATGGCGCGATACGTTGCCTCCTGCTCCGGCACCCCTTCAGCCGCATATGCAGCCGCCTGATCCTCAATATGGTCTCCAAGTTCTTTGCGGATGACGCCATGCGCATGTTTCCAGCGTACCTGTGCGCATACTATATCAAGGTATTTTTCTTTTTCATCAAGTTGACGCAATTCCGGCTCCCCCTTTCAGCACGCGGTTTACCGCCGAAGCAAACGCATCCCACTCCTCCTCCTTTTGTGCAAGCGAGCCACGCCCCGCTTTTGTAAGGCTGTAGTATTTGCGCATCCGTCCGTTCTCCGCTTCCAGTTCATATACGTGGATCAGCCCCTGCCCTTCGAGATCATGCAGCAACGGATAGAGCGTTCCTGCCTTCAGGGTAAAGGCGTTGTCTGACCGCCGCGCCAGTTCTTCGATCATCTGATAACCATACATGTCCTCCTGCTCAAGCAACTTCAGCACCAGCATAGCGGTACTGCTCGTAGCAAAGCTTTTGTCACCAGCCATATGCGTTCCCCCTTTTATATCGAAAGTCTATATATAATAATATATAGACTTCCTATATATGTCAAGCAGATATCTTCACCGTTTCACCGTCACTTATTTCTGCACGAAAAAGCGCCCCGCCTTTTCGGGACGCCTCAAATTCAGCTTTGCTTACGCTATCATCCAGCACGCAAAAAGCCTCTTATACCTTCGCACCGCACTCAGCGCAGAATTTTGCGCCTTCCGCAAGCTCCGCGCCGCAGGCAGGGCATACGCGTTTCGGCGGAACGACGGGGCTGCCGCATTCCGGGCAGAATTTCGCATCGGAAGCGATCTTTGCGCCGCAGGCCTGGCAGAACGTGCCTTCGGCGACCGGTACAGGCGCCGCAGGGGCAGCGGGCTCAGGCTTCTTCTCGCTTTCCTCCCGGATGCGCTGAATCTCCGCCTCAAACCCGGCAATGTTCTCAAGCGATGTGCGGATCTTCCCGCACAGCGCGGCCGCATCCTCATCCAATTGCGCACCGGCCTCAAACTTTGCCCAGTAGAGGGCGCCCAACTCAGCCTTCACCGCTTCAATGGCAGCCTTTTCCGCCTTGATCTTTCCGTTGAGCTTGTTTGTTTCGATCATGTCGTTGGTCTTGTCGCCAACGCTTTTTGTGATCTCACCCAGCTTATCAAAAAACGCCATAGTAATATCCTCCCATTTTGAAATATCGATGTATCTGATGTAATTATAGCATTTCCGCCCGTTTCGAGAAGCACTATTTTGTAAATAATCTCTGACATACGGCGGTTTTCATTGAATTTCACGCGGAAAACCCCTAAAATAAGAATGGAACACAGGTTGTCCTTTCCACAGGCAATCTTTCGACCTCAATTGAACGGAGCAACTGGATGCAGGCATTTTTAAAAAATCTGAATCGCATATGGAGCCGGCTCATAAAGCGTGTACGGCGCGCAAGGCTGCGCGTTTCCCGCACACTGCGCCGCATGCCCCTGCGCGGCAAACTGATTGTAGGCGGGACTTCGGCGCTCATGGTTGCGCTCATCATAACAGGCATCGTGCTGCTTGCCCGCAGCGGCAACGCGGAAGCGGCGAACGCACCGCGCGATACGGATGGAAACAACGTTACCACGCTGGCTTTCCCGGAAAACGCGCCGGAAGGCAGCGCTTTCTCCATCGATGTGACCCCCGCGCCAACACCGACCCTAATCCCTACGCCCACACCCGTGCCAACACCGACACCCACGCCCGACCCGACGCTCAAACGCGGCATGGAATCCGAAGCTGTGCGTGCACTGCAGGAGCGTTTGATGTACCTTGGCTATCTTGACATCGATGAAAGCACGCTGAAATTCGGCCCCGCAACGGAGGACGCCGTGCGCTTCTTCCAGCGGCAGGTGAACTTCACCCCGGAGCTTGGCATAACGCTCGATGTGGACGGCATCGCAGGCGTGCAGACGCTCGCGCTCATTTATGGCGACAGCGCACCGAAATACTGCGTCAAATTCGGCATGGAGGGCGATGACATCACCGACATGCAGGAACAGCTCAAGGATCTTGGCTACATGAAAGTCATGACCGGCTATTATGGCGAGACCACCGTGCAGGCCATCAAGGATTTCCAGGACCGCAACGGCCTGTCCGCAGACGGCCTCGCCGGGGAAAAGACGTTCAACCTCCTGTATTCTCCGGATGCGAAGGAAAGCGCCACCAAAGCGAAGGAAGCACGCACGAAGGCGAACATCGACAAGATGATTTCCGTTGCAAAAGAACAGCTCGGCGATCCTTATGTCCGCGGCGCGAAGGGTCCGAGCAGCTTCGATTGCTCCGGCCTCGTGTATTACTGTCTGAACCAGGCGGGCAGCAACCGCCGCCGCCTCAACGCAGCAGGCTATTCCCAGGTTTCGGACTGGACGAAGATCACCGACATGGACGATCTCAAGAAGGGCGACCTGATCTGCTTCTATGACGATAATTTCACCAAGGTAGGGCACATCGGCATCGTCATCAACAATAGCGGTGAGATGATCGACGCTTCCTCCAGCAACGGCAAGGTCGTGCGCCGTTCCTACGAAACGTCCTACTGGCGCAAGCACTTCTACTGCGGCAGAAGGCCGTGGTAACCTTACCCCCAGTTTTCATTCTGAAAGGAGATCCGCATGCAAAGCCTTCTGCTCAAGAACCTCCGCGCTATCGTTACCTGCGATGACGGCGACCGCGTCCTGACCGGCGCTGATCTTTTGATCGAGAACGGCGTGATCCGCGCCCTGGGGCAGGGCCTTTCTGCGGATTGCGAAACGTTCGATGCTTCGCACATGCTCTGCTACCCCGGCCTCATCAATACGCACCATCACCTTTACCAGATCTTCTCGCGCAATCTCCCCGCGGTGCAGGGGTTTGAGCTGTTCGACTGGCTCGTGGCGCTGTATGAGATCTGGAAGAACCTTGACCGGAACATCATACGCCTCTCCTCGCTCACCGGGCTTGGGGAGCTGCTCAAGACAGGCTGCACCACCTGTTTTGATCACCACTATGTTTTCCCCCATGCAGCCGGAGACCTTCTGATCGATACCCAGTTCGCCGCCGCGGAGGAGCTCGGCATCCGCATGCATGCTTCGCGCGGGAGCATGGATCTTTCCCGAAAAGACGGCGGCCTGCCGCCGGACAGCGTCGTTCAGCCCATCGATGCGATTCTCCGCGACAGCGTGCGCCTCGTTGAGGCCTTTCATGACCCATCCTTCGGCGCGATGCGCCAGGTCGCGCTTGCGCCGTGCTCGCCATTCTCCGTATCGAGTGAGCTGCTGCGCCAGTCTGCCCTGCTCGCGCGGGAGCTCGGCGTGCGGCTGCATACACACCTTTGCGAAACAAAGGATGAAGAGCGCTTCACGCTGGAAAAATTCGGCATGCGCCCCTTCGCTTATATGCAGTCCCTCGGCTGGACCGGGCAGGACGTCTGGTATGCGCACGGCATCCATTTCAACGATGCGGAGCTTGCCGCCCTCGCCGAGACCGGCACAGGCGTCGCGCACTGCCCGATCTCCAACATGAAGCTTTCCTCCGGCGTGGCCCGCGTGCCGGATATGCTGCGCCTCGGCGTGCCCGTGGGCCTTGCGGTAGACGGCAGCGCCAGCAACGACGGTTCAAACCTGCTCGAAGAATTGCGCATCTGCTATCTGCTGCACCGCCTCACCGCAGGCGATGCCGCACCCACCGGCTATGACGTGCTCAAGCTCGCTACGCGCGGAAGTGCGCGCCTGCTTGGCCGCAGCGACATCGGCTGCCTTGCGGAGGGCATGTGCGCGGACTTCTTCCTTGTGGATAGCCGCCGTTTGGAGCTTGTCGGCGCATGTGAGGACCCGAAGGCCATGCTCGCGACGGTCGGCCTCAAGGGAGCTGTGGACTATACCTTTGTCGGCGGGCGCATGGCCGTTGCAGGCGGCAGGCTGACAGGCGTGGATGAAGGCCGGCTTTCCCATGAGGCAAACACCCGGTTGAAGAAGTATCTGGGGAACTGACATGCCCGGCCGCTTCTGACGGACGGCTGCATTGGATTTGTATCCTTGGTCATGGCTTATCCCCAAAATGACGAGCTCCAGGTTCTGGAGATTCCTTCCGAGGTATCCCTGAAGGATGCAACGTCCTTTGTTCTGTCATGCGGCATTGCCATCAGCAACGCTTTCTCCGCAGACATAACCGCCTTTCTTTAAAGCAAGGCAACCCGCCGTTTTACAGGGAGGTACTCTATGAAGCTGTTGTTTAAGCAGCGGTTCTTTTCATGGTTTGACAGCTACGACATTTACGCTGAGACTGGGCAGACGGTATACACCGTAAAAGGGCAGCTTTCGTGGGGACATTGCCTGAAGATCTTCGACGCCCGTGGGAGCGAGGTCGGCATGGTGAAGGAACGGATCCTTACCTTCCTGCCGAAATTTGAGCTTTATGTTGGCCGGAATTATATCGGCTGCATCAGCAAAGAGTTCACCTTTTTTCGGCCGAAGTACAATATCGCCTGCAAAGGCTGGCATGTCGCGGGCGATTTCTTTGAATGGGATTACCGCATCCTTGACCGGGCCGGGCGGCGCATCGCCACAATATCCAAGCAGCTTTTTCACTGGACGGATACCTATGTGATCGACGTCTGCGATCCGCAGGATGCTCTCCCCGCCCTCATGCTCGTGCTTGCGATCGACGCGGAAAAGTGTTCGCGGAACGATTGATGGGGTACACTTTCAACAGACTAAAAACGCGACTTTAAAACGCGCCCGGCATTTTGTTTGCCGGGCGCGCTGCTCGTTTCGCTGCGATCACAACATTGCAGCAATCCAAACGCAGGATCTTTTATTGCACATCATCAGCTTGTTTCGAAGTTTCCAAATTATCCAAAGCATATTGCAGGCACTGAACCACCACTGCGTTTAGCGACAGGTTGTTGTCGTAGGCAAGCTGCTCCAACTGATCTGCGATCTCAACAGGCAAGCGGAACGTTTTGCTGATCGTCTCGCTTCCGGGTTTTAATTTGAACATCTTCGTTTCTTCCCCCTATGTTACAACAGCTTATACTTGTATTTTGCCTCATACTTTGCTTAGTTTTTGCAATTAAATTGCAATTATTTTATCTTGCAAAATAATGTCACATATGCTACTCTATATCCATATTCTTACCCCATCTCCGGTTTTCCTTATCCGGAACTTGTGAAAGGAGCTTTTGTGCATGAAACCGCCGCAAAACATTCACCTTGCATAACTTGCACTTTTCGTGTCATTCTCGGCACTTTCAGGAGCATCGCAGCCATGCTATGCTTTAGGTGTGCCAAAGCACTCACTGGCAGATCAACCATGATGAGTTGATAAATAAAACCATTAATGGAGGTAAACCATGAAGAAAATCTATTCCCTGTTTATTGCATGCGTCTTGTTGCTCTCATTGCTACCGGCCGCAGCAATGGCCGACGGCTTTAGCGGTGAGATTGACAGCATTACTCTGCTTCCTGGCAGCGTTTCTCTTGAGCTCAAAGACCTCACCCCGATCAGCACGGAATCCAAAATTGAAGTTCAGCTGTGGAGTGGCACATCCATGCTGACATCTGTTACGCTAAATCCCGAGAAACTTTCTGAACTCAATGGTCGCAATACCTTGACTTGCTGCATTCCCCTGGCTGCATCGGACGAATACTGGCCGCAGAGCGACTGGACTCCCAAAGCAGACACTGTTCCCACAAAGGCCGTTCTGATTTACAACGACCAGCAGGTAAGCGAAAAGGAAGCTGCACTGGACGCTACAGTTTGGGCCGCCATGATGCCTTATAGCGGCAGCATCGAAAGTGTCGTTATGACCAGGGCAGGCGGAGTATTAAAGAACGCTATCTCCGTCGAACTTGAGGACGTTACGTTCCGAAACAGCGTTAAAGTTGCGCTCTTCAGTGATGACATCCTCCTAACCACCGCTACGCTGTCCGGTGTCGAGGCTGACAGCTATGAGTTTCTGACCTGCTGTATTGCCACAGAAGAAGCCGATCCCTACTGGGCTCAGACTTCCTGGACTCCTCGGGACAGCATTATTCCCAACAAGGTCGTTCTGATTGTTGATGGCATCGAGTTAGACACTCATGAATTCACGCTGAATGCCGAAGAATGGGCTAACCTGCCTGGCACTGCTGTCCCCGCTACTGGTAGCATCGAGCGCGCTGGTATCACCCATAAGAACGATATGGGTCTGCTTGATGGCATCGCTGTTGATATGAAGGACATTTTCTTCATGGAGAGCGTCGTCCTTAAGCTTTACGCTGGTGAAACTCTGCTGACTACGGCGGCACTGAACACCGAGATGCTGCCTGCTGCTCCCGCCAATGGCTTCCTGACCTGTACCTTCCCTGCTGAGGGCGGCGATGAATACTGGAACATCGACGCTTGGGCTCCCCAAGACGATATTGTTCCCAACAAGGTTGTTCTCGTCATTGACGACACTGAGCTGGACACTCATGAATTCACGCTGAATGCCGAAGAATGGGCCAACCTGCCTGGCACGGAAGCTCAGCAGCCCGTCGTTGATCCGACGCCGAACCCGGATACCCCTAACACCGGCTCTGGCATCTCCACCGGCTCCGGCATCAGTGTAGCAGAGCCGATCGCGCCTGCACCCCTGCCGCCCGTTACCGGCGATCAGGATGGGATTCTTGCCATCTGCCTGCTGGCAGTTTCTGCAGGTATCATCTTCTTCGTCAAGAAAGCGAAAAAAGCTCGTTAAGTTTCACGAAATGAGTACCATCTCCTCATTGTCACGGAAGCCGCCCTTCACGGGCGGCTTTCGTGCGCATCAAAACAGATTATATACCGTAAACACCTCGATCTCTTTGAGGTAGGTCGCCATGTTGATGATCCGTTCCAGCTCGAAAAGCACCTGCTTGTCCTCCTCTGCCTCGATCAGCCGCACGCACCCCATGAGCGTCGCGTCGAGTTCATCCAGATCCTCATGGTCAAGGAACAGCTTCAGGCGTTCCTTCTTTTCCTGAAATGCATCATTCATTCGGCCGGTCGCGGCATTCGCATGCGTCCAGTCTCCGGCTTTGACGCATGCCATCGTCTCCTCCGCCCCGGCGCAGAGCGTCTCAGAAAGCTTCGTGATCACCATGCGCGGGTAGGTAAACAGGAACAGAAGCAGCAACAGCGCAACAATGCAGGCAACCAGGTTGATGCGTGTGAAAGCGGAGGAGCTCATTCAGCACCCCCCTTTTTTTCCTGCACGGAAACGAATACAGCATTTTCCCCGTATTCATGTTTGCGTTGGATATGTAACGTGCCGTCACTGCCCAAAAAAGCAAAGAACACCTCTTCGATTCGTTTTGCTCCGCCCCGCGCAAGCTGGCGGCGCAGCCATTTTTCATCAAAGCCCGCCTGCGCCAGCGCCTCATGGTGGATCTCCCCATCCTGCACCAGCATAAACGGTGGCCGTGCCTTCGGCGGCGGCAGATGAAGCACCTCATATGTCGGCGTTTGCTTTTCTCCTTTCAGAAGTACGGATAGTTCGCCATTCGTTTCAAGGATCGCGTATTCTACATCCGCAAGCTCAAATACATCCTTGCTGCGCAGCTGTTCCATCAGGTCGGAAAGCGTATAGCGTGAACCGCGCAGCGCAACTTCCTGCACCACGCCGCGCGACACCAACACCACACTCTGCCCGCACACCAGTTTGCGCACGCCTTCACTTTTTAAGGAAAGATAAGAAATGCATTGCTGCAGCAGAAACAGCGCTAAAATGGGCACGATGCCGTAAATCAACGGCACGCCCGTGTTCGATGCAGGCTCTGAAGCCAGGTCTGCAATGAGCAGCGTTACCACAAGGTCAAACGGCTGCAGCTCGCTGATCTGCCGTTTCCCCGTAAGGCGGATCACAAAAAAAACCAGCAGATACAGCACGATAACCCGTACAAACAAAATCAGCATGCGAAACCTCCTTCCTTCAGGAGATAGCATGCTGTTTTTTTATCCGGTTCATGCGCGCTGTAAGCGCTGAAAACACGTTTTATTCCGTTTCCCCGTTCCGCTCTTCCCAACTTCGCATGCAGCACCCAAGCCCGCGGCGGATCGCAAAGGAGGCGGCAAGCATCCCGAGTGCAGGCAAGAGGAAAATTGTAAGCGGTAGCGTTGCGGGAAAAAGCAGTACCGCGATCAGGCCACAGGCCACAAGCGCCAGGAGTGCAGCAGCGTTGCGCCACCCTTCCGAAACAGCCAGAATGAACGCATTGCGCAGCATATCTGCAAGCGAAAGCTCGCACATGGCAAGCATGGAATGGAAGTAAAGCCCGGCGACTACAAGCACGGCAAAAATCACCAACGCCGCAAGCAGCGGAAGCAGAGCGAGCGGATTTTCCTGCATCATCATGCCATAGGCAAACACACCGAACCCGGCAAGCGCCTGCAGGAGCGCAAACGCCCAGCCGCAGGGCAGCGCCCGTTTCCATTCCCCCAGATAAGCCTTGCGGAACGTTTTCCAGAGCGGCAGGCGCCTTTCCTGCGCAAGCAGGCTTGTTACGCGCAGCGCAGCCGTGAAAGCCATCGGTATCGTTACAATGGGCACGCAGCCCACAAGAAAGAGCAGGTTCAATTTCACCAGATACCAAAGCTCATCAAACACCGTAATGCAGAAGCATGCAAACCCCGATTTCCCGTTGTCCCGTTCTTTACGCTTTTTCTCACCCATTTTGCTCTGCCTCGGCCTTTTTGTTTTCCAGTATAGCAAAAGCGGGCGTTGATGTAAAGGAACGGGCACGCCAGCATTTTACGCGTTTTGCACCGGCTTTTTTCACAGTTCTGACACCGCCCGCTCATTCCGCACCGTTTCTGCGATTTCCAGCCCGGTTTTTACTTATATTTAACATCCTTCTGCCTTGGCTCTTTACAGAGTTCCTGTATAATACAGGCTGTGATAATACGGAATATAAGAATTGAAGAAAAAGGAGCATACCATGGACATTTTTAATGCACTCACGCTGGCCGGCGGGCTCGCGCTGTTCCTGCTCGGCATGAACCTGATGGGAAACGCGCTGGAGAAAAAGGCAGGCGGCAAACTCAAATCCGTTTTGGAAAGCCTCACCGGCAGCCCGGCCAAAGGGTTTCTGTTGGGCCTCGCCGTAACAGCAGTGATCCAGTCCTCCTCCGCTACCACGGTGATGGTCGTGGGTTTTGTCAGCGCAGGCGTGATGACGCTGCATCAGGCGATTTATATCATCATGGGCGCGAACGTCGGCACCACCGTCACCGCATGGCTTTTGAGCCTCGCCGGGATCGACGGTTCAAGCCTTTTCCTCACGCTGCTCAAGCCTTCCTCCTTCACCCCGGTGCTCGCGCTGATCGGCATCGTGCTTTATCTGTTCTGCAAAGCGCCGAAAAAGAAGGACACAGGCATGATCCTGCTGGGCTTTGCAGTGCTCATGACCGGCATGAATGAAATGTCCGGCGCGGTGAGCGGCCTTCGGGACATCCCTGAATTCGCGAACTTCCTGCTGCTGTTCTCCAACCCTCTTTTCGGCGTGCTTGCGGGCGCTCTGCTTACAGCAATCATCCAATCCTCCTCCGCCTCGGTCGGCATCCTGCAAGCGCTTTCCTCCACCGGTGCGGTGACCTATGCCATCTCCATCCCCATCATCATGGGGCAGAACATCGGCACCTGCGTCACGGCGCTGCTCGCCTCGGTAGACACAACGAAGAACGCAAAGCGGGCGGCAATGGTGCACCTTTACTTCAACATCATCGGCTCCGCTGTGCTGCTTGCGCTGTTCTATGGAGCAAACGCCATATTCCAGTTCGATTTCGTACAGCAAACAACAAACGAGATGGGGATCGCCATCGTGCACACGGTGTTCAACCTGCTTTGCACGCTCCTGCTCATGCCCTTTGCCAAGCAGCTTGAAAAGCTCGCCTGCCTCACCGTTAAGGCGGAAAAGACGGACGAGGAGATCCGCATGCTGGATGAAAACCTGCTTGCCGTTCCGGCCATTGCGGTCGACCGCTGCCGGGCTGCCGTGGTATCCATGGCAACGCGCGCAGTCGATACCTTTAACAATTCCCTCCGCATGCTGGAGCATTACGACGCTAAAACCGCGGAGGAGATCCGCCGCAGCGAGGATCTTGTAGACCGCTATGAGGATCGCATCGGCGCGTTCCTTGTGAAGATCTCCGCCGAAAGCCTTTCGGATGAGGACAGCTTTGAATGTACGAAGCTGCTGCGGCTCATCGGCGAATTCGAGCGCATTTCCGACCATGCGGTGAATTTGCTGGAGTCCGCAGAGGAGATCCGGGATAAACAGATCAGCTTTTCCGGGGAGGCCGTGCGCGAGCTTACGGTCATCACCCGCGCCGTAGCAGAGATCACAGGGATCACGCTTGATTCCTTCCGGAGCGGGAACTTGGAAGAAGCCTCCCGTGTGGAGCCACTCGAACAGGTGATCGACGAGCTGCGCGATGCGATCAAACTCAACCATACCCTGCGCCTGCAAAAGAACGCCTGCACCATCGAACACGGGTTTGTCCTTTCGGACATTCTCACCAATCTGGAACGCGTTTCCGACCATTGCTCCAACGTAGGCATCTGCATCCAGGAGATGTCCAGCCACAGCGCCCTCGGCGCGCATCAGTACCTCGAAACGCTCCCGACGGAACAGCCGGAGTTCAAAGCGCTGTATGAGCAATACCGTCAGAAATATACGCTGGATGCCGTGTGATCTGCATACAGCGCTTCCACAATGATGTTAGCGCAAAACGCATGCCGCAAAATGGGGGACCTTCCGTTCAGGAAGCGTCCCCTTTTTTATTAATGCGCCTGCATGATATCGCACTTTCACGTTAGAGTATCCAATAAGCTATCCAAGCTTATCGAACGTTCAATTTATGAAAGCATTTACCTTTCTGATTTATCGCTTGAAAGCACGCATGACGTTTTCGGTAAAAGCGAAAGAGCCGCCCCAAACGGGTGACTTCAGTCTTTCGGCAAACTCTTTAGGGGCTTCGGTGGCCGCAGCCCCGGAGACTTGGTTCGAATCTGGCGGCATATATGCCGGAACGACAATCGTTTTGCGGATCCTGTCTTCATTCCGCAGCTGAAGAACCCCTCTGGGATCGTCAAGGGCCGCAGCCCTTGACTTTCAATCCGGCTCTGACGACCTGTGCGTCAGAACGGATGAAAACCTTTAGGTTTTCGTACTTTGCAGGTTTTGCCGCCCAGGAGCTGATGCGAGAGGCAAAACCTGTAAAAACTCGGAAAAGTGGCGATCAGCCACTTTTTCGACAGTAAAAAGGCCGCCCTTGCGGGGCGGCCTTCGTGTGTGTGGGATATCCCAACAGGGAAGTTTTTAATTACGCACGAACCTTCTTAACGGTAACGGCAGCAGCAGCGACGAGCGCAACAGCGATCATCACGAAGCCAACGACGGAAGCGTTGTCACCGGTTTGCGGGGGCTTGGCGGTCGGATCGTCGGTCACGAGCTCTGCAACGTAGCCAGCCGGGTAGGTCAGGCCATCGGTGCCTTCCATGACGGTGCCGAAGAACTTCTCGTAGTGGGCACGGGTCATGTATTTCGCTCCATCGTAATCGAAGCCGAGCACGCCATAGATCTCATCCATGACAGCCTTGAGGTTGTTGTACAGAGTACCGGAGGTGATGTTGTTGCCATCAGCGCCTACGAACTCGAGAACGTTGTTGAAGCCCTTGGTCACTTTGTAGTCCTGACCATCATACTTCACGACGCCGGAGTTGATCAGCTTTGCATTGTCAGACGCGCCGTTCTTGTCAACCTCGAACTCGAAGCCGTTGTTGGTCTTGGTGTTGCGGATATCAAAGTAGGTGGGACGATCGTTCCAAACTTTGTATTCCTTGCCGCCCTTTTCGAACACGAAAACATCGTTTTCCCACTCGTTGTAAACGCCGAGCTTCGCAATGATCTTTGCATCCTTGTCAGACGCTTTTGCAGTACCAACGATTTCGAAGGAGAAAGTGTAACCTTCATTGCCAGCGCCGAACGTGATGACGCTCTGTGCGTTGGGGTCGTTCCAGCCATTGGTGCCGGAAGCCGCGAGCTTCGTGACATTAAGATTGCTAGTCTCGATCTTGAGCTTGAGCAGGTTCTTGGCCATGTAGCTGATCATGTCGTCGCTCAGGTTGGCCTTCTTCGGGATGGTCACGGTGATAACAGCGTGAACCGCAGTGCCAGCGATGACGGGGTAGGTCTTTTCCAGGATGGCATAGCCTTTGCCGCCGTTCCAAGTAGTGTTGGAAACTTCGTCAACGGACAGCGCCTGAACCTTCAGGGTGATGTCCTTGATGTCCTTAGCGGGTTCCGGATCGATATCCCAGCCAGACGCGAAAGCGGGGGCTGCGATAGCGAAGACCATGACGAGAGCGATTGCGAGAGTCAGAATCTTCTTCATTTCTTTGTTTCCCTTTCAACAGTTTTTTTGCAAGTGAGCCGGGAGCGTTTCCCCCGGCAGTGACATTTGGTTGCCTTGTTGGGTACATTCCCGTTTACACAATGCAATCTTACCATGCTTTGTTGCGTTCGTCAAGCGTTTTTTGTTACGAATTTGTAATAATTCGCCCTGAAACTTCAGCTTAACGTAATATTTAGCTTGCGATTGATATCATTTCTGCTGTTTTAGCAGATAACCCCCCTCACCACCTGATACAAACCAATAAAGCTCAAGCCCCAACCGAACGCTTTTCGGCCGGGGCTCAAGTTTACATTCACAGCGGATGCAGTGCACCCTGCTGCTTTGCTTATTTCTTTTTTCCTTATGCGGTCTCCAGAGCAAGCTCCATCATCTGCGTGAAGGTGTTCTGGCGCTCCTCCGCGGTGGTGGCTTCGCCGGTCACGATGCTGTCCGAAATGGTGCAGATGCAAAGCGCATTCTTGCCCGCGCGCGCAGCGTTCATGTAAAGCGCAGCGGACTCCATCTCCACAGCCAGTACGCCCATCTTCTGCCAGGCAAGCGAGTTGGTTGCATCGCTGTAGAACAGGTCGTTGGAAAGGATGTTGCCGACCGTGACGGTAAGCCCAAGCTTCTCCGCGGCGTCCGTAGCCTTTCTCAGCAGCGTGTAGCTGGCGGTAGGCGCATAAATGCCGGGCAGCTCATACTGGTTGGCGAATACGGAATTGTAGCTTGCGCTCATGCCGATCACGATGCTGCGAAGCGGCAGTGCGGGGCTCAGCGCGCCCGCAGAGCCAATGCGGATGATGTTCTGCACATCGAAGAAGTTGAACAGTTCATAGGAATAGATGCCCATGGACGGCATGCCCATGCCGCTTGCCATAACGGACACGCGCTTCCCTTTGTAAAAACCGGTGTAGCCCTGCACGCCGCGCACGTTGTTCACAAGCACAGCGTCCGTAAGGAAAGTCTCTGCGATAAACTTCGAGCGCAGCGGGTCGCCCGGCATGAGGACGGTTTCAGCGAAATCGCCCGGCTTCGCGTTGATGTGCGGGGTTGGGGTTGACATGGTTTGGTCCTCCTTTTGTAATATGAATGTTGTAATATGAACGGCATTTCCTTTATTGTTATTGTCCACCGTCCGTCATCAATTGTCAATTGCTTTATTCCCCATCGCCATACGGAGGATCCTCCGGCGTCTCGTCCATGCCAAGCGTGGGCAGAAGCGCCGCTGCATCCTGCTGCGGCAAAGCAGTCACCTCACGGAGGCTCCGGCGGATGCCGCGCGTACGCACGCCGATGAGCTTATCAAGATCGTCATGTGCCCGGGTCAGCTTTTCCTGTGTTTTGACGAGCACATCGTTAAACTTCTCAAATTCGGTTTTGACCGCGCCGAGCACCTTCCAGACCTCGCCGCTGCGTTTCTGGATCGCAACGCTGCGGAAGCCCATCTGCAGGCTGTTGAGAAGCGCTGCCATCGTGCTCGGGCCGGCCACGTTCACGCGGAAATCATGCTGGAGCGTTTCGATCATGCCGAGCTTGACCACTTCCGCATAGAGCCCCTCCGTGGGCAGGAACATGACCGCAAACTCCGTGGTTTCCGGCGGCGCGATGTATTTATCCCGGATATCCCGCGCAAAGCCGCGCACACGCGCGCGCAGCTCGTTCTGCGCCGCACGCACCGCATCCGGGTTTCCGCTCTCGTAAGCGTCGCACAGGGCTGTATATGCGTCCATGGGGAATTTAGAGTCGATCGGCAGCAGCACGCTCCCGCCATCCTCCGCGGGCAGCTTGATGGCATATTCTACGGGGTTGCGGCTGTTCTTGACCGTCGGCACATTGCGCAGGTACTGCTCCGGCGCCATGATTTCCTCGAGGATCGCGCCGAGCTGGATCTCGCCCAGGATGCCGCGCGTTTTTACGTTGGAAAGCACGCGGGAAAGGTCGCCCACACCCGCCGCAAGCGTCTGCATTTCGCCCAAGCCTTTGTAGACCTGCTCCAACCGTTCGTTCACAAGCCGGAAGGATTGCGTCATGCGCTCCTCCAGCGTCTTCTGCAGCTTTTCATCCACGATGCCGCGCATCTCATCCAGCTTCCTGTTGTTGTCCGCCTGCATGGCGCCAAGGCGCGTCTCCACAGTGTTGCGGATGTTCTCAAGCTTCTGCTCATTCTCCGTCGCGAACGTGCCAAAGCGGGTCTCCAGCGTCCTATGCATGTCCTGCACGGTCTTGTTCAGCGCTTCCTGCCGGGCAGCCACGCTGCGTTCCAGTGCCGCACCCATGCGCTGCTGGTTCTGCAGGAGCATCTCCCCCATGCTGCCGACGGTGCGCTGCGTCGTTTCCGCAAGTTCCCTGCGCAGAGCGCGTTCCTGTTCCTGCTGCTCCGCCCGCATTTTTGCAAGCTCCTTGCGGAGCGCTTCCGCCTCCTCCCGCCCGCGCGCAGCGCGCAGGAGCATGAGGCCGGAAAACACGGCCGCCGCGAGGCTCACGATCAGGCATGCGATCAAAAGATAAAGCTCCATGGCTGCTCCTTTCAGGTCATAAAACAGATACCGCAACGTGCTGGGCGTTCATCCTGCAGATGGTTCTGCCGCTTATTTTGCGTATTTGTCCGCCCGGTAGCCGGTAGTAAGGTCGATGGCGTTGAGATACGGCCTGCCATCGCGGCAGCGGGCAATGTTTTCCGCCGCGATGCGCACCATGCGATTGAGCGTTTCCGGCAGGTGGAAAAACCCGGAAATATGCGGCGTGATGAGCGCGTTTTCAAGGGACCAGAGCTTGTGCTCCGGCGGCAGAGGCTCAGGATCCGTCACATCCAACCCGGCGCGGATGCCCCGCGTCTCGATGGCGTCCGCAAGCGCATCGAGATCGATCGCGCTGCCGCGCCCCACGTTGAGCACGATCGCGCCCGGCTTGAGCATCGCAATGCGCCGTGCATCGAGGATATGCCGCGTTTCCGGCATGCCCGGGAGCGCCATCGCCAGCACGTCCGCACGCGGAAGCACGCTGTCAAGCTCATCCGTCAGGCAGAGTTCGTCAATGTATTCCGGCTTGTTGGCATCCGTGCGGCGCACGCCGATGGTATATGCGCCAAGCAGCTTCGCCTTGCGCGCAAATTCGCCGCCGATGTCGCCGAGGCCAAGTGTCACAACGGTCGCCCCTTCGATGGAAGTCACGTTGCCCATATCCTGCCAGACATGCTTATGTTGATTATCCCGGTATTGATGCAGGCGTTTCTGAAGCATGAGCAGCATGCCGAGCATGTGTTCGCTGATGGCAAGGCCAAACGCGCCGGTGGTGTTCGTGAGCGCGCAGCCTTCCGGCAGAACGGGCACATAGCCATCCGTTCCCGCGCTGAAAAGCTGGAGAAGGCGCAGGTGCTTCGCTTCCGCCACAAGCGCAGGCGAAACATTGCCAAAGAGGATGTCCACCTCCCGCATCAGCGCCGCATCCACCGCACCGGGCTCTTTATAAATGAATTCCGCATCCGGGCCGCCCGCGGCCTCAAGCAGCTTTTTATGTTCCGCCGTGACAGGCGGGGTCACGAGAATTTTCAGCATAAGTAATCCTCCGTATCAAAATCTCTGTATTCCACCCGGCTGAGCATCAGCCCGTGTGCGGGCGCAGTCGGCCCGGCATCGCGCCGGTCCCCACTTTCGAGCGCGCGCGCAACGGAATCCGGCGCACGCCTTCCCTTCCCGATCTCGAGCATCGTCCCCACCAGGATGCGCACCATGTTATATAAGAAGCCGCTCCCAGCCACATCATAGCGCAGCAGGCAGCCCTCCTTCGTCCATTCGGAGCGGTAGATCGTCCGCACGGCCGATTCCACCGTTGTGCCGGCCGCATGAAATGCGGAGAAATCATGCGTGCCAAGAAAAAGCGAGGCCGCCTCATTCATTGCGCTTGCATCGAGCGCCGTATGCACATGCAGCGCCGTTGTGCGCGTGAAGGCGCTTGCATGGGCGCTGTGCTGGATATTATAACGATAATGCTTCTTCATGACGTCGAAGCGGGCGTGAAAGCCCTCGGCTTCGCCGCTGTAAAGGATGCGGATGTCCGCAGGGAGCCCCGCGTTGAGCGCATAAGCAAACTTGTCCGGCGGGATGCGCGATTCCGTGTCAAAATGCGCCACCTGCGCCAGTGCGTGCACGCCGCTGTCCGTGCGGCCGGAAGCATGCAGCACCGCGCGTGTGCCGGTAATCTTCAAAAGCTCCTGCTCGATGCGTTCCTGCACGGCAAGGCCGTTCGGCTGCGTCTGCCACCCGACGTATGCCGTGCCGTCATATTGAATGACCATGCGGATGCGCTTCATGTTTCCCCCAGCTGCAGCACGTTGCCTTCGTCCGTCTGGATGAAGCAAAGCTCGATCGCTTCGTTTCTGAGATAGATTGTGATCACGCCTGTCTCCGTCCGGGCAAGCATGGCAACGATATCCCCCTCGGCGTTTACATCCGAAGGGAACCCCGCCGCGCGGCTTGCCGAAACGGCTTCGGTCAGATCCGTGCCCGCAAGCACCGCCGCAATGGATGTGCTGCGGGATTCGCCGAGGACATAGATATCCTCGCCCGTGAGCGAATAGCCAAAGGCGTTGAGTTTCTCCGCAAGATGCGCAAGCGCATCATCCTTTGCGATCTGCACGCTCCAGACTGCCGCAATAACGAGCAGCACCAGCGCAATGCCGAAAAGAATCAGTTTTGTCCGATTGCTCAAACCCATAACGCCTGCACCAGAATGATCGCACCGGTCATCGCAAGGAACATGGCAGCAGCAGCAGCATCGCGCCACGCAAAGTGCAGCACGCGCATGCGCGTCCGCCCCTCTCCGCCATGATAGCAACGGCTTTCCATCGCCATGGCAAGCTCGTCCGCCCGGCGGAACGCGCTTACAAAAAGCGGCACCAGCACGGGGATCATACTCTTTGCGCGCCGGAACACGTTCCCGGATTCAAAATCCGCGCCACGCGCCATCTGCGCCTTCATGATCTTATCCGCTTCTTCAATGAGCGTCGGGATAAAGCGCAGGGCAATGGTCATCATCATCGCAAGCTCGTGCGATGGGAAGCCGAGCTTTCCAAACGGCGCGAGCAGCTTTTCAAGCGCATCCGTAAGCGCGATGGGGGTTGTCGTAAGCGTCATGAGCGACGTCCCCGAAAGCAGCAGCACAAGGCGCAGTGTGATGTAAACCGCCTGGTAAACGCCGCCCTCCGTAATCTCAATGAATCGCCAGCCCCAGATCAGATCGCCCGTTTTCACCATGAACAGGTTGATGATGAACATGAACACGAGCAGGAAACGGATGGGCTTGAGAGAACGCACCAGGTAGGAAAGCGGAACGCGCGCAAGGTAGGTCACCAGCGCCACAAACAGCGCCGGGAGCAGGAACACCGTGATCTTCTTCACAAGGAAGATCACGACGATGTAGCCGAGCATGCCGAGCAGCTTTGTGCGCGGATCCAGCCGGTGGATGGGGGAATTACCCGGGAAATACTGGCCGAGCGTAATGTCCCGCATCAGGCGTAACCCCCTTTCCCAAGAAGCGCGCTGAGCGCAAGCTCCATTTCATCCATGGCATAAATGTGCTCCGGCAGCTTTACACCGCGCGCGCGCAGCGCAAGCGCGAGGCGCGAGACCTGCGGCACATCCAGCCCGTTTTCAAGCAGGAATTCCGCATCCCCGAAAATTTCCGCCGTCGTGCCGATGCGGAGGAGCGCCCCGCGGGAAAGCACAGCCACGCGCTCCGCACGGTCCGCCATATCATCCATGGAGTGGGAAACCATCACGACCGCGCAGCCGAGCGTAGCGCGCAGGTTATCGATCGTATCGAGAATATCATGCCTCCCCAGCGGGTCAAGCCCCGCCATGGGTTCATCCAGCACCAGGTATTTCGGCCGCATCACGATGATGCCCGCAAGCGCGGCACGGCGTTTTTCACCGCCGGAAAGCTCAAAGGGCGACTTGTCCCGAAAACGCTCCGGGTCAAGACCCACAAGCGCCATCGCCTCATCCGCGCGCTCCATGGCCTCCGCTTCTGGAATGCCCATGTTCTTCACGCCAAAGGCAATGTCCTTTGCGACCGTTTCTTCAAAAAGCTGATACTCCGGGTATTGGAATACCATGCCGACAAGCCGCCTGCCCATCACGCGCTGCTTCTTGTCCGCCATGTCGTACTCATCCACAGTCACGCTGCCCGAGGTCGGCTGCAAAAGGCCGTTCAAATGCTGCACGAAGGTGGATTTTCCGCTGCCGGTATGGCCGATCAGCCCGAGAAACTCACCGTCGTTGATGGTAAGCGAAACGTCCGTGAGGGCATTGTGCGCAAGGGAGCTGCCCTCCATATAAGCGTGGTTCAGTTTTTCAACAACAATCGGCATATTGCGTCCGTCATGTCCTCCACAGTCAAAATGTCATCCGTAAGCCCTGCACCGTGCGCGTTCAGGCGCTCCTTGAGCTCCGTCATCGCAGGCACGTCCAGCCGGTGCGCGCGCAGAAGTTCCGTTTCCGCGAACACCTCGCGCGGAGTTCCCGTCAAAAGCAGCTTCCCGTCCGCCATTACGGCGACCCGGTCGGCCGCGGTGGCCTCTTCCATATATTGTGTGATCATCACCACGGTGATGCCCTTTTCATCGTGCAGTTTTGAAACGATAGCAAGGATCTCGCGCCGGCCGCGCGGGTCCAGCATCGCTGTTGCTTCATCAAGCACGAGCACCTCCGGCTCCATTGCAAGCATGCCCGCAATGGCGATGCGCTGCTTCTGCCCGCCGGAGAGCATGTGCGGCGCCCGCGCCGCATATTCCTCCATGCCGACGGCACGCAGCGCAGCATCCACGCGCGTGCGGATCTCCGCTGCCGGTACACCGAGGTTTTCCGGCCCGAAGGCAACATCCTCTTCCACCACGGTCGTCACAAGCTGGTTATCCGGGTTCTGGAACACCATGCCAACCTTCTGGCGGATCGCGAGCGTGTTCTCTTCATCTTTCGTGTCCATCCCCGCAATGCGCACCGCGCCTTCCGTCGGCAGCAGCAGCGCATTCAGGTGCTTGGCGAGCGTGGATTTTCCGCTCCCGTTATGGCCCACGACCGCGAGGAATTCCCCTTTTTTGATGGTAAGCGTCACGCCGGAAAGCGCGGCGCGCCCGGAATCCTCGTAGCTGTAGGATACATTGTCGATCTCGATCATTACGGCCTCCCATTTCTTGGGTCATGCGCCTTTATGGCATGCATAAGCCCCTGTATAGCCAATTTAGTATTATATCGTACAATGGCCAAAAAAGCAAAACTTCCGGGGGTTTTTCCTGCCAACAATACAAAGCGGCCGCCCGTTTTCACGGGCGGCCACATATGCTGCGCTGCAAAGGCGCAGGCTTTACTGTTCTATTGCTTTATTTCTGCTTTTTGCGGAAGATCAGGAACGCTGCTCCCGCAACCACGATCACCGCCGCGACGATCACAGCGATCAAACCGCCGTTCCCGTCCTTCTCCGCCGCAGCGGGAGCGGAAGGCTCCTCCGTCCCCTTCGGCGTGGGCTCGGGCGTCTCTTCCAGCACAGGCGTTTCCTCGGGCGCAGCCGTCTCCTCCGCCCCGGGCTTCGTCAGATCGAACGTGGTCTCGATGTACTTGCCGTCGTTGGTCATCACATAGAGGCGGAACGTCCATGTTTCGCCCGGCTCCGCCGTGCCCATCAGCCGCTCCGGCGTGAACTTGAGCGTCCCTTCCCCATTGAAGCTGACAGTATACTTGAACTGCCGGTTCGCTTTTACAAGAACAGGCAGCTTTTCCGCATCCGGGATCGCATCATGCCCATCAACGGTCAGGCAGGCGATGCCCGCGCCCGCAGCCTTCAGCTTGTTGGACTTGAACCGCGAATCCAGCGTCACAGCATCCGTATCAAGGACGTATGTATCCGCTTCGCCCTCAACGGGCACAAGGTTGGCTTCGATGGTCTCGATCGCCGTTGCGGAAGGATCCTGCTTTTCATGCACGATATAGGCGAGGCGTCCGCTCCAGGCCTCGTCAAGCTGATCTGCGCGGTAACGGCGCAGGCAGGATGCGTCAGAGCCTGCTGCAGAATCGCTGGAGTAGAAGTACTCTACACCGTCGATCGTCTCATAGCCCGTAATGGTAATGAGGTGGCCCGCCGTGTTGTTTGCCGCACCGTTTTCAAGGTACGGGTAGCTTCCGCTCTGGCTGGAGGAATAGTGTACGCTCAGGCCGACCGGATTGCCGTTGGCAAGCTCGTTGCGCAGCAGGTCGAAATCGCCATACTGCACATAGGCGTCATAGCCGAAGGAACCCGCGGTGGCAACGCTGAACGCCCAGTTGCCAAAGCCATCATAAGCGGAATCATAGCAGAGCAGAGCGACCTGCTCCGGCAGCAGATCCTCACCATGCGCGTTGAGGATCGTGCAGATGGTAGTGGCGCTGCAGATCACGCTCCCGATGCTGGATTCGCGCACCATCTGCGAAATCGCCGGGCAGGTGGGCTCGACCTTTTCCGGCAGCTGGCCATCATAAAGGGAATGGGCCAGCGAAGCCCGAATGGCCTGCCCCTCAAGCGTGTTCTTGTATGTTGCCGCCACCTGCTCAAGCACCGGCGTTACGGCAGGGTCATCCGAGTGCAGCACGACCTTGAGCTGCACCAGGCTTGCCGTTTCGCCATTTGAACCGTAAACGGTGAATATGTCCGTATCGACGCCGGCAAGCTCCGTTTCGGTGTTGGCGCTCCTGCGCTTTGTGATGTCGCGCGTCCATTTGCCCCAGGAAAGCCACTCCGTCCATTCCTTCTTCATGTCCACATAGGCGCGCGCCATGACTTCCACATAAGTTCCTTCGGGCACATCTGCATTCCAGGAAGCAACGAGGTATTCAAAGGGTTCTACCTCGAAGATCTGGGAAACATATTCGCCTTCCGTTCCGCCTGCGGCAAGGCGCAGCGCGCCGTCGCTCGTTTCGGAATCAGAAGCCTCCACGCCCGTAAGCGTGCCTTTTTCAAAATCCGCAAGTGTGGCGATCTTGATGAGATTCCCACCAACCAGTTCGCCCTTCTCCTTTGCAAACGAAATGTTTGCAAGGGATAGCATAAGAAGCAATACAAGCATCAGGCTTGCGATCCGTTTTACAGATTTCATGTTTTCTCCTTTTAATAATGTTTGTTTTTATGATTTCCAGTGAAAACCGTGAAAGCCGCATGGCGTCCCCGGCGGGCAATATCCACCGGGGACGCCAGATCGGCATTTTGTTACGAGGTGCGCTGTGAAATGCCCTTGATGGCCGAGATGACCCAGTCATATTCCGCAGCCGTAATGATCGCGCCGCAGTATTCGCACTTAGCGGTATGGTTCAGGTCGAGCGGCGCGCCGCAGTTCGGGCAATGCGCCGTTTCGTTGGATTCAGCCTTCACGGTCTTCGTGCCCTTCGTGCGGACAAGCGTCCATTCGTAGGTCAGGAATTTTTCCGCCGTCTTGCTTCCGCTTACAACAGCGCCGGTTTCATCCGAAACAGTGTAATCCACAATGCGCGTGCGCACAATCGCCGTGATGATGTCGTTCTTTTCATCCTGCCCGAAGCCGGTCAGATCCACGCCGAGCACGGCAATGCGCTCGATATAATTCGTCTGCCCGTTCCGGATGAGCGCATCAAGCTGGTTACCCATCTGGTTGAAGAGCGCGTCCGTCATGCTGGTGCGCATCTCATCCCACTTTTTGTTCTGCCAGCAATCCTGCATGCGGATATACAGGTTGCCGATCTTCTCCTTCATGGCCTCTTCGGAGAAGTTGGGGTCAAGCTCCTTGAGCTGCGCGATCGTCATCGGGAGCACGGTACGCGCTGCGCCGGGATTCACAGGACGGCTGCTGTTACCAGCCTTTGCAGCTTTGCTGCGGAAGGCAATGAACAGGATAATGGCCAGGATGATCAGGGCGGGCCAAAAATTCCCCTCGTTATCGTAATTGCCGCTGCTGACATAGCTGCTGCCGTAATCGTCGCTGCCCCAGTCACTGCTGCCCCAGTCGCTGCTACCCCAGTCGCTGCTGCCCCAGTCGCTTCCTCCGCCATAGTCGGAGTCGCCGGCAAAACCGCCCGCATCCGCAAAGCCCGTTGCCGGGAGCAGAAGAAGCGCCGCCATAAGCACGCAAGCCAGAAGGAGCGGCCATATACGTTTCTTTCTCATTGCAAATTATCCCTTTCTTTCACTTTGGGCGCGCGCCCGTAAAAACAATTCTGATGTGATATATATTATAATTCATTTCCCGCGCACATGTCTACACCTAACCGAAGAAGGCTGCTCTCAGGCAGATTCTTCTTTTCTTTCGTGATTTCGTATGATATAATGCAGACGAAAATCATAATGTTCAAAGGGGGTTTTTGTATGATCTGCCCGAATTGCGGCGCCAATAATTCCGATTCCACAAAATTCTGCACCGGCTGCGGCGCACGTTTGGATTCTACCACCCAGCAGCAAAGCTATCAGCAGCAGGCTTATCAGCCCGCGCCCGTTGCGGCACAGCCCGATGTCACCCAACCTCTCACGACCGGCCAGTTCTTCCTGATGGATCTCGTCGCTGCGATCCCGCTCGTCGGGCTCATCATGTGCTTCGTTTGGGCCTTTGGCGACAGCACCAACCTGAACCGCAAAGCCTGGGCCAAAGCGAAGCTCCTCTGGATCCTCGTCGGCATCGTACTGGCCATCCTCTTTGTCGTGCTGTTTGCCGGCATTTTCGCTTCCCTCATAAACGAGATCGCTTACTCGTTTTAATCCTCTGTTTTAACATTTGACTTCAGAATTCCGTAGAAGATCCCCCCTCCAAACAGGGGGTCTTCTTTTATGGCAAATGAGTTCTCAGGCTTCAAGGAGTTTTCCCATGCAAAAGCGCGTTGTTTCTCCCGGTGCAGAGGTTCTGCTGCGTGCAGGGCTTTCCAATGGCATTGCCGCAAAATCTTCCCGCGTCGGCCTCATCACAAACCCGACGGGGGTGCTTCCAAACCTGCGGCCTGTCTGGGACGTGCTCGCGGAGCTTTATACGCTCACCGCGTTGTTCTCCTCGGAACACGGCGTGCGTGGGGACGTGGATGCGGGCGGCGATGTGCCGGACTATATCGATGATGTGACCGGCCTCCCCGTTTACAGCACCTATGGGCCGGGAAAAGACGCCGCTTTCCGCAGAATGGCGGAGCTGGACTGCGTGTTTTTCGACATGCAGGATGTGGGGGCGCGCTATTATACCTATCAATACACCATGACGGAATCCATGGAAGCCTGCGCCGCTGCGGGCGTTCCGTTCGTTGTTTTGGATCGGCCGCCCATGATCGGCTGCTTTCCGCAGGGCAACATCCTCGACCCTGCCTTTTCTTCCTTTGTCGGAAAATATCCGACTGCCGTGCGCACCGGCCTGACCATCGGTGAATTTGCGCGCTTTATCAATGAAACGGAACACATCGGCTGCGCACTGACCGTCATCCCCTGCGCGGGAGTTTCACGCGGCCTCTTTTATGATGAAACCACGCTGCCATTCGTATCGCCCTCCCCCGCAATTCCGACCGTGGATTGCGCGCTCGTTTACCCGGGCACCTGCCTGCTTGAAGGCACAAACCTTTCCGACGGGCGAGGCACGGCCAAACCCTTTGAGATGATTGGCGCCCCATGGCTCCGCGCGCGGGATGCGATTGCCGCGCTTTCCGCCCTGCCGCACGAAGGCTGCCTGTTCCGCGAAACGTATTATACGCCTTACAGCGCAAAATTCCGCGGCGAGCGCTGCCGCGGAATCCAGATCCACATCACGGACCGTGTGCATTTCCGCCCGTTTGAAACGGCGCTGCGCCTGCTTTCCGTCATTCGCGCGCAGAATCCGGAATTCGCCTTTACGGATCCGGCTTTTGAAAGCAAACTGTTTGGCTCGGACGCGTTCGTCTCCGATTCGTTCGATTGCGAGCGCTATATCGCCACGCTTGACACTCCGCTTGCGGAATATCAAAGGAAGATCGAGCCGTTTTATCTGTATGAAGTGTAGCGGCTCACATGCTTCGTGCAAAGCCTTTTCCTGTTTTTTCGCCGAGTTCGTATCCGTCACATTCGGCAAACCCTGAGGCACTTCTGTTTTCTCCGCCGTGTCGTCCGGCGCTTGAGGTCATTCCCCCGTTGAATTTCAAGTTGTTTTTTCCAAAAATTCAGGTATACTATATAAATAGACCTTTGCTGATCGAGCCAGAGCCAACAGGTGCCAGTCCTGTGTGGGTGTTTCCCGACGGCACAAGGTCTATATTATTCTGTATTTTCTTGCCGATTTATTTTGTCTTTCCTCGCCTCAACGCAGAATATCAGAAGGGCGATTAAGCCGTTTTTTATATGAAGCATAAACGGACAGACAGCTTCTGTTTCCGTTGGTTCATTGCTATGAAAAAAGCCAAATATCTACTCCGACTCGTTCAAATGCCATGCTCATCTGAGCGTACGCACACAATGCGATCATGCTTGCTTCAACCAAATCAACCAGGCTGGAATCAAGTCCTCTGTCCCGGCTTCTTGCGAGCAGAACAAATGCATGCCCATGATAACGTTTATGATCAATAATTTCTCCTGCAAGAAACAAGACGATCGTCATCAACGCTAAAATCGCAAAGAAAAATGAGAACGCAACTGCGACAGATTTAATCCATCCAAACAAAAGATGGACAACAAGCTCGATCAAGAAGATAGCAATGTATATGCGATTGAGCCACTGAAGCCATTTTATATCCAAAGCAGCATGAACAGATTTGCGCTCCCAAAAGCTTTCGAGCCCATTCATTCTCCGCTTTCCGATATGCCTGCCGTAGACACAGAGTATTGTGCCATGAAAACGGACATAATAGATCAGCATGAACAGCAAGAATAAATGCGTACAAAAGTAATACGTTACGGCATGTTGATCGATTGCATTAAATGCTGTATCGTTGCGAAGCATGAACACCATAACGCCAATCAGCAATGCTCCCACCGCAAAACAAGCCAATATCAACAGTTTTGGTGCTTTAAACCCATCCCATATTGAAATAGCAGAGGCAATAGCAGACGCAAGGCCGGCACTTATAAAGAAAGCGCCGATCAAGCCCAAAACCACCCATCCGTTTTCCCTGCCGTGTGTCAAATACGGCAACCCGAACGCATATGCGCCAATCGGCAGCAGTATTGCCAAAGCACACACCGCAATGTGCCCCCAATATCGAAACGGGTGCGCTCTTTTAAACGCGTGGTCGGAAACATATTCGCTGATCAAATGCTTTTGTCTTTTCTTCTTCGGGTGCATATACTTTTTCCTTCGCAGTTTTGCTGTAGAAGTACCACGCGCATAGCGCGCATGCGTGCAAAAACAACGCTGAATTATCTGCCTCTTTTCGACAAAATACACAAATAGCCCGTTTTGGCTTTTTCTTTATTTGTAAGATTTAGAATATCCCAAGATACATGCGTTTTGAGAGTTGCTCCAGCGCCCGAATCCCTGCAACGCTGTTCCCCTTTTCATCGAGCGCCGGCGAATAGATGCCGATGCCCATGCGGGTGGGAACAACGCCCATGATCCCGCCGCCTACGCCGCTTTTTGCGGGAATGCCAACGCGGATCGCAAATTCACCCGAACCATCGTACATGCCGCAGGTCATCAGCACGGCGTTGACAAAGCGCGCGTACTCCGCCGGAAAAAGCCTCTCATCCGTCTTGAAATGGCGGCCGTGGTTTGCAAGCGTCATGCCGATATGCGCAAGATCCCGGCTGCAAACGCGTATTGAGCAGGCGCGGAAATAGCAGCGCAGGACCGCCTCCACATCGTCCTGCAAAAGCCCATGCGCCTTCAGCAGATAGGCGAGCGCACGGTTCTTGTATCCGCATTCCTGTTCGGAACGGAATACCGCTTCATCCACGCCGATCTCAGGGTTGTCCGCAAGCTGCCGGACAAGGTTCAACAGCCGTTCGAAGCGCACATCGTAGGACTCTCCTTTCAACAGAGAGCACAGCACGATCGCCCCCGCGTTGACCATAGGGTTGAAATGCTCGGAAAGCAGGGATTTATCGGATACATTAATCGCATCGAAGGGCTTGCCCGTCGCCTCTACGCCGACATGAGCGCACACACCCTCGACCCCGTTGTCCATAAGCGCCAAAAGCAGCAGAACGGGCTTCACAATGCTCTGGATCGTAAAATGCTTCGTGCAATCACCGGCGCAGTAATGGCTTCCGTCGCTGTTCTGCACATAGATTCCAAAATCATTCGGTTCCTGCTTCGCAAGTTCCGGAATATAAGTTGCAACTTTTCCTTTTTGGATGAACGGGCGGCATTCTGAAAGGATCTGTTCCAATAATTCTTCCATATACATTCCCCTGTGCATAGGATATTTTCAGTGTGGGTTTATGTTGATTATAGCATACACAATGCTTTCTGAACAGCAAAAAGGAACGCCCGCAGGCGTTCCTTTTATGTTGCTTTGCTTTGTCAGATCAGCTCGATCATGGCCATCTCAGCCGCATCGCCGCGGCGGGGGCCCAGCTTCAGCACGCGGGTGTAACCGCCGTTGCGGCCATCGTACTTCGGCGCGATCTCACGGAAGAGCTTCTCCACGACAGGATGCGGGGTCTCCTTGGAACGCTTTGCGTACTCAGGCTTGGTCTCCTTCTCGTTGCGGGGCAGGGGCATATCATAAAGATAAGCCATGATCTGCCTGCGGGCATGGAGCTTGGAGGGCAGGTCGTTGACCTTCTCCACCTTGACGACCTGCTGCTTGTCGTTGCGGGTCTCTTTTTCTACGGTGACGGTGTTCTTATATTCCTTCACAGCGAGGGTGATCAGCTTCTCCGCGATGGGGCGGACTTCCTTCGCACGGGCTTCGGTGGTCACGATCTTGCCGTTCCACAGGAGCGCGGTGGTCAGGTTCCTGAGCATAGCGTCGCGCTGGTCGCTCGCCTTACCAAGTTTACGGTTAGGCATTGAAACTTCCTCCTTAATTAGTCTTCGTTATGCCGGAGCGAAAGGCCCAGCCCAACAAGCTTCTGCTGGACTTCCTCAAGCGACTTGCGGCCGAGGTTGCGGACCTTCATCATTTCTTCCTCGTTGCGCATCACCAATTCCTCGACGGTGTTGATGCCCGCGCGTTTGAGGCAGTTGTAGGAGCGGACGGAGAGGTCGAGTTCCTCGATCGTCATCTCGAGAATCTTCTCCTTCTTGTCCTCTTCCTTTTCGACCATGATCTCCACGCCCTGAACATGCTCGGTGAGGTTGATGAACAGCATCAGGTGCTCCGTGAGGATCTTTGCCGCAAGGCTCACAGCCTCGTCCGGCTTGATGCTGCCATCCGTCCAAACCTCCAGGGTAAGCATGTCGTAGTCCGTAATCTGACCTACGCGCGTATCCTCCACACGGAAGTTGACCTTGCGGATCGGGGTGAATATGGAGTCGATCGCGATCTGGCCAATGGGCATATCCGGCTTCTTGTTCTTGTCAGCGGAAACATAGCCGCGCCCACGCTCCAGGATGATCTCCATGTAGAGCCTGGCGTTGGGGCCAAGGGTCGCAATGTGCAGCTCGGGGTTTACGATCTCCACATCCGAATCAGCGATGATGTCGCCGGCCTTGACTTCACACTCGCCACGGGCATCAATGATGACCTTCTTCGCGCCCTCGCTGTGCAGCTTCACGCACAGCTCCTTGATGTTCAGGACGATCTCGGTCACATCTTCCTTGACGCCTTCCACGGTCGAAAACTCATGCAGTACGCCATCGATCTTGATGGACGAAGCCGCTACACCGGGCAGGGAGGAGAGCAGCACCCTGCGAAGGGAGTTGCCCAGCGTCGTGCCAAAGCCGCGCTCCAGCGGCTCCACCACGAACTTGCCGTAATCCTCGGTGAGCTCTACGCATTCGATTTTCGGTCTTTCGATTTCTATCATTCTCTCTTCCCCTCTCTTGATTTCTGGTCAGTCGATTAGGGCAATGGGGCAGTTTGCGATTACCTGGAGTAGAACTCGACGATGAGATGCTCCTCGATGGTGAGGTCGATATCGTCGCGCTGCGGCATCGCAGCGATCTTACCGGTGAGGTTATCGGCATCAAGCTCCAGCCACTTCGGGATGGGCTTGCTTGCGCCCTGCTCACGGAGCTCCTTGAGCTGCTCCATGTCGCGGCTGCGTTCGCGCACCGTGATGACCTGGCCGGGCTTCACAAGGTAGGAAGCAATGTCCACCTTCTTGCCATCCACGAGGATGTGGCCATGGGTGACCATCTGGCGCGCCATCGGGCGGCTCGGAGCAAGAGCAAGGCGGTAAACCACGTTGTCCAGTCTGCGCTCGAGCAGGCAGAGCATGTTCTCGCCCGTTACACCGCGCATATTGCTGGCCATGTCGTAATACTTGCGGAACTGGGACTCGAGGATGCCATAGGCGCGGCGGCACTTCTGCTTCTCACGAAGCTGGAGGCCGTATTCGCTCTGCTTCCTCTGCCTTGCCTGGCCATGCTGGCCCGGCGGGGTGTGGCGCTTCACAACCGCGCACTTCGCGGTGTAGCAACGGTCGCCCTTCAGGAAAAGTTTCTGACCTTCGCGGCGGCACTGCCTGCAAACGGAATCCGTATATCTTGCCATTGTCGTTTGCCTCCTTAAACTCTTCTGCGCTTGGGCGGGCGGCATCCGTTATGCGGGATGGGCGTCACGTCCTTGATCATGTTGACCTCGAGGCCAGCCGTCTGAAGCGCGCGGATCGCCGCTTCACGGCCGGAGCCGGGGCCCTTTACATAAACCTCAACGGTGCGGAGGCCGTGCTCCATTGCCGCCCTTGCAGCGGTCTCGGAAGCCATCTGCGCCGCAAACGGGGTGCTCTTTCTGGAACCACGGAAGCCGAGGCCGCCGGCGGAAGCCCAGGAGATCGCGTTGCCCTGGAGGTCAGTGATGGTAACCATCGTGTTGTTGAAGGAGGAACGGATATGCACCGCGCCACGCTCGATGTTCTTCTTCTCACGGCGCTTGCGGGTACCGGCCTTCTTGACTTTGCCTTTTGCTGCTGCCATTTTACGTCTCCTCCCTTACTTCTTTCTGCCGCCCACGGTGCGTTTCGGGCCCTTGCGGGTGCGGGCGTTCTGCTTGGTGCTCTGACCGCGGACCGGGAGGCCCTTGCGGTGACGCACACCACGGTAGCAGCCGATCTCGATGAGGCGCTTGATGTTCATGGAAGTCTCACGCCTGAGGTCGCCCTCTACCTTTACGTTATGGTCGATGTAGTCCCTGAGTTTGGTGACGTCGGCCTCGGACAGGTCGCGAACGCGGATGTCCGGGTCAACGCCGGTGGCTGCGAGGATGTCGGACGCGGTCTTGCGGCCGATACCGAAGATGTAGGTAAGGCCGATTTCGACCCGCTTATCCCTGGGCAGGTCCACGCCAGCAATACGTGCCATAAAGTTTACCTCCGAAAAATTTGGTTATGGGGTCTCGCCGGTTCCACGGGTTGGAAGATCCCGCGGCAGCCGCACCGGCGAGGGGTTTCCTCTATTAGAACTCCGCTCCGTTTTCGCCAAAATAGGGGGACGAAGCAGATTTCTAATATGTCATGCAGCTCTCACTGCCTGACGAAGCCTGGGAAGGCAGGCTCGAAACAATTTATTGTACCATTATTTTGCCGGACTTTGCAATAGATTTTTCCCATTTTTTAGGAATTCATCCATGTTTTCCGTCATTTTTCCGGTACGCTTCCGCCGCTGCCGAAAACGGCAGGCAGGCAAACGCGCGCATGGCGCAAATTGCACCGTGCGCGTGGCATCAGAGGGGTTAACCCTGCTTCTGCTTATGCTTGGGGTTCTCGCAGATCACCATCACGCGACCCTTGCGCTTGATGATCTTGCACTTTTCACAAATGGGTTTTACCGAGGGTCTGACTTTCATCTGTTTTTCCTCCCGATTCTTAGTTCTTCGCGCGCCACGTGATGCGGCCGCGCGTCAGGTCGTAGGGGGACAGCTCAACTGTCACCTTGTCGCCCGGCAGGACGCGGATGTAATTCATGCGCAGCTTGCCGGAAATATGCGCTAAAATCTTATGACCGTTTTCCAACTGCACCTCGAACATCGCGTTCGGGAACGAGTCAGTCACAGTACCTTCCACTTCGATAACATCTGTCTTAGACAAGCTATCCCTCCTTATTCTCTCCGGTTTCATGGTCAAGGGCAAGCGCTTTTCTAAGCGCGGCATCCGCCGTATTGCCCGTTGCCGCAAGCATCGATTCAAGATCCTTCACATACGCGCGCTCAAAGCTCAAATGCTTCAGCTTCTTCTTCTTGGCGCGGGCGATCTTCCGCAGCCCGCCATCGGCAATGCGCACATGCGCATCATCCTCGATGGCGACCACCACAAAGCGCCTTCCTTTATCGCGCCCCGCCTTGGATAGGACGATCCTTCCCAACAGTTCGCCGGTCATGGTTCGCCTCCCTTACAGCGTGAGGAGCATCGGCTCACCTTCCGTGATGGCGACCGTGTTCTCATAATGGGCGCTCGGCTTGCCGTCCCGCGTTTCGATCGTCCAGCCGTCACGCAGCTGTACGACTTCCCACGTTCCCATGTTGATCATGGGCTCAATGGCGATCACCATGCCGGGCACGAGCTTTGCGCCGCGGCCCATCCGGCGATCCGCGAAGTTGGGCACATCCGGCGGCTCGTGCATCTCACGACCAATGCCATGGCCGATCAGATCGCGCACAACGCCATATCCGTGGGCTTCCGCATGCTTTTGCACAGCTGCCCCGATGTCGGAGATGTGGTAGCCGGGCCGCGCAAATTTCAGCGCTTCAAAGAAGCATTCCCGCGTGACCGTGACAAGCTTTTGCACGTCCTCCGGCACGTTGCCGATGAGAACCGTGCGTGCCGCATCCCCATGGAATCCATCCAGCTTTGCGCCGACATCCAAGCTCAGGATATCGCCGTCGCGGAGCTTGTATTTCCCGGGAATCCCATGCACGACCTGCTGATTGACGGATGTGCAGATGCTTTTGGGATATCCGCTGTAATTCAGGAAAGAGGGATATGCTCCCTGTTTCCTGATATACGTTTCGGCAATCCTGTCAAGCTCCTCCGTCGTCATTCCGACTTCCGCCTTCTCAGAAAGAAGCTCCAGGGTTTTCTTAACGATGTTGCCCGCTGCCTTCATCTTTTCGATGTCGGCCGCGTTCTTGATCGTGATCCGCCCCATCATACAAGCTTCTCCGTGAGGGCAAGGATATCATTCCTCACTGCTTCCGGCGTTCTGTCGCCGTCCACAGTCCGCAGCATGCCCTTCGCACCGTAGTAATCGATGAGCGGCTGTGTCTGCCGTTCATAGACCGTAATGCGGTTGAGCACAGTCTCCGGCTTGTCGTCGTCACGAATGAACAGCTCCGCGCCGCACTTTTCGCAAGTATCCTTGTGATACGTGGAAACGTGATAGCCTGTGCCGCATCCCGCGCACATGCGCCTGCCGCCAATGCGCTCAACAAGGCGCTCCGCAGGCACATCGATGTTGATGACCATGTCAATGTCCGAAATCGAAAGGAGCGCATCTGCCTGTGCGATCGTGCGGGGGAACCCGTCAAACAGGTATCCCTTTTCACAATCGGCCGCCTTGATGCGGTTTTCGACCATGCCGATGATGACTTCATCCGGAACCAGCTCGCCCTTGTCGATAAAGCCCTTCGCAGCTTTTCCAAGCTCCGTTCCCTCGCGCATCTCCTTGCGGAGCATGTCGCCGGTGGAAATGTGGGCAATACCGTAGTGCTCGCTTATTTTTTCCGCCTGGGTGCCTTTTCCGGCACCCGGCGGTCCTAAGAAGATCAATTTCATGCGGCAGTCCCCTTTAGCCGAGGAAGCCCTTATAGTGGCGCATGAGCATCATGGATTCAAGCTGCGCCGCAGTTTCAAGCGCAACGCTGACCATAATGAGCAGGCTCGTGGGGCCGAACGCGGACGTAAGGCCGAATGCGCCGAGCACCACCGTCGGGACGATCGCGATCACCATCAGGAAGAACGCGCCGAAAAGCGTGAGGCGGTTGCTGATCTTGCCCAGATACTCGCTCGTGGGCTTGCCGGGACGGATGCCCGGAATAAAGCCGCCGTTCTGCTGAAGGTTCTTGCTGATCTCGATCGGGTTGAAGGAGATCGAGGTGTAGAAGTACGCAAACGCAACGATGAGCAGCGCGTAGAAGATGTAGTAGATCACCGTTCCGGAGCTGAGATACTGCATGTAGAACTTGGTGAACCAGCCTACGCCCTCGAGGCTCAGCGTGGAGCTGCCATAGTTCTGCAGCTCCTGGAGATACTGCTGCATCGTCGCCATGCCAGCGCCATCCGCAATCTGCATGATCATCACAGGAACCTGAATGATCGTCATCGCGAAGATGAGCGGCATAACGCCGTTGGCGTTCGCTTTGAGCGGGATGTTCGTGCTCTGGCCACCATACATCTTCCTGCCCACTACGCGCTTTGCATACTGCACAGGGATGCGGCGCTCCGCCTTATCCACAAGCGTAACGCCTGTAACAAGCACGAGAACCACGACGATAAGGATCGGAAGGATCCACCACTGATACGCATTGCCGGTCGCCACGTTGGGGCTGATTACACCACCGACATAGTTGATGACCGTTTGCGGCACGCTCGAGCAGATCGAGGTGAAGATGATAAGGGAAATGCCGTTTCCGATGCCCTTCTCCGTGATGCGCTCGCCCAGCCAGACCAGGAAGGCAGTACCTGCGGTGCAGATGATGCCGATCGTCGCATAGGTGAAGAAGTTCGCGTTGTTCAGAAGATACATCTTCGTGCCGTTCACATCAACGCCGACGCTCTGGAGGCTCGCCACGATGCCGATGCTCTGCACCAGCGCAAGGCCGATGCCGACATAGCGGGTGATGCGCTCGATCTTTTCGCGGCCATCCTCCTCCTTGGAGAGCTTCTCCAGGGAGGGGATTGCGATCGTGAGCAGCTGGATGATAATCGAGCCCGTGATGTAGGGCGAGATACCCATCGCAAAGATGCTGAACTGGCTAAGCGCGCTGCCAGAGAGCATGCTGAGGAAGCCGAGAGCGTCATACTGCTTGATGAGCTCTGCCATGACCTCGCTGTTCACACCAGGCACGGGGATGAAGGAACCGAACCGATAGATCACGATCAGAAGGAGCGTGAAGAGAATCTTGGTGCGGATGTCCTTGATCTTCCATGCATTGATAAGTGTTTTAAACATCAGACCACCTCGGCAGTTCCGCCCGCGGCCTCGATGGCTTTTTGGGCTGTCTCCGAAAACTTAGCAGCCTTCACATCCAAACGCTTGGTGAGCTCGCCGCGGCCCAAAACCTTGAGGCCGTCCTTCTCGATTTTGCTGATGATACCCATTTCCTTGAGCAGCTCAGCGGTAACCGTCGTGCCGTCTTCCAGGCGGTTGAGCGCCTCAACGTTCACTACGGTGTATTCCTTTGCAAAAATGTTGGTGAAGCCGCGCTTCGGCAGACGGCGTGCAAGGGGCATCTGGCCGCCTTCAAAGCCGTTCTTCTTGCTTCCGCTGCGGGCCTTCTGACCCTTGTGACCTTTTGCAGAGGTTTTGCCCAAACCGGAGCCGGTACCGCGGCCAACGCGCTTTCTCGCCTGCGTTGCGCCTTCTGCGGGCTTTAACTCATGTAATTTCATGCTGTACCTCCGAATTAGACTTCTTCGACCTTGACCAGGTGCTTTACCTTGAAGATCATGCCGCGGATCGCCGCGTTGTCCGGCTTCACCACAGTGCTGTTGGTCTTCTTGAGACCCAGCGCCTTCACGGTCGCCTGCTGATCCTTCAGGGCGCCGATGGTGCTCTTAACGAGCGTGATTTTCAAATTAGCCATTGCTTCCCTCCTGTTAGCCGAGAATCTCTTCAACGGTCTTGCCGCGGAGCTTTGCAATCTGCTCGGCCGTACGGAGCTGAGTCAGACCGTCGATGGTGGCCTTCACACAGTTGGCGGGGTTATTGGAACCAAAGCTCTTGGTGCGGATGTCCTTGATGCCGACCATTTCGAGCACTGCACGCGCGGGGCCGCCTGCGATAACGCCGGTACCCTCTTCAGCGGGGAGCATGCGCACATGGCCCTTGCCGAACTTGCCTTCCACCGCGTGGGGGATCGTCGTGCCGACGAGCGGAACCTCAACGAGGTGGCGCTTCGCATCTTCGATGCCCTTGCGCACGGCTTCGGGAATTTCAGCGGCCTTGCCCAGGCCAACGCCCACATGACCGTTTTCATCGCCAACGACCATGAGCGCGGTGAAGCGGAAATTCTTGCTGCCCTTGGTGACCTTCGCAACGCGGTTGATAAAGACAAGCCTTTCCTTGAGTTCCATGGTGGATGTATCAGTACGCTTCTGCATGTCTTACCTCCTTAGAATTCCAGGCCGGCTTTGCGCGCGCCTTCAGCAACTTCCGCCACACGGCCGGTGTAAAGGTAACCGCCGCGGTCGAAAACGACCTCTTTCACGCCCTTGTCCAGCGCGCGGCGGGCCACGATCTCACCCACCAGGTTCGCAGCTTCCTTCTTGTTCTTGCCTTCAAGCTGCGCCTTGACCTCTGCATCCAGCGTAGATGCGGCGGCAAGGGTATGTCCGACTTCGTCGTCGATGACCTGCGCGTAAATGTGGTTCAGGCTGCGATATACGTTGAGCCTCGGCCGCGCCGCGGTACCCACGATATGACGGCGGGTACGGTCATGACGTTTTTTGCGCACAGAATTTTTGTCTACCTTTGAAATCATATTGCCACTCCTTCTCTACGCATTACTTACCGGTCTTGCCAACCTTGCGGCGAACGGTCTCGTAGTCATACTTGATGCCCTTGCCCTTGTAGGGTTCCGGCTCACGCCACTTGCGAATGTCCGCTGCTACCTGGCCGACCTGCTGCTTGCTGATGCCCTTAACGACGATCTTGTTCGGCGTGGGGCACTCAAAGCTGATGCCCGCGGGCGGATCGATCTCGACGGGATGGGAATAGCCCAGGTTCATCACAAGCTTCGTGCCCTGCATCTGGGCACGGTAGCCGACGCCGTTGATCTCAAGGTTCTTCGTGAAGCCCTCGGTCACGCCGACGACCATGTTGTGAACGAGGGAACGGGTGAGGCCGTGCAGAGAGCGATGCTCCTTGGAGTCGCTCGGGCGCTTTACGGTCAAAACGCCGTTTTCCTCAGAAAGCTCCATGGCGGGAGAGAGTTTCTCGGTCAGCGTGCCCTTGGGGCCCTTAACAGTTACGGTGTTGCCGTCACCGACCGTGATTGTCACTCCGCCAGGAACCGTGATCGGAAGTTTTCCGATTCGTGACATGTGTTACACCTCCAAATATGATTGGTTATTTTGTTTGTTACCAGATGTAAGCGAGCACTTCGCCGCCTACGCCGAGCTTGCGGGCTTCGCGGTCGGTCATCATGCCACGGGAGGTGGAGATGATCGCGATGCCAAGGCCGTTGAGCACCTTGGGGAGCTGATCCTTGCGGGCATAAACGCGCAGGCCGGGCTTGCTGATGCGGCGGAGGCCGGTGATGACCTTCTGCTTGTTGGGGCCGTACTTGAGGTCGATATGGATGTACTTGGCAACGCCATCCTCACGCATATCGTAGCCCTTGATGTAGCCTTCCTGAAGCAGGATCTCAGCGATCGCCTTCTTAACGGTGGACGCAGGCACAAGCACGTCATTGTGCTTTGCAACAAGCGCGTTGCGGATACGGGTCAGCATATCAGCGATGGGGTCTGTAATAACTGCCATTTTTGGTTAATCCTCCTTTCGCTATGCTTACCAGCTTGCCTTACGCACGCCGGGGATCTCACCCTTGTACGCGAGCTCGCGGAAGCAGATGCGGCAGATGCCATACTTGCGCAGCACGGAGTGCGGGCGGCCGCAGATGCGGCAGCGAGTATACGCACGGGTGGAATACTTTGCAGGGCGGGCCTGCCTGATTTTCATACTGGTCTTTGCCACGGTTGCTTCCTCCTTTTACGCCTGAACGAACGGCATGCCCATCAGCTTGAGCAGCTCTTTGGCTTCTTCGTCGGTCTTGGCCGTCGTCACGAACACGATGTCCATGCCGCGGATCTTGTCGACGTCGTCGTAGTTGATCTCGGGGAAGATCAGCTGCTCTTTGAGGCCCATCGCGTAATTACCGCGGCCGTCAAAGCTGGTGTCGGAGATGCCGCGGAAGTCGCGGACGCGGGGCAGAACGATGTTCATGAGCTTGTCGGCAAAGTAGTACATCCGGTCGCCGCGGAGTGTGACCTTCGCACCGATGTTCATGCCTTCACGAACTTTGAAGTTCGCGACGGACTTCTTCGCCTTCGTCACGACCGCCTTCTGGCCGGCGATCTGGCTGAGCTCTTCAAGCGCGCTCTCGATGCCCTTCGGGTTGTCCTTTTCGGAACCGAGGCCCATGTTGAGCACGATCTTCTCGAGCTTGGGAACCTGCATCACGTTCTCGTAGCCGAACTTTTCCTTCAGCTGCGGAACGATCTCCTCGTTATACTTCACCCTGAGGCGGGCGGCCTCGGTGAACGGCTTGGCTTCCGCCGCATTCTTTTTCTTCTTGGCGGGCGCCTGGGAAGCGTTTTCTTTCTTAGCCACTTACGGTTTCCTCCTTCCGCCTCAGTCGATATCCTTGCCGCACTTCTTGCAGACGCGGATGTTCTTGTTCTTCTGCTTGCCATCCTTCGTGGTCACGACTTCGATGCGGTGACCAACGCGGGTAGCAGCGTTGCACTTCGGGCACACCAGCATCACGTTGGAAGCATGGATGGTGCCTTCCTTCTCGATGCGGCCACCCTGCTCGCCCTGCCTGCGGGGCTTGACGTGGCGGGTAATCATGTTGGCGTTCTGGACGACCACGCGCTCTTCCTGCGGGAATGCAACCATGATCTTGCCCTTCTTGCCCTTATCCTTGCCGGCGATGATGACGACGGTGTCATCCTTCTTGACGTTGAGCTTTTTCATTCTCTCGATCCTCCCATCAGAGCACTTCGGGCGCCAGGGACACGATCTTCATGTAGTCCTTTGCGCGAAGCTCGCGTGCGACAGGCCCGAAAATACGGGTGCCGCGGGGCTCTTTCTTGTCGTTGATGATGACGGCTGCATTGTCGTCGAAACGGATGCTGCTGCCGTCCGGGCGCTGCGTTGCCGCAACCGTGCGGACCACGACCGCCTTCACGACGTCCTTCTTCTTCACGGCGCCGCCGGGAGAAGCAGACTTGACGGATGCGACGATCACGTCGCCGATGCTCGCGCTCTTGCGATACGAACCACCCAGCACGCGGATGCACATGATCTCTTTCGCGCCGCTGTTGTCCGCAACCTTCAATCTGGTTTGTGGCTGAATCATTGCTTTCTCCTTTCCGGCTTACTTCGCCTTTTCAACGATCTCGACGAGGCGCCAACGCTTATCCTTGCTCAGCGGGCGGGTCTCCATGATCTTCACGGTGTCGCCGATGCCGCATTCATTGTTCTCGTCATGCGCCTTAAACTTGCGGGTGCGGTTGACCATCTTGCCATACAGGGGATGGCGGACCTTCGTCTTGATGGCGACAACGATCGTTTTGTCCATCTTATCGCTCACAACGACGCCGGTGCGGGTCTTGCGGTAACCTCTTACTTGTTCCATTGGTAATGTCTCCTTTCACCCGTTACTCGGCTGCCTTGAGCTCGCGCTCACACAGGAGCGTCTTGACTCGGGCAACGTCCTTCTTGCATTCGCGGATCCGCTGGGGATTCGCCAACTGGCCGGTCGCCAGCTGGAAGCGGAGGTTGAAGAGCTCTTCCTTGAGTTCCTTTTCCTTGGCAACAAGCTCCTCGGTGGAGAGTTTCCTCAGTTCATTCGCTTTCATTGCTCTTCGCCTCCTGCCTCAGTCTCTTTCTTGACGATCTTGCATTTGAGGGGCAGCTTGTGCATGGCAAGCCGGAGCGCCTCACGCGCAATCGCTTCGTCCACGCCGGCGATCTCGAACATCACTCTGCCGGGCTTGACGACTGCCACCCAGTATTCCGGGGAGCCTTTACCGGAACCCATGCGGGTCTCGGCCGGCTTTTCGGTAACGGGCTTGTCGGGGAAGATCTTGATCCAAACCTTGCCACCGCGCTTGATGTAACGGGTCATCGCGATACGCGCTGCTTCGATCTGGTTGCTGGTGACCCATGCGGGTTCCTGCGCCACGAGGCCGTATTCGCCGTAATTGATGGTGTTGCCGCGCATTGCCTTACCGGTCATGCGGCCGCGATGCACTCTCCTGCGCTTTACTCTCTTAGGCATCAACATGGTTATTTGCCTCCTTACGCTTTCTTCTGTCGGTTGAGCACTTCGCCCTTGTAGATCCACACCTTGATGCCGATGCGGCCATAGGTGGTGTGCGCCTCAGCGAAACCGTACTCGATGTCGGCGCGCATGGTCTGCAGGGGGATGGAGCCCTCGTGATAGCCTTCGGTGCGGGCGATTTCAGCGCCGCCCAGACGGCCGCTGCACATCAGCTTGATGCCCTTCGCGCCGGCTTTCATCGCGCGGCTCATGGACTGCTTCATCGCGCGGCGGAAGGAGATGCGCTTTTCAAGCTGTGCCGCGATAGATTCGGCTACGAGCTGTGCGTTCGCATCGGGGTTCTTGACCTCCATGATGTTCACGTTCACAGGCTTGCCGATCAGCGCGGAAACATCCGCTTTGATGGCGTCCACGCCAACGCCGCCCTTGCCGATGAGCACACCGGGGCGCGCGGTGTGGATGCTGACCGTGACCTTACCGGCAGCGCGCTCGATGTCGATCTTGCTTACGCCGGCAGCATAATGGGCCTTCTTGAGGTGTTCCCTGATCTTCTTGTCCTCGATCAGGAAATCGGAAAATTCCTTCTTGGAGGCATACCAGCGGGTGTTCCAATCACGGATAACGCCTACGCGGAAGCCATTCGGATTAACTTTTTGTCCCATACTTTACCTCCCTTACTTCGCCTGATCCAGGATGATGGTGATGTGGCTCGTGCGCTTGCGGATGCGCGATGCGCGGCCTTGCGCGCGGGGGCGGAACCGCTTGAGCGTGGGGCCCTGGTTAGCAAAGACCTCAGCCACATACAGCGTGTCGGCGGAAAGATCGAGGTTGTTTTCCGCGTTGGCGACGGCGGAGTTGAGGAGCTTGAGAACCGGCTCGCTCGCCGCGTTGGGGGTGTACATCAGGATCGCCTGCGCCTCTTTGACGCTCTTGCCGCGGATCAGGTCGATGACGACCTTGACCTTGCGGGAAGAAATGCGTACGTAACGGGCGATCGCATGGGGGCGCTTCTCGGCGTTGGCCTTACGCGCCGCGCTCTTTTCTCTGGACCTAGTTGCCATGATTCGCTTCCTCCTTCTTATCTTCCGCCCGAGGACTTCTCGGAACCCCTGTGGCCGCGGAAAGTACGGGTGGGCGCGAACTCACCCAGCTTGTGGCCGACCATTTCCTCGGTCACATAGACCGGGACGTGTTTCTTGCCATCGTGCACGGCGATGGTGTGTCCCACCATGTCGGGGAAGATGGTGGATGCGCGGGACCATGTCTTGACGACCGTCTTTTTCCCGCTCTCGTTCATATCCTGAATGCGTTTGAGCAAACGCTCCTGAACAAACGGGCCCTTCTTGATTGACCTGCTCATTGATTGACTCCTTTCGCCTCTTACTTGCCGTTCCTGCGGCGCACGATGAACTTATCGTTGACGTTCTTGGTCTTACGGGTCTTGTAACCCAGCGCCGGCTTGCCCCACGGGGTGACAGGGCCGGGACGGCCGATCGGGCTCTTGCCCTCGCCGCCGCCGTGCGGGTGGTCACACGGGTTCATGACGGAACCGCGGACTGTCGGGCGGAAGCCCTTGTGGCGGGTGCGGCCCGCTTTACCCAGCATGATGTTGCCGTGATCCACGTTGCCGACCTGGCCGATGGTGGCGCGGGCGTTCATGGGCACGAGGCGGACTTCGCCGCTCGGCAGCCTGACCTGCGCATAAGCGCCTTCCTTAGCCATCAGCTGCGCCGCATTGCCTGCGCTGCGCACGAGCTGCGCGCCTTTGCCGGGGCGGAGCTCGATGCAGTGGATCATCGTTCCGACCGGGATCTGGCGGATCTCCATCGCATTGCCGACCTTGATGTCAGCGCCTTCGCCGGAAACGAGCATGTCGCCGACCTTGAGGCCGAGGGGCGCGATGATGTAGCGCTTTTCGCCATCCGCGTAGTGGAGCAGAGCGATGTTCGCGCTGCGGTTGGGATCGTATTCGATCGTGGCGACCTTTGCGGGCACGCCGTCCTTGTTGCGCTTGAAGTCGATCACGCGGTACTTGCGCCGCGCGCCGCCACCGCGATGGCGAACCGTGATGCGGCCCTGATTATTGCGGCCGCCGGAGGAACGGAGATCCTCAAGCAGGGACTTTTCCGGCGTATTGCAGGTGATTTCCTCGTAAGCGGAAACCGTCATGAAGCGCTGGCCGGGGGTTGTGGGTTTGATCTTTCTGATTGCCATGGTCTCGCCTCCTTACTGCGCGATGCTGTCGAAGAACTCGATGCCCTTGGAGTCCTTCTTGAGCTTCACATAGGCCTTCTTGGTGGAAGCACGGCGGCCCTGGTGGAGGCCCTGGCGCTTCATCTTACCAAGGTTGTTGATGGTGTGGACGCTGTCCACCTTCACACCGAAGATCGCTTCAACGGCCTGCTTGATCTCGGTCTTGTTGGCCTTCTTGTCCACGATGAAGGTGTAAACCTTCTCGGCAAGATGGTCGTAGCTCTTCTCGGTGAGAACGGGCTTTAAGATAACGTCATGGGGCGTCTTCATTATACGTACACCTCCTCGATCTTGGCGACCGCGTCCTTCGTGAGGACCAGCGTGTCGTACTTCAGGATTTCATACACGTTCAGCGTGCCGACGAGCGTCGTCTTCACACCGGGGATGTTCGCCGCGGCGCGCTCCACGATCTCATCCTTTTCGGGAAGGACGATGAGAGCCTTCTTGACGTTCATCGCGTTGAGGACCTTGACCATCTCCTTCGTCTTCGGAGCGGCGATGTCCAGCGCATCGTAAACGATGATGTCGCCGTCGTTCACCTTGGAGGAAAGCGCGCTCTTCATCGCAAGGCGCTTTACCTTCTTGTTGACGCTCTGCCGGTAATCACGCGGCTTGGGAGCGAACACAACACCGCCGTGGGTGAAGATCGGCGCGCGGTTGCTGCTGTGGCGGGCGCGTCCGGTGCCCTTCTGGCGATAGATCTTGATGCCGCCGCCGCGCACTTCCGCGCGGGTGAGCGCGCTCTGCGTGCCCTGGCGCTGGTTGGCGAGGTAGGCCTTTACGACCGCGTGAACCGCGGCTGCGTTGGGCTCAACGCCGAAGATGCTCTCTTTGAGCTCGAGCTCGCCGATGCTCTGCCCGGCGATGTTATACAATGCTACGTTTGGCATTTCACATTCTCCTTTCGCTCGCGGCTGTTACTTCACGGTTTCCTTAACCATCAGGAGGCCGCCCTTTGCGCCGGGAACCGCGCCCTTGATGAGGAGCAGGTTGCGCTCGGCGTCCACGCGCACGACTTCGAGGTTCTGAACCGTTACGCGCTCATGGCCCATGTGGCCGGGCAGGTGCTTGGTCTTGAAGACCTCACCGGGGTAGGTGCAGGCGCCCATGGAACCCGCAACGCGGTAGGAATGGGAGCCGTGGGTCTTGCGGCCGCGGGCCTGATTCCAACGCTTGATGTTGCCCGCGAAGCCTTTGCCCTTGCTGGTGCCGACCACGTCGACCTTGTCGCCGTTCGCGAACACATCCGCCGAAATGACCTGACCGACCTCATAGGACGCGGTATCATCGAGCTTGAATTCGCGGACGTAGCGGTGCGCGCCTACGCCGGCTTTCTTCAGGTGGCCCATCTCCGGCTTGGTGACGAGCTTCTCACGAACGGGCTTGAACGCTACCTGGATGGCTTCGTAGCCGTCATGCTCTGCCGTCTTCTTCTGAACGACGGGGCAGGGACCCGCAAGAACTACGGTGACGGGAATCATGGTGCCGTCCTCGCGGAACATTTGGGTCATGCCGACCTTGGTACCCAAAATCGCTTTCTTCATCTTGATACACCTCCGAATGCTCAAAGCTTGATCTCGATGTCGACGCCAGCGGGAAGATCGAGCTTCATCAGCGCGTCCACGGTCTTCGCGGAGGGCTGGAGAATGTCGATCAAACGCTTGTGGGTACGCATCTCGAATTGCTCTCTGCTGTCTTTATATTTATGCGGCGAACGGAGTATCGTAACGATTTCTTTCTCCGTCGGAAGGGGGATTGGGCCGCTCACGCGCGCGCCCGTCCGCTTGGCCGTGTCAACGATCTTCTCGGCGCTCTGGTCGATCAGGTTGTGCTCGTAGGCCTTGAGCTTGATGCGGATTTTCTGATTTGCCATGTTATTTCTTTCCTCCTTTTTGAATCGGGGCAGTACACGCAGCCGTGTGTTTCATCTCTGAAACACTGAAGCCGGGCGCACTGACGCCCGTTGCCCGTATCGTGGGCACCTCGCGGAAATTACCCGGATGGCAGAACCGGCAACCTCCCGCAAAGGCATTTACCGTTCTCGTTGCACAGAAAACACACAGGAGTTTTCGCACAACGCTCATATAATACAGGATTTTCTCAGGAAAAGCAAGCCTTTTTTAAAAGAAATGCGAAAAAAGTTTTGCAGCACACGCATCCGCGCGTTTCACAGAAATATTTTACCGGATTTTCAGCCGGTTTGCAAGCAAAAGCGCCTCGGATGTGGCGCTTTTTGCTGTTACGATTTACAACGCGATTTCTCCCGTCATGCCCAGTGCCTCCGCTTCCGCGCGATCATGCGTTGCGATGACCGTGAGTGGAAACCTGCCGCGCACCACGGCGATCGCCTCCATGCAGAGTGCAGCGTCCAGCCCTTTGAACGGCTCATCCAGGAGCAGCACATCCCCGCCAAAGTTGAGCGCGCGCGCAAGCGCTACGCGGCGCTGCATCCCGCCCGAAAGAGCCGACGGCAACTGATCCGCCTCAGCAGAAAGCCCAAGCGCAGCAAGAAGAGCGCGCGCATCCGCCTCGCTGCCTTCCCGCACGAGCGCCACGTTTTCAAGCGCCGTCCGCCAGGGAAGAAGGCGGTCCTCCTGAAACACCATGGAAACCCGCTTTTCCGCAAGGCCCGTCACCGTGCCGGACGCAGGCCGGATACGCCCCGCCATGAGACGCAGCAGCGTTGTTTTTCCCGATCCGGAAGCACCAAATACGCCGATCACGCCCGCGTCGGGCAGCGCAAGCGTAAGATCCCGGATCGGCATTTTTTCGCCGTAGGTGCAGGTCACATGCTTAAACTCAATCATTTCCGGATCCTCCGCATCATGCGCACCATCACCCGCTCGAGCAGCATGCTGAGCAGGATGACGATCGCCGTCCACGCAAACAGCTCCTCCGTATTCAGGTAGAGTTTGCTTTCATACAGATTGCGGCCGATGGAAAGCGCCGGCCGGGCAATGACCTCCGCCGCAACACCGCTCTTCCACGCAAAACCGAAGCCGGTCGTACAGGCAGCAAGGTACTGCGGCAGAACGGCAGGCAGGTAAATGTCCCGCAGCTTCTTCATGCGGGAAAGGCGGAACACCTCCGCCATCTCGAGCAGCTGCCCATCCACCGCAAGCACGCCTTCCCGCACGTTTGCCCATGCGATCGGCATTACCATCAAAAACGAAATGAACACCGGCGTAAGCCCCGTCGTAATCCACAAAAGCACTAAAATAATAAACGAGGTCACAGGGGTTGCTTTTATGACCCCGCGCACGGGAGCAAGGAAAGCATCCGCGAGGCGGGATGTCGCTGTCAGCACACCAAGCGCGGTGCCCACCGCCATGCCAAAGAGAAAGCCCGTTGCCACGCGCAGAAGCGTAACGCCTGCCGTTTTCCAGAAAAAGGCCGTTTGAGCAAGCCCGACAAGCGTTTTTGCCGTTTCCCACGGCGAGGGCAAAAGCACTGCGCTGCCCACCGCCATCGCGGCAATCTGCCATAGCAGCAGCCAGCATGCGGCAATGGCGCAGGGTCTTAATATGCGTTTCACAGTTACCTCCCGTCAAAAGCCAGAAAGAAGCACACAGGGACGAGCCTTGCTGCCCGCGGGCAATGCAGACACGTCCCTGTTTCATTCACTGTAAAGGCAGTCTCAGCCGCCCCAGATGGCTTTGTTATTTCGCATTCTCGTTGTAGTAGAAATCATCGCCGGGCAGCACGCCGCCCACGCTCTTCGGGTTCGCATCAAAGAGCACCTGAAGCATTGCCTCAGCAGCCGTGCGCATAGCCTCATCCCGATAGCAGACGATGTTGCACTTGTCGATCGCCTTCTCCGCGATGGCAGCCGAACCGATGATGCCGTATTTTTCCATCAGCGCGGCGGTCTCCGCCTGGTTCGCCTTGGTGTAGTTCACCGCCGCTTCGTATTCCTTGAGGAACAGGCGCACAGCAGCCTGATTCTGTTCGAAATAGTCCTTGCGCACCACGATGCAGCCCTGCACCGGCTCAACGCCCGCGGCATCCTTCCATTCCTTGGTGAGGTCAAGCGCAACACGGAGGTTTTCATTCTTCGCCATGGTGGCCGTCACATTGGGTTCCGGCAGCATGCCAAGTTTCACCTCGCCCGAAGCCATGAGCGTTGCAAGCTCGCTGTGCTCGGCTTTGTATTCCACAGTCACGCTGTCGGTAAGGCCGTTCTTCTCAAGCAGATAGGAAAGCATGTATTCCGGGGTGGAACCCTGGCCGGTCGCATAGAGCGTCTTTCCCGCAAGGTCCGCCATGCTGTTCACAGTCTCGCCTTCTTCAAGCACATACAGCACGCCGAGCGTATTCACGGCGATCATCATGATGTTGCCTTCGGTCTTGTTGTACAGCGTGGCAGCCAGGTTGACCGGCACCGCCGCAATGTCCAGCTCGCCGTTGATGATCTTACCCACGACGGCGTCCGGCGCGGACTCGATGGTGATGTTGTATTTGCTCGAGAATTCGTCGCCCATCAGCGTTACCATGCCCATGCCCGTGGGGCCTTGCAGCGTGCCGATGTTGATGGGCGTGGTTGCTTTCGTGCCGCAGCCGGCGAACATCGCGGCAGCCATGCATGCGATCAGAATCAGTGCAGTCAGTTTCTTCATTGTTGTTTTCCTTCCATTATCAATCTTGTTGTGTTTCCCTCAGCAGGATCTGTTTTCCTTTGCGCAGGATGCGGCCTTCCCGCTCCAGCTCGTCCATCACCCGGTAAAGGGATGCACGGCTCACGGAAAGCGCGCTGGCAAGGCGGTTGTACCCATGCGGCACATTTACTACGCCATTTTCCGCGTTCTGCGCCAGGTAATTGAGCAGCTTATCCGCAACCGTGGGCGATGCGATGCTTTCGATCCGCCCGGTCAGGAAGTGAATGCGCCCGGTCAGATAACAGAAATAGTTTTCCGCAAGCTTGAAATTCTCCTGCATGAGCGTTTTAAGCGTTTCTTCGTCAAAAAACAGCACCTCGCAGGGGGTAAGCGTATCGACCTCCGTAACGGCGTGCGCGTCCGCAAGGAACAGGCTTGCCGCGCCGAGCAGCGCCCCCGGTGTAAGCACACTCATCAGGATGCGCCCCGCGCCCGTGGGCTTATAGACCTCCGCACTGCCCGAAACGAGCACGCCAAGGCGGCGGTTTTCCTCCCCGGAAAGGAACACAGGCGTGCCTGCGCCAAAGCATTCCACATAGCCGCGCGCGGCCGCACTTTCCACAAAGGCTGCCGGCAGCCCTTGAAACAGCGGCGTTTTTTCTGCGGCGGCAAAGTGACGTGCCTCAGGCGTTTGCTCCATTGCGATCTCCATTTCTGTCTCATTTAAGACGGACATAGTATACCATATTGGCAAAGAAAGTCAATACATTTGTCTTAAAAAAGACACTTTATGCAGCTTGGGCAGTAGGAGAAGTGAAGGGCTTTCATATTGGTCTTTTATTCACTTTATTTGGCAAGCATACAAGAAATTTCACATGAACGGCATGAATTTTCCTTGCATACGACTAAGGTCTATACAATAATTATCTCTAATTTAGTTATGCCAATCAAACAAGTAACGTTCTAGGGCACTTAAAGCAACATGACTGCAGCTGTGGAAGAGAAATTCACGCAGATGTTATTGTCGGAAGAAAGCATTATTAGCATGGATTTGCCTGCCCGAGAGCTTCTAATCCCAGCGAAGAAAAGACAAAACGAGGGGCAAGTACTCCGCGTTTTGCCTTAGATCTATCTGTTTTGTTTTTATCTCCCTACCTAAGGGGGAGCTTAATGCCTTATTGTCCCTGTTATACTGGCTTCTGTAGCATCATTTGTTTTTATAAAAGCAAAATAGTATTTATGTGAGGGATCTAAATTATATGTATTCCAGTTGCCCGTAGAAATATACAGGCCATACACCCCATTTGGTTGCAACTCAGAGTAAAACGTAGTAGATGTCACTTTCCTATTCGTCGTTTTATCCCAGCAGTCTATAGTAAACGACGTTTGATTTACAAAACAGTCTGCTAATTCGACTGTAAAATTCCAGTGCAATTTACCTTCTGCATTTGGGTAGAAATAGTAGCTAGTATAAATCAAATACCTCCAAGATCCTGACACACTATAATTTGAATTGCTCAAATCATACAGTTTAGTAGGTGGATTCGCGCCTCGTGTTTGACTTTCGGAAATTACATTAACATTTGTTGGGTCAAGCTCGGTAATTTCATTTGAAGGCGCATTTTCCGGGATCAGACGCGCATCAGACCCCGATGATTCTGCGAAAGAGGTTTCTGTGCCAATCACCATAAGCATCAAAAACAGCAAAACAAGAGCAAAGTAACGTATACCACAGTTCTCAAAAATATCCTTTTTCATTTGTATTTCTCCTTTTATTTCTAATGTACGTAACCGCTCGTTCAAAGATTATTGTCCGATTAAGTTTCTACGGGATGCTATCTCATACGCTTCATTGTATTGCTTAATCTGTTATGAAATACTTAGGAAGCATGCCATTATCAACCAAGCCATAGAGCACATTATTTGCATCATCTAAAAGTGCTTCAAATGATTTATCTTCTTTCCTAAGCAGAAGGAGATATTCTCTTCCATCTTTGTCATGAACGTCAAATGCTTCATAATGCTCATCATCCATTTCTTCAACAATGGAATTGTCGGATCCTGAAATTGCACGGATATCAATCTCCAAATCTGCGAGCAAAGCTTTTAGATAGTCCAAATATTTCCCTTTAGCTCCCGTTCCTTCTTTCAGCAATGCTTCGTTCTCATCCAATGCCGATGTCGCAAATGCAACCCCCACAGAAATGACCAGCAGAATCGCAATAACAACAGCATGGAAAGAAGTTTTCCTAATCTTCATCTTCATAATTGAAAAGATCCTTTCCTCAATAGCACTCCTGCAAAAATAGTTTGCAATCGGAAACCGCTGTTCCTTTACCTCCGCAAATGCAATAAGCGTCAAAGCATAGTCTGCTTTCGAATTTACACCCAAAATCTTTACAACCGCTTCATCGCAAGACAATTCGATATCACGGTTTGCCATGAAATACATGAACCACACAAGAGGATTAAACCAGTGAACGCATACGGTCATTGCAAACATAAATTTTGCAAGCGCGTCCCAGTACCTAATGTGCACATATTCATGGGTAAGAGCATAGCGGCTTTTGTCATCCTTCCAGTCAACCTCTTTCGGAAAGAGAATAACCGGACGAAAAACACCATATGTCAAAGGAATAGTTATTCTATCCGTCTGCCGTATCTGCACCTGCCGACGCAAAGGAAACGGCCGCCAAGCCGAAGCTTCGCTTTCTACCGGCAATGAAGCCGAAAACTCCCTGTGACATCTGACGTATGTAACAAGAAAGAACAATGCGCAGATCATCATTCCTAAAAGCCATATTATTACAATGGTTTGGACTGCCGAGTCGGAATACTCAGTAAGCACCATCTCTTCCGCTTTTGAAAGATATGATATTTCCTTATTTGCAGAAAGGGCTGTTTCACCACCGAGGATATGCACGCTCATATCTTGTACAGATTGGCTCTGAAGCAAGTTAAGAGCAGTATAGAAATTGAACTTAAATGGAATATGGAATGGAACAACCAGGCGCAGTGCGGCAATCCCCCACAGAGCAAGAAATGTCCTATGGGGGAGCTTGTGCAATGCAACAGCCCGTATAATTGCATTCACGACAATCAGGATTGATGCAGATGCACTCATTTGGATGATATTCATGCTCATAGCCTCATTTCAGATTGTCCACAATTTGTTTCAGACGTTCAATTTCATCAGCGGTCAAGCGCTTTCTGTTCAGAAGAGATGCAAACAGCAAATCCGCTGAGCCGTCAAAGATCTTATTAATCAGCTCTACCATCTCTCGCTCCTGAACCTGTTCTTTCGAGACTAGGGCATGGCACAGGAAATTTGGCTCCCTCCGCTCAATTGCTCCCTTTCCGATGCATCTTTTGATAAGCGTATAGGTGGTGTTCATATTCCAGCCAATCTGATCCTTGAGAATATCTGAAATTCTCTTTGCTGTCATATCACCTTCTTTCCAAAGAACGTTCATAACTTTTAATTCTGAATCAAACAGTTTAATCTCTATGATACTATCCTCCTTTTCCCACACTGATTTATAGCTTAACTACTGCAGTAGTTTCTGTATTTATACTACCATAGTAGTTTCACGTTGTCAACATCATAATAGTGTATTTCAAAAAACTGTACTACGTATTCAAATTAATTGTCTCTTTAAAAAACATCATGCTATACTAAACTAATACAGTCGAAGAAATCATGTCTATTCAAGCAATATGAAATAGGAATTCGCGAGGCTTTGATGTAGCTACCGCACTTCTTCACACATGATAAATATATATAATTAATTAAAGAAACAAAAGGAGCTTCATTCGTGCGAAGCTCCTTGTATTGCAGCCATATTTTCAGTTCTCTGCACCACGGCAAAGCGAAAGCGTAGTGCAAGAGCGCGAATTTATGTCCTCGCGCCACCGTCCACCGACAGCGTTATACCGGTGATGTAGGTACCCATGGGGCTTGCCAGGAACAGGAACGCATTTGCAACATCCTCCGGGTCACCGATCCGGCCGAGCGGAATCTGAGAGGCCAGGGCTGCGATCATTTCCTTCGGCACAGCCTGCATCATATCCGTGTTCGTGATGCCGGGCGCAACAGCGTTAACACGGATGTTGTCTTTGCCCAGCTCGCGTGCAAGGGACAAGGTCAGTCCATTCACCGCAAACTTGGAGGCCGGGTAAGCCACACCGGAAGGTTGGCCGTATTTTGCCACCATGGAGCTGGTGTTCAGGATCACGCCACCGCCCTGCTCCTTCATGATCCTCGCCGCCGCCTGACAGCAGACGAAAACAGCCGTGAGGTTCAGGTCGATCACCTTTTTAAAGCTGTCAAACTCATAGCCGTACAGATTCTCCCGGGCGGAAATGCCCGCATTGTTCACCAGAATGTCCAAGCTTCCGAACTTCTCTTTCACCGCAGCGAACGCCTCCTCCACGGAGGCGGGATCATCAAGAGCGGGCCAAATCCCCATCACCTGGTCATCCGAGTAAGTGTCCTTCAGCCTCTCCAGCGCCTTCATGGCAGATTCCTGCCGTGAACCGCAGAGCGCAACTTTCGCGCCGTTTTCCAGGAATTTCTGCACTATGGCAAAGCCAATTCCTCTTGTTCCGCCGGTAACGATCGCTGTTTTTCCCTGCAACAACATCTTGCCCACTCCTTTTTTCAGTATTGTGAACCCAAAGGTTCCGTTGCATGAACCCCAGGTTCCATTGCGAAACATCTCCTTTGTTCAATGCTTCTGCCTATCATTTTAATAAATTCGTTGTTATAATGTCAATAACTGATTTCGCAGATATTGCACAGGAAATATACGAAATATAGGATTCCGTGTTATACGCTGACTTCTCTGCCATTCGCGCTGCTTTACAACACGGTTTGTAGGCTATTAGTAATGCATTTTTGTTTTTTATTTCATGAGATTCCGTGCCGCAGATGCGGTCAGCATTTGATGTGTTTCAAAATGGAGGAGCAATTTTACTTTCAGCAACAAAGAAAAAGGAGCTTCGGTTGTCCGAAGCTCCTTTTGTTTGAGATTGAGGTTACTCGATGATGCTGGACACAACGCCGGAAGCAACCGTGCGGCCGCCTTCGCGGATAGCGAAGCGGAGGCCTTCATCCATAGCGATGGGGGTGATCAGGGTGATCTCCATGCGGATGTTGTCG
>JALFDW010000017.1 GCA_022778545.1 bacterium | reverse complement strand
CAACGATGATCCGGGCGCGATCGAATCGAGCCATGAGACGCACCATGACAACCCGCGCTATGTGGTCAACGGCGTGGTGCATTACTGCGTGAGCAACATCCCCGGCGCTGTGGCACATTCGACTTCCGTGGCGCTTGCGGCGGAGACTCTGCCGATGCTGCTCAACATCATGAACAACGGCCTGACGGAAGCCTGCGTGCGGGATGGCTTCATCCGCCGCAGCCTGACGGCATACAAGGGCCTCTTGACCCATGAGGAAACGAGCGGCATTCAGGGCAGGCCGTGGATCCGGCCGGAAGAAGTACTCGGCATCGCGGACCGCAAGCTCGATCCCGCGCCGTCGGCGACCACCACCCGTTCCACGAACTTCATTCAGCTGGGCTGCGGCTGCAAATAAGCGCAGCAGCCTGAACGGGCTAGCAAATTCCTGTTATAAAGCAGCCGATGGGGCCGCGCAGCGCAGCGTGAATACCTGCTGCGCGGCCCCGCCGGGCTCATTTGATGAGTTTCATTATTATTGAATTTATTGATAAAGGAATTATAGAGGAGACTCCCATGCGGATCGGCAGCATCGGGCTCCGGCTCGTTGAAGGCCGGCCTTGGGAGGATGGAACGGAATGAGCAATATGACACAGCAGAAAAAAGCGGATGCTCTGCTCGCCGTGGCGAAGGCGTTTTATGACCGGGGACCCTGCGTTCAGTACGATCAGCTGAGCATGGACCGGCTTGTCCGCGTTACACCCAGGCGGCGCCGGATGGCTGCGCCGGAGGACGCGACGCGGCAAAACACGGTATTCCTGGATTGCTCATCCTTTGTGTGGGCGGCATATTACAATGCCTTCGGCTATGCGCTTGAAGCGGACCTCAGTTGGGAAATGATCGATATGGTAAAACCGCGCGTGTTTTATTATGAACCGACGCATGAGGAATCCGAAGAAGAGCGCGTGCGTATGGCGGAAGAAATAAAGGAGCTGCTGCAGCCCGGCGATGTCATCGTCTTTGAAAAGGCCGGGAATGGGCACGTCATGCTGTATCGGGGCGATGGGAAATACTTCCATTGCACCAACGATGGTGGAAACAGCGGCAGCTACGATTACATTGCCCGCCGGGATACCTGCGCGGAAGCGGGCGGCATCCGCGAGGCGGATGCCAAATATCTCTTTGAACCGTGTGCGGACAAGCAGCTGGGGCGGAACTATCTTTTTGCTGAAAAGGTGAAGCGCTTCGCGGTGCTCCGCCCGCTCGCACGGGTGGGCGAACCCACGGAAAACACCTGCGCGCGCCTTGCCGGATGCCGGGAGCTTGTGTGCGGTGTGGAAACATCGCATCCGGGCGGAAGGACGGCAGGTGCAGGCTGTGTTGTGGAATATACTGTGCACATACGCAACCTTTACCGCACAGAAACGGATGCGGCGGTGGAATTCATTGCGCTGCAGGGCTGCACGCTGCTCTCTGCGGAGCGCGCCTGCCTTTCCATTCCCCGCGCAGCAGCGGCGGAGGCCTGCTTCCGCATCCGCGTCGATGACGCGGCAGGGCTTTGGATCAAGCCGCCTCTTGTGCGGGTGAACGGGTTTTGCGTTTCGGCGCCGCGCGTGCTGCTTGGGCATGTGCCGTCTGCGGCGGAAGCCGCGTGTTTGGTAGCGGATGTGAAAGAACGCCTGTGCGGCGGCATGGATGTAATGCAGGCAGCGGCGGAAGCATACCGCGCGCGCGGAATCGCCCTTGCTTCGGATGCGGGCGAGGTGCTGAACGCGCTGTTTTACCGGCATGACTCTGCCTTGGGCAGCGTGTTTTCCCGCAAACCGCAGGCGCCGGAGCGGGACATGGCAGTGTATTCCTATTTTGGCGGGTATGCGGTCATCACGCCGGAGGCTGCGCACGGTGAACGCGTGCGCACGGCCGGGATACGGCGCGCGGATCTGCAGCCGGGCGATCTCATCCTTTGCGGGGATGATGCGCGCCTTTCTCATGCATATACCTGCTTTTATACGGGCGAGGCGCTTGTTGGCGTTTTCGGCGCGGGCGAAGGCATGCGCACCATGATGGGCGCAGAGCTGGACGCATTTCTGGAGACGCTGTTCGGGCGCTTCTGCTTTGCGCTGATCCGGCCATACCTTGCGGAATAAAATTGGTTGTTTCTTCTTGTTGGGGGGTGCGGGGGCAGGCTTACAGGGGAGCTTGCCCCTGCGCAAATAAGAAGGTGAAATGTTCGGCGTGTATTCCCGAAACTGTAAGGAGCAGCGGACATATATGAAAAACTTTTCTCTTGAACAATATCTGAAAGAACTATCTGCGCTTGTGAACATCGACAGCGGTCTCGGCGCGCCGGGAGGCGCGACGCAGGTGGGGCTGATGCTTGCGGAGCCGCTCGTGCGGCAGGGTTGGATCCTGGAGCGGCACAGCCTTTCCCCGAAGGCGGGCGAATGCATCGTGGTGAAAAACCGGGAAGCGGAGCGATATGACGCGTTGCTCGTTGGGCATACGGATACGGTGTTTCCTGCGGGTGAGGCGGCAAAGCGCCCGTTTTCGCGCGATGAAACGCGCGCCTACGGCGTCGGCGTGCTGGATATGAAGCAGGGCTGCCTTGCGGCGGTGCACGCGCTCATGGGGATGTCCAAAGAGGCGTTGGACGCCCTCGCCATTGCTGTAATCTTCAACCCGGATGAGGAGATCTTCAGCCCGTATTCCGCGCCGCTGATCGACGCATACGCGCGGCGGAGCGCACATGCCTTTGTGTTTGAGGCTGCGTCGACCGACGGCTCGCATACCATTGCGCGCAAGGGGCTGATGCGGTTTGACTATGCGTTCCACGGGCGGTCCGGCCATGCGGGCTACGCATTTGAAAACGGCGGCGTCTCCGCCGTGAACGAGATGGCATACTGGATCACGGAGCTTGCGAAGCTGCACGACAAAGCAAGCGGAACGAGCATCAACGCCGGCGTCGCGCGCGGCGGCACAGCCGCGAACATCATTGCAGACCATGCGGAGCTTTCTGTGGATGTGCGGTATGTTACGAAAAAAGAGATGGAGCGCGTGAAAGCGGAGCTTCTGCGGCTGAAAGCGCATGCGGCGGAAGCCGGCGTGGGGCTCACGGAGCTGAGCTTCCGCATAATGCCGCCGCTTGAGCCGGATGCGCGCACGCATGCTTATGTGGAGCGGGTAAAGGCCGTTTCGGAAGGGTTGGGACTTCCCTTCTATACGAAGCCGCGGGGCGGCTGCTCGGATGCAAACCACATTTCCGCCTGCGGGCCGGTGGTGCTCGACGGCCTCGGCCCCACGGGCGATGACGACCATTCGCCGGATGAATATCTGGAGCTTTCCACCGTGGAACCGAGCATCCGCCTTGCGCGGGCATTGCTTGAGGAGCTATGTATTGACTTGATATAAACTCCATGCTATAATGCATCCGCCTTGCGCGGGCATTGCTTGAGGAGCTGGCGGCGGAGAAATTAAAAGAAAGGGAGCGTTGACAACAAATGCATTTTGCAACAGATTATAAACTGGAGGATTTCATTTTAAACACCCGCTGGGAGGATCTGCCGGAGGAAGTGCGGACGCGCATGAAAGGGTGCTTTGTGGATCTGATGGGCGCGCTTGTGATCGGCAGCCGGAGCCGCCAGTTTGAGGCAGGGCTGCGCCTTGCCGCACGCATTTACGGCAAGGGCGACATCCCCGTAATCGGCTCTGCGGAGCGCTTCAACTTCATGGGCGCATCGGCTGCGATGGGCCATTCCTCCAACGCATATGACATCGACGACGGGCACAACATGACGCGGGCGCATCCGGGCACGTCGTTTGTGGGCGCGGTACTTTCGGCTGCATATGAGAAAAACATTTCCCGCAACGAGTTTCTTGCGGCGATGCTCGTGGCCTATGAGACCACCATCCGCAGCGGCGCGGCGATCATGGATTACTATCAGTACGCGCATTCGAGCGGCACGTTCGGCGCGGTGGGCGTCGCGGCGGGCGTAGGGCGCATTTACGGCTTCACGCGGGAGCAGATGAACAATGTCCTCTCCATCGCGGAATTCAATGCGCCGCTTGTACCGGGCATCCGCAGCGTGGAATATCCCTCCATGAACAAGGATGGTGTGCCCTTCGGCGTCATGGTGGGGACGCTTGCCATCATGGACGCGCTGTGCGGGTTTGAGGGCAACAAGAACCTGCTCGAGGCGGATGAATACAGGCATTATCTCGATGACCTCGGCACGAAATATCAGGTGATGGATCTTTACTTCAAACCGTATACCTGCTGCCGGTGGGGGCACCCGGCGATCGACGCCTGCGTCGGCCTGATGCGGGAGCACGGCATTACGGCGGATGACATCGAGCATGTAACGATCCGGACATTCCACCGGGCGACGCTGCTTTCCAAGATCGTGCCCAAGACGGCGGACGAGGCACAGTACAACATCGCATACCCGGTCGCAGCGGCGCTGGTATATGGTGATTTCGGCCTTGCACAGGTGCGGGAGGAGAGCTTGGGAGACCCGAAGGTGGTAAAGATGATGGAGCGGCTTTCCTTTGCGACGGATCCTGCGCTGGATGCGCAGTTCCCTGCTCGACGCATCTGCCGGGCAGAGATCGCAACAAAGGACGGGCGCACGCTCCTTTCCCCGGAATGCGAACCACGGGGCGAAGCGCATGAGAACATCGGGCTTGACTGGCTGTGCGACAAGTTCCGCCGCATCACAGGCCCCGTGCTGACGCCTGCCGGGCAGGAAAAGCTCATCGGCATGATCTCCGCGGTGGAGGATATCCCCCTCCGCGCCATTGTAGATGAGGCGAACAGGCCCGAATATTGGAAGAAAGTGTAAACGGTTAAAGCTAAAAGAAGTCTGCCTCAGAGCAGACTTCTTTCATATTTAAACATATTAAAGCATATATTCTAAAGCATATATTCGTTATTTTCCGTGGCCGAAGGCGGGGCGTTCAGCTCTTGCGGATGCGCTTTGTGAGGTCTTCGAGCACGAGCACGAGCTGCGGGTTTTCTTTGATGTCCGCCCGGATCTTCTTGCAGGCGCTGATGACGGTGGTGTGATCCCGCCCGCCGAAGCGGCGGCCGATGGCCTTGAGCGATTCCTCCGTCAGTTCCTTGGAAAGGTACATCGCTACCTGCCGCGGGTAGGTGATCTCCATGGTGCGGCGCTGGGAAAGGAGCGCATCCACATCCACGGAGTAATAATCGGCGACGACCTGCTGGATCAGCTCCACAGTGACCTTGCGGTTTTCATAGCCGGGGATGATGTCCTTGAGCGCGGCGTCCGCGAGGTGCGCGTCAAGCGGGCGCTTGGTAAGCTTTGCGTAGGCGCACACGCGCGTGAGCGACCCTTCCAGCTGGCGGATATTGGAATTGACCTTCTCCGCGATGTAGGAAAGGACGGATTCGTCCACGTCGATGTTCTCTTCCATGGCCTTCTTTTTGAGGATGGCGATGCGCGTTTCCAGATCCGGCGGCTGCACGTCCGTGATGAGCCCGCCCTCAAAGCGGGAGCGCAGGCGCTCCTCAAGCGTGGTCAGCTCCATGGGCGGCCGGTCGGAACTCAGGATGATCTGCTTGCCGGAGGTGTGCAGCGCGTTGAAGGTGTTGAAGAATTCCTCCTGCGTGCGCTCGCGGCTTGAGATGAACTGGATATCGTCCACCATGAGGACGTCCGCGCTGCGGTACTTGTTGCGGAATTGCGCGTTCTTGTTCTCCTGGATGGACTGGATGAACTCAATCGTGAAGGTTTCGCTTGTGACGTAAATGATGCGCGCATCCGGGTTGTTCTGCAGCATCCGGTGGCCGATGGCGTGCATCAGGTGCGTCTTGCCAAGACCCACGCCGCCGTAGATGAACAGCGGGTTGTAGGCCGAAGAGGGGTTGTCCGCAACGGCCTGCGCCGCAGCATGGGCGAAATTGTTGGAGCTGCCGATGACGAAGGACTCGAAGGTATACTTCGGGTTGAGCGTAAAGTCGCTGCTGTAGGCAGCCTTGCTCGCGTTGGGGTCCGGGTAGTCCCCACGCTCGGATTCGTCGATGAAGCGGACGAGATAGCCGGAGCCGTTCGCGCGGTTCACCGCGTCCGTCACCATCTGGGTATAGAGGGAGCGCAGCGTATTCTTTGAGGTTTCGTTTTCTGCCTGGAGCACCAGAGTATTGTCCTTGATGCAGATGGGCTGGATCGGCGTGATCCAGGTATTGTAGCTGATGGGCGTCATCTGCTCCTGTAAGGCTGCGAGGGATTTTTCCCATACTGCCCGGCTTGTCTTCATCGTTCGTTTCCCCCGCTCTTTTTCTGAGTGATCTCTGTGGATAACCGCCCGCACTTTGCGGCGGCGTGCATGCAGCTCCGCATCAAAATAAGAAAAAAGCTGCCACCGGCAGCCCTTTCATGCGCAGTTGATCGGACTGTTTTTTTGTATCATATCAAAATCAGAGGGCGCTTTCAAGTGCGCTGCGGGGGATTTTCGGCAAAATTCTTGGCGCCTTGTGTTGAAAAAAATAAAGACAACAACATCTTGTGTCCCTGTGGAAAATGTGGAGAAAGTCGCACAGGCCGCCTGGTGGAGCCGCGTGGAAAAAGCCCGCAAATGCTGAATATTCCTTGACAGGAGCGCGCATATTCCGATATAATTGAAAACTGACGGATTCGATTATCGGGCGCGAGGCGGCATTCTGCCGCATGCGCTTAGAATAGCTGGAAGAGAGGTGCACCGACATGCTTCAAACGTATCAGCCCAAGAAAAGGCAGCGCAAGAAGGTTCATGGTTTTCGTCAGCGCATGAAGACCAAGAACGGCAGGAACGTACTTGCCCGCAGAAGGCTTAAGGGCAGGAAAAGACTGTCTGCGTAAAAGCTTGATGAAAAGTTTGGCGGCAAGCGGTCGGAACAGAAACGGATCGCTTGCCGTGTGCTTTTCGCAGAGGAACAATGCTACTACTCCGCTGTATCCGTGCGGGGGAACACAACACATGGTTTGAAACCGACAGGTGAAGCGCTGTTATTCCTTAAAGCGGAACAAAGAGTTCCGCCATGTATACCGCAAAGGCCAATCCAAGGCGGCCCGGCAGCTCGTGCTCGTTTACGCCAAAGCCGGCGTTAAGCCCAACCAGCCCCCGGTCCACGTTGGATTTTCGGTCAGCAAAAAGCTTGGCAACAGCGTCGTCCGCAATCGCGTCAAACGCCGGTTGAGGGAATCTTTTGGCCCGATGATCCCGCGCGTGAAAGACGGATACAACCTTATCTTCATAGCTCGAGAGCCGGTTGTGGACGAGGAATTCACCGCGATCCAAAGCGTCATGCGCAGCCTGCTGCGCAGGGCGAACCTTCTTAAAGCGGAAGACAGAAGACAACAGAAAGATCAAAACGCAACGCGGGAAGCCGTGGAGGCGGCGCAAAGGCAGTGAAACGGTTTTTGCTATCGCTCATCCGCGGCTATCAGGCCTATATTTCCCCGCGCCATCCCGGGTGCTGCCGCTATACGCCGACCTGCTCGAACTATGCCATCAAAGCCATCGAAAAGTACGGCGTGTGGAAGGGAGGGCTTCTCGCGCTCTGGCGCATCCTGCGCTGCAACCCGTTTTCCAAGGGCGGCTACGATCCCGTCCCTTAAAAACGGGCAACGACGAAAGAAAAGAGAGGAAAATCCGTGCAAGGCGATTTCTTTTTAACAACATGGTTCCTTGAGGCGATGCGCTGGCTCTATGAGAACATCGGCAGCGTATTCCTTACGATCCTCATCAGCACCGTGGTGCTGCGCGGTCTCACGGTGTTTTCGGACATCAAAACGCGCAAATCCTCCATGAAGATGCAGGCCATCCAGCCGGAGATCCAGCGCCTGCAGAAAAAATACCAGAACGACCCGCAGCGCATGAACCGTGAGCAGCAGAAGCTCATGAAGGAACGCGGGGTGAGCATGTGGGGCAGCTGCCTGCCGATGCTCATCACCATGCCGCTGTTCTTCTGCTTCATCGCGGCGTTCCGCTTCTGGGGCTATGAGATGACGCTCCGCCTCATCACCGAGGAAGCGGGCGATGCCATGGAGCTGTTCAAATCCTTCAAGTTCCTTTGGATCAACAACATCTGGCAGCCGGACAACGGCTTCGCCGCCGTCGTGCAGAGCGGGGAAAGCTTCCTTGCCACGCAGAACCTGCACAAGCTGCTCTACCTGCAGAACAACCCGGAGATCTGGCAGAAGCTGATGGACATGGGCATCGCTGCGCGCACCTATTTCGTGGATAACGACGGCGTGATGCAGACGGCCTTCCGCTTCCTGACGACGGAAAGCGCCGTTGCGGCCTACAACCAGGCCGTGCAGCCGTTCATCGACCTCTACGCCGGCTACAACAACGGCTGGTTCATCCTCCCCGTGCTCTCGGGCGTGACCCAGTTCCTCGCATCGTGGATCATGCAGCGCAATCAGCCCAAGACGGATAACCCGGCAGCGGGCAGCGGAAAGATGATGATGTACATCTTCCCCATCATGTCCTTCGTGTTCTGCCTGTCCTACAATGCGGCATTCGCGGTGTACTGGACGCTCAGCAGCGTGCTGATGGTTGTTGTGAACCTTTACATGAACAAGAAATTCCCCATGACGCCAGTCGTAAAGGAGGAGAATAAATGAGGACTCTGGAAGCCACAGGCAAATCCATCGACGAGGCCATATTCAACGGCCTGCGTGAGCTTCAGATCTCCATCGACGAAGTGGAGATCGACATTATCCAACAGGAAACCAAGGGCGTATTCGGCATCGGCGCAAAGCCCGCGATCGTGCGGCTGATCGAGCGCGAGCCGGAGCAGATCGTCATTCCGGATTATATTGCCAACAAGAACATGCCGCGTGAGCGCCGGGAACGGCGCGATCGCCGTGACAACCGGGATCGCCGGGATCGGCGCGACCGGCAGGAGCGCGCACCCCGCAGCGAGGAGACCGCCGCGGCGGAGGCCGGCGTGACGGAAGGGACGCCGGCGGAAAATGCCGCAGCGGAATGCAGCCCGGCAGAAGCAAATGCGGAACGTGCCCCCCGCGAGAGAGCGCCCCGGGAACGCCGGGATCGGCGCGACCGCGGAAACCGCCGCGAAAGCACGGAGCGTGTGCCCGCGCTGCAGCACCCGGTGATCGAGTATTCCGCGGAGGCAGCCGAGGACAATCCGGCAGCGGATTTCCTGAAGGGCCTGCTTGCCGCGATGGGCGTTGAGGCCACAGTACTTGCCAACGTCAGCGAGGAAGGCATCCGCCTTAGGATCGACTCCGCCTCCATGGGCATTCTGATCGGCCACCGGGGCGAAACGCTCGACGCCATCCAGTACCTTACCTCCCTCTGCATCAATCGCAGCCGGAAGGAAACGGGCTACACCCGCGTCACCATCGATACGGAGGGCTACCGCGACAAGCGCGAGGAAACGCTCACCCGCCTTGCCCGCAAGATCGCGTCGCAGGTGAAGGCCACGGGCCGCGCGCGCACGCTTGAGCCCATGAACCCTTACGAGCGCCGCGTCCTGCATGCAACGCTGCAGAACAACCCCTATGTGACCACTTACAGCGAGGGCGAAGAGCCCAACCGCCGCGTGGTCATCGCGCCCCGTAAGCGCGAGGAACGCTGAAAAAAAGGCCGCCTGCGGGCGGCCTTTTTCATTGTGTGGGGGTGGGTGAAGGATGGCCCCTGCATTCCCGCTTCGTCAATGCCTTACGGCATTGCCACCTCTCCCAAAGGGAGAGGCAAGGACGCCCCAATGCAAATGTTGGTTGGAGATATGCCTCGGCTCCCCCTTTGGGGGAGCTGTCACCGCAGGTGACTGAGAGGGTATTGCGCACCTCCACCGAGAGAAAAATGTAGGGGACGGCCTCCGGACGTCCCGCGAATTTAAACAACGGCATCATTTTCGCCCACGCCCCGAAGGTGCGCCGCACCTTCAAAACCAAGTCCCCCTTCCCCGGGGAAGGGGGTACGGGGGATGGGGGCCCGAGGCGGGTGCAGGCTGTATAAGGCGGGGCGTCCCCGACTCGCCGGGAGACGGCTCGCTGGATCAGCCTGCGGGCTAGCCGGACGCCGCCCCCTACACGCACACCTCCACCGAGAGAAAAATGTAGGGGACGGCCTCCGGACGTCCCGCAGCATAAAAGGAAATGCTATCAAATAGGAAAAGCAACAAAGGGAGCGCCCTGCGGCGCTCCCTTCCTGCAACTAAATCCTTTACTCTTCCTGCAAATGCTTCTCCAGCTTGCGCTTGATGCGCTGCAGGGCGTTGTCCACGGTCTTTGTGCCCCGGCCGAGCGCGGCTGCGATCTGCTGGTAGGAGTAGCCGTCCATGAACAGGTCGAGCACCTGTTTTTCAAGCGGCGTCAGAAGCTTCTCGATGCTGCCGAGGATGTGCTCCGTGCTCTCCTTTGAAATGAAGGCATCCTCCGGGCTTTCCGTGCGCACCATGGCCATGGTGTCGAGCAGCGGCCGCTCCCGGTTATCCTCCTCGGCGAAAGTGCTGCCGTACAGCGAAACATAGGTGTTGAGCGGCGCATGCTTTTTGCGCGTTGCCCGCTTGATGGCCGAGATAAGCTGGCGGACGATGCACATTTCCGCAAAGGAGCGGAAAACGGCGTTATGATCCGGTGTATAGTCGCGGATGGCCTTATAAAGGCCGATCATCCCCTCCTGCACGAGATCCTCCCGGTCCGCGCCGATGAGAAAATATGGCCGCGCTTTGATGCGAACGACATTCTTGTAACGCTCGCAAAGCGTTTCGTCCGCGCGGGCATCCCCGGCGTGGGAACGCTCCACGAGCGCTTCATCCGTCATGTTGAGATAATCGAGTTCTTCGGGCATGTCGCTTCCCTGCTTTTTGATTGATCGGTGAGCGCCCCTCTGGCGCTTTGGAGATTTCGCCCGGAGTGCTTACTTGGCTGAAAGCGCGCGATCCTGCCTGCGCTTTTCAAACATCAGCACCGCTGCCGCAACGGAGGCGTTGAGCGAATCGAGCGCGCCGTACATGGGGATGGAGACCATGAAGTCGCAGGATTCGCGCACGAGGCGGCTGATGCCCTCGCCTTCGCTGCCGATCACAAGGCCGAGCGCGCCTTCAAGCTTTGCTTCCGCCATCGGCGTTCCACCCATGTCCGCACCTGCGATCCAGAGCCCTTCGTCCTTCAGGCGGGCGATCGCGCCGGAAAGGTTTGCAACGCGCGCCACCTTGCAGTATTCCACCGCACCTGCGGAAGCCTTGCATGCCGCCGCCGTGACGGATACTGCGCGCCGCTTGGGCAGGATCACGCCATGCGCGCCGGCGCACACCGCGCTGCGGATGATGGAGCCGAGGTTGTGCGGGTCTTCAATGCCATCGAGCAGGATGAGGAAGGGCTTCTCCCCCTTCTCCTTCGCAGCGGCGAGCATATCGGAGATCTCGCAGTATTCCACGCCCGGAACCTGCGCGACGATGCCCTGGTGGTTGCCGGTCTTTCCGCCGTGGCCGAAGGGCATGCAGAGTTCATCCAGCTTTTCGCGGCCTACTTCGTCCACCCGGAGGTTGCGGTCCCGCGCAAGGGAAACGATCTCACGGAGTGAACCGTCCGGCTCCCGGGAAACGAGGATGCGGTCGATGCTGCGGCCGCTTTTGATAGCCTCGCGCACGGCGTTGCGCCCCATGACGAGGTAGGGCAGCTCATCCGCACGGGCGTTCGGCGCGTCCGCTTCGCGGGGACGTTCGGGGGCCGCCGTCTTGCGGGGGTCGGGCTGCTTGCCATAGTGCGTGCGTAGGCTTTCCTCCTCGCGGCTCTTTCCGTTGTAAGGCTGCTTACCGTAAGTGCGCAGCTCCGCTTCGCCGTCAAACCGCTTTTTGGAATACGGCCGCTCATCCCCGTCATAGCGTCTGCGGCCGGTGCTCATGCTATCGTCCTCGCTGCGCTTTGCGCCATAGGGCCGTTTTCCGCCCGTGCTGTATTTTTTATAGGGCTTGTCCCCGTTGTTCTTTTTGTTGTATGTGCGTTCCTCGCGGAACACGGGCTGCCCGTCCCGGAAGCGCACCGGCGTTTCGTCATCCTGCGTACGCCCGCGGCGTTTGTTGTCGTATGCCATATTTGATCCTCTTTCCGCCGGATTCCGGCTGTGTCAGTTCTCGTTGTGTATGTTCGCAAGCGTCCATGCAAGGATCGCCGCATCATCCGCGCCGCTTTCGGCAAGGGCGGTGAGCGCCTCGGAGCATGCGCGCATTTCGGCCTGCCGCCCGCAGGTCATCTTCCCTTCGGAGCAGGCGCCGCCGATGCAATGCGGGCCACACTTCCCGAACAGCTCCGGCGCTTCCCGGCGCACAAGGCCCAGCATGCACCAGGCGAGCCGGCGGATCTCCCACTGGGCGCGGCCGCAGCAGCGCAGGGAGAAAAAGTGCATCAGTTCCCGCGCGTTCATCGTGAACACCATGCGGGTCTCGGCTGCGTTCGGCAGCACGAAGCGCGCGTCCTCGGCAGGGATACCCGCCTCGAGCCATTCGCCGTAGAAGCTCCAGATCGTGTCCATCTGCGCTTCAAAGCGGGAGACGGCTTCCGGGCCGAGCGCGGCGATGGAAGGCGGCACAACGTGATTTCCGCCGTTCTGCTTCACATACCGCTGGGACTGCACGGAAAAGCTTGCGATGCGGTGCCGCGTGATCTGCGCGAGCAGCGCGCGGGAGACACCTTCCACGCCGAAGGTGAAGGACACGTGCTCGAACGGCGAAAGATGGCCGAGCGAAGCGAGCTTTTCCACGAACTGCGGCGCGCGGCCGCGCACGCCTTCCTGCAGGGAAAGGATGTCGCTGTCGCTGTAGCAGAGGCGCCCGGCGAGCGCGGTGGTGACGACGGGGTCCGGCGTGTGCGCAAGCATGCAGACATTGAGCTGAGTTTCCGGCATAGGTACCTCCCAAATCAATTTCGATTGTTGTATTGTTCTCCTGGCTGTTTGTGCGTGTAGGGGATTTCTCCGCGGCACCCCATTCCCCTTACCCCCTTCTCCGGGGAAGGGGGACATGGTTATGAAGGTGCGGCGCACCTTCGGAGCGCGTGTAGGGGGCGGCGTCCGGCTAGCCCGCAGGCTGATCCAGCGAGCCGTCTCCCGGCGAGTCGGGCGACGCCCCGCCTTACCCAAACGGCACTATCTTTTATGCTACGGGACGTCCGGAGGCCGTCCCCTGCATTATTCCGCCAGCGCCTCGCGCATAAGCGCAGAAAGGCGCGCGTCCGCACCGGAAAGGTAAAGATACCCAAGGAGTGCTTCAAGCCCTGTGGCGGCGCGGTAATCCGCGATGCGCGCGTTTTTCGGGACGGTGCCCATGTGCGCGTTGCGGCCGCGCTTGAACACGGCAAGCTCCTCCTCGGTGAGAAGCGGTTCGATGCGCAGGAAGGCTTCCGCCTGCGCTGCTGCGCAAACGCGCTTTGCTGCCTCCATGTGCATGCCGTGGGCGGTAAAGTCCGAACGCTCAACGAGCAGCGTGCGCACAAAAAGATCGTACACCGTATCCCCGATGTACGCAAGCACGAGCGGGCTTATCTGCCGCGGATCACGGCGGGCAAGCTCCGGCAGGCCGGCCATCACGCGTGTGAGCAGGCTGCCGGGATTCTGATTGTCGTTTGTATATTCCATCCATTCTATTATAAGCATGAAACCCGGGAAACACAAGGAAAAACACTTAGCTTGCGGCGATTTGCGCAAGTCCGCCCATGCTGATGCGCTCGAGAAAGGCTGCGATCTCCTCCGGCGCGTCCTGCATGCCGGAAAGCACCCAGCCGCGAATCACAGCGGCGCTCCCCTGAGAGAAAAACGCGTACATCCGCTCAAGCTCCAGTTTCTCCGCATGCGGGGCGATACTCTGCCAGAGCGCCATGCTTTCCATGCGCGCGATGTTGAGCACCCGGTCGAGAAATTCCCGGTCGCCATGTTCGCTGAAAATCACCCGGCAAAGCGCGCCGTTTTCGCGGATAGAACTGCAGATGTCCGTCAGAATACGTCGGAGGCTGCCGGAGGAAAGGCCGCCTGCGATGGAACGCTGGATGGATTCAAACAGTTCATTTTCAATGCGCGCAAGCAGGTCGTAAGAATCGGTATAATGCGCGTAAAAGGTGGCGCGGTTTACCTCTGCACGCTCACAGATTTCTGTCACTGTGATGCGGGTAATGGGCCGCTCCAGCATAAGCGAAAGCAGAGCCTCCTTCAGTACCATGCGTGTATAGCGTATCCGCCGGTCGCTCTTCATGGGCACTTCCTCCTTTGAATTTGAAATGTGGCGTGCATGCTGCAAAACGTTCACATTGATAACCGACACCGCACAGCTGATGTGTCGGCTATCTTGCGTTCACCGCTGATCTGGCGGTTGAGCGAACGATATGCTGTTAGTATAATGATATCAGGAAAGATATTCAACACCATGTTGCATAATAGCATCGCCAAGCGTATTCCGGCATCAATGCGATTCATTCTATTTTAAGGCGAGGTGTGCAATATGGAACGGCTATATCTTTTGACGGGCGCTGCAGGCAATTTGGGCAACAATGTGGCGCATGAGCTGGTCTCCCGGGGCGCGCTGGTGCGCGCGCTCGTTTTGCCGGGGGATAAGGCGGCAAAGCTCCTTCCGAAGGAACTGGAGCTGTTTGAGGGCGACGTATTGGATCGTACATCCCTGCGCCGGTTTTTTGAAGTGCCTGCGGGGGCGGAGCTTTATGTGATCCACTGTGCGGGAATTGTTTCGATTGGCTGGAACTACAATAAGCGCGTGTATGCGGTAAATGTGGAAGGTACACGCAACGTGGTGGCACAATGTGTTACGTCGCATGTAAAAAAGCTGGTATATGTGAGCTCTGTGCACGCATTGCCCGAGCTGCCGCACGGGAAGATTATCACCGAGATAGACGATTTTGACCCGGCGAAGATCAAAGGGTTCTATGGGAAAACAAAAGCGGAGGCTTCGCAGATTGTGATGTGCGCCGTGCAGGAAGAAGGGCTTGATGCCTCCATCGTGTTCCCTGGCGGGCTTTGCGGCCCGAACGACCTTGCGGGCGGCAATGTTACGCAGCTTCTCATCGATGCATGCCGGGGCAGGCTGCCTGCGGGTGTAAATGGTGGGTATGACTTTGTTGATGTGCGCGATGTTGCCGCAGGCATTGCCAACTGCTGCACGATGGGCAGAAAAGGGGAAGGCTATATTTTGGCTAACCGCTATATCTCTGTGCGTGAGTTGCTGCACTGCATCCATGAGCAGGCCGGCACACGCGAAGTGCGCTGCATGCTCCCAACGTGGGTCGCGTGCATGGCGCTGCCGTTTTTCAGCATAAGCACGGCCATAACGAAGCGCAAACCGCTGTTCACGCGGTATTCGCTTTATACGCTCCGTAGCAATTCGGCATTTTCCCATGAAAAGGCCGAAAAGGAGCTGGGCTTTCGGACGCGCCCTATCCGCGAGACGATCGCAGATGCGCTTGCCTGGCTTCGCAGTGAAGGAAAAGTATAATCCTGTAAACGCATATACATTTGCAGAAAACCGCGGCGGCCAGTGTGCTATCTGCGGTTTTTCGTGTTTTACCGCAATGTATATACCGCTTGTATGCGTATGTGTGGAAAAAGTTGGATCGCACTGTTGATTCTGTGGACAAGATGCCCAAAAAGGGCAAAAAACAATGCATCAGGGTGTGGATAACTCTGTGGAGAGTGTGGATATTTCCGTTTTGTCAAGGCGAATATTCAAAAATCGGTGCATAAAAGCATGCAGCGCATATGCAGGGACAGGCATCGGGAAAGCAGGAAAAAGGCGCAAAAGTGGTGCAAGGAGATGTTATAAGCGGCGCTTTTTCCCAATATAATCACCATGAGGTGATTTTATGGGGAAGCGGAAAGCGGGCGCGCGGCTCAGGAACGCGTGCAATACACTGCTGTTGGGGATATTGGTGTGCATCGTTGGGGTATTCGCTGCGCGGCTGGTGGATCACAGCGCAAAAGAGCATGCGGCGCAGCCAAACGGCGCGGAGGCAATGGGTGCGGAAACGCCCGCGCGTGCCTATACCGTTGTGGTGGATGCGGGGCATGGCGGCATGGACGGCGGCGCCGTGGGCAGCAAGACGGGCGTTGTGGAGGCCGGGCTGAACCTCACTGTGGCGCTCTGCCTGCGGGATGCGCTGGAGGAAGCGGGCGTGACCGTCCTCATGACGCGTACGGACGAAAATGCCCTTGCGGACAGCAAGCGGAGCGATATGCAGGCGCGGCGGAAGATCATGAACACGGAGGGCGTGGACCTCGTTGTGAGCGTCCATATGAACCGCTTCACGGATCCTTCCGTTTCCGGGCCGATGGCGTTTTACATGAAAGGCTCGGCGGAAGGGCAGCGCCTGGCGGAGCTTGTGATCGCCGCCGTGTGCGAGGCGGTGGGCAGGCCGGTGCGCAGCGCGAACCCGGGAGATTATTTTGTGATCCGCGAAAGCCCTGCGCCCTCGGTGCTCGTGGAATGCGGTTTCCTTTCCAACGCGGAGGATGAGGCGCTCCTGCAAACAGAAGCGCACCAGCAGAAGCTGGCGCGCGCGATTGCAAAAGGGGTGCTTGCTTACCTTGCGGAGGGTTCCGGCGCGAGCGCGAGCCCGGGCACGGCGTTGAGCGAAAGCGGCGAAAGCTGACCGGCCATCAGCGTATGGTAGCCGGCGCAGGCGATCATTGCGGCATTGTCCGTGCAGAAGCGGAAATCCGGGCAGCAGAAGCGGAGGCCCGCATCTTCCGCCCGCCGCTGCATTGCGCCGCGCAGCGCGTGGTTCGCGGAAACGCCGCCCGCGAGCGCGAGCGTGCCCGTGCCGCTCTCCACGGCGGCGCGCACGGATTTCTCCGCAAGCGTTTCCACCACGGCATGCTGGAAGGAGGCAGCCACGTCCGCCGGGGCAAGGGGTTCGCCGCGCTGCTCCGCGGTATGCACCAGGTTGATGACAGCCGTTTTCAGGCCGGAAAAGCTGAAATCGAACGTGGGTTTGTCGTTGAAGCCCGCATGGAGGCGGAACGCATGGGGGTCGCCCTCGCGCGCGAGCGCTTCGAGCGCCGGTCCGCCGGGGTAGCCAAGCCCCAGCACGCGCGCCACCTTGTCGAACGCTTCGCCCGCGGCATCGTCCCGGGTGCGGCCAAGCAGCGTGAAGGAACAATAGTCATCCACGCGCACGATGTGGCTGTGCCCGCCGGAGGCTACAAGGCACACAAAAGGCGGTTTTAAGTCCGGGTATGTCAGGTAGTTCGCCGCGATGTGCCCGGCGATGTGGTTCACGCCCACGAAGGGCTTCCCGGCCGCAAGCGCAAGCCCTTTTGCGTAGCTTACGCCCACAAGCAGCGCGCCCACGAGCCCGGGGCCGCAGGTCACGGCGATGGCGTCGATCTCGCGGAGGGATACGCCCGCTTCCCGGAGGGCAGCGTCCGTGACGGCGCCCACTTTTTCCACATGGCTGCGGGAGGCAAGCTCCGGAACGACCCCGCCGAATTTCTGATGCAGCGGGATCTGGGTGTAGACTGTCATGGCGCGTACATCCCGCGCACCCGCGAGCACGGCGGCTGCCGTTTCGTCGCAGGAGCTTTCGATGGCGAGCAGGAGCGGCGTTTTCTTTTCCCGAAATGCCTGCGCACCGGCGCGGGACAGTTCATCGTATTGCATAAGAATGGTTCCTTTGTGTGAATTCAATATTGAGGGCGTTCACCCCATCCTCCTTACCCCACTTCCCCGGGGAAGGGGGAGCCAAGGCTTATCACCTTTTCCGCCTTGTGTATACAAGGGCCGCCGCAAGCAACGCGCCGAACACGGCGAGGAAGATGAGCCCGAATTTCACCACGATGTCGTAAAACAACTGCTGCGGGCAGATGCGGATCATGCGGTCCGTGCGGTAGGAGAGAAGCCAGAGGTCGTTGTCGAAGAACAGATAATGGAAATTGATCCAGAAGCTGTTGAAGTCCACGGCCACCCAGATGCCGAGCGCAGCTACGATGATGCCGAAGAACAGGCTCGCGCGGAGAAATGCCTTTGCAAGCGCACGAAGGCGTGCGCCCTTCGGGAGCAGCGCGCATGCGCCGAGGATGAGCAGCGCCGCCGCAGGCACGCCGAAGTTGCGCACGCTGCGCCAGGCCTGGTAAAGCTCCCGCACGTCGATCATGTGCAGGGTTTCGCGCTCGTTGTACATCGAAACGGGGACGCCGTTTTCCGTGACTGTGATGTCGATGGAATCCGCGTCGCCTTCCATGTAGCAGATCAGCTGCATCAGCGCGGCGGTGATGTCCTCCGTCGGGATGCCGATCTCCTCCGCCGTTCCGTATTCCGTGTAACGCGCGGCGAACCACGCGTCATCGTGCAGCACGAGCTGGAGCGCGGTGAACAGCAGCGACACGATCAGCAGCAGCGCTGCGAGGAACGCGAGCACCGCGGCGAGTTTGGGCATGGGTTTTGTCTGGTTCATGATGGTTGTTCCTTATCCTGCGGGGCGGAGGCCGTCCCCTACATTTAGCCTTTCAGATTTCCTCGCCCTCCGTGGGGATCGCGCCGAGCGCACGGTCAAGCGCATCCACCGCGTCGTCGTAGAGGTCCGGGCAGTCCCGCGTCAGCAGGCGCGCGACGCGCTCACGCGGGAGCGCAGCAAGCGCCCGGAGCGCGCAAAACAGCACAAGGCTGTGGTCACCCGCAAGGTCGCCCGCCATTTCGCCGGGCACCTGCGCCGCCTGTGCGCCGAGCGCATCGTAGCGAAGCTGGGCGCGCGCGCAGAGAATGCGGCGGCCAAAGAGCGTCATGCGATAGGTCTCGGCGGAAGCGCTTGCCGCTTCGAGGCTCGTTTCCACCACGAAGAGCGAAGCATCCGCGGCATCGTCCCCCGCGCCGGGATCGAGGCTGCACATGGGCGCCACGGCAAAGAATCCCGCGGAGATCACGCGCGTGCGCGGATCGCGGTTTACGCCGCCGAATACGCCGAAGGGGCGGAGCGGCACACCGGTGATGCCGGTTTCCTCCTGAAGCTCGCGGGCAGCAGCGTCCGCAAGTTCCTCCTCCATCTCAACAAAGCCGCCCGGCAGCGCCCAGGTGCCGAGATACGGGTGGTTGCCGCGGCGGATGAGCAGTACGGCGAGGTCGCACTCCCCTTCCGTCTGCAGCATGGTAAACACCGCCATGTCCACCGTAACGGAAGGGTGGCGGTACTTGTCCGGATCGTAATTGGCAAGGAACTCTTCCAGCGTGAGGCCGTTTTTGTCTCTCAACTGCTTCATTCTTATCCTCCTTTGAGGCAGCGGCTTTGATATGCCATTATTTATGATTATAACATACCCTGGGGGATGCGTCATATACATTATTAGAAGAAAGAAGGGGGATCCTGGCATGAACGCAAAGGAAACGGAACGCATCATCGCTTTTCACGGCCTGCGCAGAGGGGCGGCGCATATCCGTTCCGGCGTGGAAGGCACGCGCATTGCGCTCACGCTGCGCCCGGGTGCACGGGCAGGCGCGCCTGTGCCGGTAGCGGCATGCATTGCCGGGCCGGATGGAAGCGCGGTACGCATCGCGCTTTCAAACGGCGCGGGCCGGACGGAGGTCTGCATCGACCCTGCGGTGCTCCTTCTCATCGCGGACGCGCCGGAGGGGGAAATCTTCTGCGCGGAAGGTGCGCGCGGCATGCTGGACCGCCCTGCGATCGAGACGCTGAAACGCCCTCTGCGGGCGCTCCGTAAAGAGGGCGGTGGGCAGAGAAGCGGAACGCAGGCGGAAAAGACGGAATCCCCGGAGCGGATGAAACAGGCTGCAGCGGCCTGTGAAATGCCGGAACAGGTGCGGCCGCAGGTGGAGGAAAGCGCCCGCACAAAGCAGAAACCCGTGGTGCGGCAGGAAGCACCGATCCCGCCACAGCCGCGTTCCGAGGCGCTCCAGAACATCCTTTCCAAAGCGAACGAGCTTTTTCCGCCCGGCGGAGGGGAAGGCGGCGCGGCGGCGCACTTTGCCTCCGACGCACCGCTGCATGGAGCTTTCATGCCGCGGCCGCTTGCGGCGCAGGCAGGTCAGGGGCAGAAGCGCCGCCAGGGCGTCGTTCATGCAGGTACCGTGGCAGCGCAGGCGGAAGCAAGGTCCGGCCAAAGACGGGAACGCGATGCACAATGGAACGACGCTGTGCGCGAGCTGAGCTGCCCGGAACGGGCGCCGACGCCTTCCGGCGTAGGCACGGCGGAGCAGGCGGAAGGGCTTTTCCCGGAGGCGTTTCCCGGCTTCAGCTGGCAGCGTGTGCGCTATCCGGGGACGCGGCGCTATTATCTTGTGGGCACAGGGCATGCGGAAGGCGCGCGCTGCACCGTTTACGCGCTGCCGGGGAACAAATTCCCTCCCCAACCCTACCGGGCCCGCGGCTTTACGCGCTTTGTGCAGGATGTGAACGGCAACGGGTACTGGGTCAAGGTGAAGCGGGAAAGGTGAAAGGCTGAATGTAGGGGACGGCCTCCCGGACGTCCCGCGAAATAAAACAACGGCATTATGGTTCACCCACGCCGCAAAAGGCGCGCCGTACCTTCAACATCGCGTCCCCCTTCCCCGGGGAAGGGGGTTAGGGGATGGGGCGTTCTGCCCGCATCCACAACATCTATGGCTGTGCGTTCGGCCTGCCCACAAGCGGGTGGAGCATCAAAAAAACCTTGATGTTTTCGCACTTTTCCTTGACATTTTGCTGTGCGTGTGTTAAATTAATTAGGCAACCCCCGTCAGGGGGGTTTATTTAGGTTTGCGAAATCCATAAAACGGTTCGCCGTTGGATACTGAGGAGGAAATCATCATGCGCGTTAAAATCACGTTGGCCTGCAGCGAGTGCAAGCAGAGGAATTACAATACCTTCAAAAACAAGAAGAATGACCCTGACCGCCTGGAGTTCAACAAGTACTGCCGTTTCTGCCGCAAGCACACCGTGCATAAGGAAGCGAAGTAAGGCTTTAACAGGAGAATAAAAATGGCGAACGAAAAGAAAGAAAAGAAGGAAGTCGCCAAGAAAAAGGCGAAAGGTCCCGGGCTGTTTGCGCGGATCGGCAAATTCTTCCGCGAGGTGTTCGGCGAGGTCAAGAAGATCTCCTGGCCGACGAAGAAGGAGCTTCTTTCCTACACCCTCACGGTTCTTGCCTTCATCGTGCTGATGAGCATCGTGATCGGCGTGCTTGACTTTGTGTTCGGTAAGGGGCTCTCCCTGCTCGGCACGCTGTAAGCGCCGGTCTGATAGGAGCTGCCATGTCCGAGGAAGCCAAGTGGTACGTCGTCCATACCTATTCCGGGTATGAGAACAAAGTAAAGGAAGACCTTGAAAAGACCGTGGAGAACCGCAACCTTCAGGATATGATCCTCGAGGTGAAGTATCCCACGGAGGAAGTCATCGAGATCAAGGATGCAAAGCGCAAGGTCGTCCAGCGGAAGGTTTACCCGGGCTATGTAATGATCAAAATGATCATGAACGACAAAACCTGGTATGTTGTGCGCAACACGCGCGGCGTGACGGGGTTTGTCGGCCCAGGATCCAAGCCCATCCCGCTTACGGATGAAGAGGTCACGGCCATGGGTGTGGAGCACATCCCGATCGAGCTGGACATCGCCGTGGGTGAGAGCGTGCGCGTGGTATCCGGCCCGCTGGAGAACTTCATCGGCACCGTGGAAGCGCTCGATCCGGAGCGCCAGAAGGTGAAGCTCGTCGTCTCCATGTTCGGCCGCAACACGCCTGTGGAGCTGGACTACATCCAGGTGCAGAAATTGTAAGACCCGTTTTGTTATGTAGCCCGAAAGGGTTTGCATAGTGGGAGGCTGTCCTTCCGGGACAGGCCGCTCGCACCACATTTTATTCAGGAGGAAAACTTCAATGGCAAAGAAGATCACAGGTTATGTGAAGCTTCAGATCCCTGCCGGCAAAGCAACGCCGGCGCCGCCGGTCGGCCCTGCGCTGGGTCAGCACGGCGTGAACATCATGGGCTTCTGCAAGGAGTTCAATGAGCGTACCGCGAAGCAGGCGGGCTTGGTCATCCCGGTTGTCATCACCGTGTACCAGGATCGTTCCTTCACCTTCATCACCAAGACGCCGCCCGCGGCCGTCCTGATCAAGAAGGCTTGCGGCATCGAGAGCGCTTCCGGCCGCCCGAACACCCAGAAGGTCGCCAACATCACCAAGGCGCAGGTTCGCGAGATCGCGGAGCTGAAAATGCCTGACCTGAACGCTGCGAGCGTTGAGGCTGCGATGAGCATGGTGGCTGGCACGGCACGCAGCATGGGCATCGTGGTCGTGGACTAAGGGGGGAAATGAAGTATGAAGCATGGCAAGAAATACCAGGACAGCGTTAAGCTGATCGACAAGCAGAAGCTTTATGATCCCCGCGAGGGCATCGAAGCCGTTCTCTCCACCGCGAAGGCCAAGTTCGACGAGACCGTCGAGGCTTCCATCCGCCTGGGCGTTGACCCGCGCCACGCTGACCAGCAGGTCCGCGGCACCGTGGTTCTCCCCCATGGTACCGGTAAGACCGTCCGCGTGCTCGTGTTCGCCAAGGGCGACAAGGCCAAGGAAGCGCAGGATGCAGGCGCTGATTTCGTGGGCGATGATGATCTCGTGAAGAAGATCCAGACCGAGAACTGGTTTGGCTTTGACGTTTGCGTTGCGACGCCGGACATGATGGGTACCATCGGCCGTATCGCGCGCATCCTCGGCCCCAAGGGCCTGATGCCGAACCCCAAGAGCGGTACCGTCACCATGGATGTGGCGAAGGCCGTTGCCGACATCAAAGCCGGTAAGGTCGAATACCGCGTGGATAAGACCGCCATCGTGCACGTTCCCGTCGGCAAGGTTTCCTTCGGCGCTGACAAGCTCACCGAGAACCTCGCTTCCCTGATGGACGCGATCGTGAAGGCGAAGCCCGCCGCTGCGAAGGGTACCTACCTCAAGAGCGTGGTGCTTTCCACCACCATGGGCCCTGGCGTCAAGTTCAACGGCATGAAATTCCAATAAGCGCATGAATGAAAGAGGGCGAACCGCAAGGTTCGCCTTCTTTTTATTTAGGCTGAATTATTGGCGTAGGGGGTGCCGCCCCCTATATGCATAACCCCACCGAGAGGACAAATGTAGGGGACGGCCTCTGGACGTCCCGCGTCATCAAAACCACATCTCCCCTCCCCCACCCCCATCAAAAGGCACGCAAAAGGGCGCACCCGCAGGTGCGCCCCGTTTCGTTTGTCTTGTTGGCCTGCAACGGTCAATTGTCCTTGTTGACACGAACGATTTTCTTGCCGGACTTCGTGGTGCTGCTCTTGCCAGAGGAAGTCTTGGCGGAAGAAGTCTTCTTTGCTGAAGATGACGCCGTTGAAGCCTTCTTTGTGGAAGAGGCCGATGCTGAAGAGGAAGTCTTCTTCGTGGTGGAGGTCTTTTTTGTGGTGGAGGTCTTCGTTGAAGTTTTCTTTGTGGAAGACTTCTTTGTGGGCTCTTTTTCTTCCAGCGCTTCGCTGTCGCCAAAGATGTTCATCGCAAGAGACGCAAGGCCGCCGAGGTCAAGCCCGGAGGAGCTCTTCTCTTCTTCCTCCTCTTCCTCATCCTCATCGGAGGAACTGCCGAGCAGCGAGCCAAGGAGGTTGCCGAGCGCACTCGCGGAGCTGTTCTTCTTTGAACTGCTCTTCTTCTTTGTGCTCGTTCCGCCGGAAAGCAGGGAGCCGAGAAGATCTGTCAGGCCGGCGCCATCGTCATCATCCTCGTCCGCCTTGCTGCTGCCAAGCTTCGTCAGCAGCAGGGGCGCCAGCGAGGAAAGGATGGTCGTCACCTGATCGGAGGAAATGCCGTTTTTCTTCGCGATGCCGTCCACGGCGGTTTTCTTGTTGTCCCCAAGAATATGGGTGAGGATCTTGCCGCCGTCCGCAAGGTCAACGTTCTGAAGGAAGCTGCCGATATCTGCGGTATCGTCCTTCGCGTGATCCTTAAGCGCCTTGTTCAGGGAAGCTGCGCCTGCCTTCGTGGAGGCGTTGTCCTTCATGCCGGAAAGGAGCAGCGGCAGCGCGGAGTCCAATACGCCGGAGACCTGGCTTGATTTTGCATCCGCGCTCTTGCCAAGGGCGGAGATGCCGTCCCCGGAGAGCATGCCTATCAGGCTCGAAATATCCAGGTTAGCCATGTTGCGCTCCTTGTTATTCCGCGTCTTCGATCTTCAGCTCGCCCTCGATGCCGTCATTGCGAGCGCAGAAGGCGCAGAGCGTGGTGCGGCTTGCTTCGATGGCGTCCGTAACGCTGCCGGCGTAGAGCGTATCGGAATTGGCGAGCGCCTGGCAGTCATCATGGGTGTGATACTTTTTGCCAAAGGCAGTCCAGTATACCTCGCCTTCAATGAGGCTTTCCGCGCTGGCTTTTTCCTCAGCGGAAATGGGGTCATAGTCGATGGAGAGCGCGCCGGCAAGCACCATGGCGACGATCGCGACCACGGCGACGATGCGCTTGGTTTTCTTATCGAGTTCCTTGTTCTTGAGCAGGATGACGATGAGGGGCAGGAAGCAGGCGATGGCCATGATCAGGCCGAGCTGGCTCCAAAGATAGAAGCCGACCTTGTTGCCTTCCTTCTTCATGGGCTTGATGCGGTTTGCCTTCTTCCAGAGCATGGCGGCGACCACAACGCAAACGAGGTCGATCACGATGCCGATGATGAGGGCGGCCATCATGGAGATGGGTACATAGAACGTGCCGTTGAGCAACAGGATGCAGAGCACTTCACAGGCAATGGCAACGGCCCAGAGCACGACGGAACCGATGCGCAGCCCGACGGTGCTGCCGCTCTTTGCCGGCGCAGCAGCTTCTTTGTTCTCAGCGTCCTTCCGGACGATCTTCTTGGTCTTCTTTTCTTCCATGGGGGAATCCTCCTGCAAATGATATCGATTCGATCGAATTGTGAAAACGATAAAGGTATTGTAAGCCCTATGCTATGGGTTGTCAACCGCAGAGCAGATGCGGCATCTATAAAACACAAAAAGGAGCTTCGGTTGCCCGAAGCTCCTTTGTTTGAGATTGAGGTTACTCGATGATGCTGGACACAACGCCGGAAGCAACCGTGCGGCCGCCTTCGCGGATAGCGAAGCGGAGGCCTTCATCCATAGCGATGGGGGTGATCAGGGTGATCTCCATGCGGATGTTGTCG
>JALFDW010000012.1 GCA_022778545.1 bacterium | reverse complement strand
TGCGAACGCCTCCATCGCCGGTGCGACCTCGGAATATCCCTGATCGTAGATCACGAAGTTATTGCTGCTGCCCGGCTCCAGCGCTTCCATCTCCGCAAGGAAATCTTCCCCGTGCCCGTTCTGCACGATCACCGCGTACATGGTATGCGGCATATAAATGTTGATCAGATCCTCTTCAGGGTTAGCGGGAATAAATGCCGTGTTCTGGGAAAACGTGGCCACGTTTTCATAATGCTGCCATTCCGGCGTGTTGAACAGCCCTACGATCGTATACTCCCGTTCCTCGCCAAGCTCCATATATTCACTTTCGAAAGATGATCTGTGCCATTCGTTACAGGTATATTTGTTATCCGGCGATTCTGATACCCCCACGACAAACAGGGAAAGCGGCAGCGTATCGCCGACCGACAACCCGTTCAGCTGCGCAAGCTTCTCGCTGATAACGCAGACGGGGGCGCCCTCCGCATGCTCCTCCGCCGTGAAATCCCGCCCGGCGGTAATGTAAAGGTCGTTCTGGTTAAACTGCAGGATACTGTTGAGCCGCAGCGTCGGGATCACGGTTATACTGTTATTGTCGATCTCTACCTCCCGCATGCGCTCTGCCATCGGCACTCCGTCCGGCAGCACTCCGTCCGGCCCGGCAAGCGTTTCCTCCAGCGTGCCCGCCATCTCTATTCGGAATACCACATCCGCCAGCAACGTCTCGACATACTCTCCCGTTTCCGTTGGCATCTTTGAAACGCTTGTATATCCACTCGTGTTGAGCCATGGCGCTTCGCCGGAGAAACAGCTCCATCCTATTTTCCCAACGATCAGGTACTGCTTCCCCACCTCGTATTTATCTTTGCTCCTCAGCGCGCCGTCGAACTCCGGATCGTCGTCCTCAAAATGAGAATGCAGCATTGTCTCCGGGATCTCATAGCTTTCGTGGGCCGTCAGGACTTCGTCTATGCGGAACCGCCAGTTTCCGCTTTGCAGAACACCCGATGTATCCGGCGGTTCCGGGTTGTATATAAGGGTCGTGCCGTCCGGCAGTTCAATGATCTCAGGCCCCGTCCATTCCTCCGCGATAACCGGAATATCCTCCATGCAGGTGGCAATCAGGACAACACCTGCGTGTTCGTCGTCGAAGCAGGAGGCGCTGCCCGGCATATCCCATGTTCTGTTTGCATCATGCTTCGTTATATAATCAAATTCCTCATAGGTAGAGTAACGGCTGTTTATCTCCAGCTCCCATGTCTCCTTCAGCGAAGTTGCCGTATGAATCCCGGGGCTGTAGCCGCCGCTGAGCACACGCCGATCCGCCACTCCATATTCCGTCTGATCGGCCAGTTCCAGCAGTCTCCCGCGTGTGCGGTAGTTTTTTCCCGCTTCCGGCTTCATGATTGCCACCGTTGTGTATTTTTCGGAAAGCCCGGCAAGGTTCTCCTGGGACGCCGCAAGCAGGCCGCCGCCAAGGCTCGCCGCCGCCACAGCAGCGGCCAGCAGCAGCGCGAACAGCCCCGTGCGCCACGGGGCACGGAAAAGCGCGTGGAATTCGTGTTTCAGCATGACGATGTCTCCTTTTTAATATAAAATGAAATGGATTTCGTTATGAGACTACAGGGAAGCGCGCAGGCTTCCCTCATGTTGTGCTGTTTATGGGTGTGCAGCCCCGGCGTCATCGGTTCATCGTTTTTGCAGACCGCCGCTATTGAAGCTCATAAACCGGTTGAAAACGAAACGGCAGCGTACACGGTGGCCCGTCGCACGGGTAAATAGCCGTTCGTTTCAGGTAATCGCAGTTATTGCAAGTTTCATGATACATGTGCTGGTTGTTCTTGTAGTGTCCTCCATCTGTCATAATGAAGTTGTGGCCTTCATAAAGCCAAGCGCCATTAATTTCAACAACGTACCCGCACTTTGTACATGTTTTGATCGTGACAGTTCTGTGCTTGTGCTGCGTGCTGCTGTTCTGCAAATACTCATCAACATCTCTCTCAGAGAACGTGTGACTGCATGCCCTTGCATGCGCCGTCACCGCAATGCCGCCCACAAGGGTCAGCACAAGCAGAAGGGCAAGCAACAAAGCAGCGGGGGATCTTCTCATTTGTTTCATGTTGAATTCCTCCTTGTTCTTTTTTGTGTCCTTATGCCATCTCGGCAGCTACGTTATCGGGAAAGGAAGTTTCGGGGCTGCACACACGGGGTCGTGGTTAAGGTCTGTTTTTTGTGGAATTTACGCCTTGACGTTCTGCTTCGTAAGTTAATGTATGCCTATAGTTGCATTGTAAAGCACAAGGTAATATATGTCAACCGCAGTTTGAAAAATATATTATATATAATTTATCTGTTTTCAAACATTAAAAGATGTTTTCCATTTGCATAGGCATGTTTTCAGTCTTACTCCTTCCCCTCCCGCATAAGTTCCTGTGGTTTTTTCTGCACGAGCCCTGCACCCACGGCGGCCGCAAGGCCGATGAGCGCCAATGCGCAGCCAAGCGCAATAATCCACATCGCCCCAACGGGCTGCGCAACAAGCCCTTCCTCCCCGAGGAGCGCCGCTGCACGCCCGAAGAGCAACTGTGCCGCCGCGCACCCAAGCACACCGCCGAACAGCACGGGCACAGCGCAGCGCACCAGGAACGCAGTGAACGCCTTCTGCTTCGCCGCCCCCAGAGAACGCATCACGCCAAGGTCATGCCTGTGCTTTGCCCGTGCCAGCGCGAGGAACATCCCGCCCGCAAGGGCGAACACCGCCGCGCATCCTGCCGCCACAAGCCGCGCATTCTTTGCGAACGCCTCCATCGCCGGTGCGACCTCGGAATATCCCTGATCGTAGATCACGAAGTTATTGCTG
>JALFDW010000036.1 GCA_022778545.1 bacterium | reverse complement strand
AGTGCGGGTACAAGAAGCAATAACTTCTATACAAAAAATAGAACACCCGAAGAGTCCACGGATTCTTCGGGTGTTCCGCTTGTATGCAGCAAGCTACTTTGGGGAAACACATGCCATACTGTTTTATGAGCACCGCGCAATCTCCCGCCGCCTTTTGCTGTAACTTGGTTTAATTCCCTCCGCCGATGCTGATGCCGCTTCCGCCGCTCCCACCGGGGTTATATACCGTGCCCTCCGGGTACAGGCCGTCTGCGCCGGTGGGCGAAGGCGTGCGCGGCGGCAGGGATGGGTTGGGAGTAAGCAGCTTTGCGGTGGAAACCGTTGTGTCGTTATCGAAGATGAATTCATGCAGTTCCCACGCCATGCCGGGCAGGTCGGCAAAGAAAACGAACTTCTTGTTCCATTTCCCGTTTTCAAAATAGCCTTCCACTGGCAGGCGGAAGTAGATGAGCCCGCCCTTGCAGCCTGTGAGCGCGCTTATTGCCGCATCGATGATCTCCGTGTTCGTCATGTTCGTTTCCACCATCGGCAGCAGGTCGTAAAGAATGTCGTACTGCTTTGAGAGGCTCACGTTGCGGAACATCGAAAGCACGGTGTTGAGCACGGTGTACTGTCGCTTTGTGCGCGCAAATTCGCTGTCGATCTTGCGGATGCGGGAGTAGCCGAGCGCCTGCTTGCCCGTGAGCTTCACAGGGCCGGGGTCGGCAAAGATGAAGCCATCCCAGAGATATTCCACGCCGAGCTGCTTGTTGAGCCCTGCGATGCAGTCGTTGGCCGCGCTGATCTCTTCGGCAGTCATTTCGATGGTGATGCCGCCAAGCGCGTCGATGATATCCACAAACATATAGAAATCCACGAGCACATACTGTGTGAGCGTGATGTGGAAGTTCTCCTCGATGGTCTGGAACAGCAGCTCCACACCGCCGCGCGCGGCAGCGGAGTTGAGCTTGCCGTAGCCGTAGCCGGGGATGTTCACAAGCATGTCGCGCATGAGCGTTGTGAGCTTGAGCGTGCCGTGCCGTTTGTCGATGGTGGCGATCATCATCGTGTCGGAATTGTAGCTGCCCTTCGTTGCGCGGCGGTCCGCGCCGATGAGAAGGACGTTGATGAATTCATCGCTTGCGTTGTTCTCCGCCATCTTTGCAAACTGTTCTTCGGTCAGGTAGGTCTGCTCATAGTATTCCGAAATGGGCAGCACCGGGCGCGGTGTAGCGGAAGGATGTGGCGTAGGCGTGACGACCGGCGTGCGCGTAGGCGTCGGCGTTTGATCCGGCGCGTATTCCTCCTCCGGTTCGGGCGTTCCTTCCGCGATGAAGCCATCTTCCTTCGGGCGGGAGACGCGGTTGAGCAGATCAAGCCCAAGTGCCACTGCGACTGCGCCGGCTATGAGCGCGAGCGTAAGCAGGCAGAGCAGGATCTTTGCTGCGAGAGAGAGCTTTTTCTTCGGCGTTTCCTCGCCGTGGTCTTTCTGATTGGTTCGGGTCATAGTCATCCCCTGCGATTCCGCAAAATTCTACGCAAATTCTAACATAACCGCCGGTGCGGCGCAAGCGTGCTTGCCTTCCTGCGGTGATTGTTGTACAATTGTTTACAATCCAAAGCCCGAGCAAAGGAATCCGTGGTCCCGCATGGTTTTGCCCGGGCTAATGGAGTATACGATAAAGTGAGGAAAGTATGCAGAGTTACGGAAAATTTGCCGCACTGTATGACCGGCTGATGCGCGATGTGGACCGGGAGGCCTGGGCGGATTACATCCTTTCTCTGCTGGGCGATGCGCCGCGTACGGTGGTGGATTGTGCCTGCGGCACGGGCGAGCTGACCATCCGGCTTGCGCGCGCGGGGCACAGCGTTACCGGGCAGGACATTTCCGAAGAAATGCTTGCCATTGCGGCGGAAAAGGCGCGGAAGGCGCGGCTCAAGATCCCTTTTATCCGGCAGGATATGCGCAGGCTCAGCCTGCACCGCAGCGTGGACGCGGTGGTCTCCGCATGCGATGGTGTGAACTATCTTGCTTCGCGCGCTGCGCTTTCGGAATTTGCCGCCGCGGCATATGCGGCGCTCAAACCGGGCGGCCTGCTGCTGTTTGACGTTTCCTCCCGCTATAAGCTTTCCACGATCCTGGGAGACAACACCTTCGCGCTCGATGAAACGGATTCCGCTTACATCTGGCAGAATGCTTACGACCCGGAAACGAAGCTCATCCGCATGGATCTTACGTTCTTTGCCCGGGAGGAGGAGGGGGAACGCTATACGCGCTTCACGGAAACGCACATCCAACGCGCCCATTCGGAACGGGAGATCCGCACGGCGCTTGCGGCTGCGGGCTTTGGGGATATAGCGGCCTACGAGGCGTTTACGCTTGAGCCGCCGAAGGAAACGAGCGAGCGGCTGCAATTTGTTGCAAAGAAAGGAACATAAAAATGGAAGACATCATCATCCGCGGGCTTCTTGCGGATTCAACAGTAAAAATAATGGCGATCTCCGGGGAGGCGCTTGTGGAGAAGGCGCGCGAAACGCATGGGCTTTCACGGGTATGCACGGCGGCGCTTGGCCGGACGCTTATGATGACCTCCATGATGGGGGCGCAGCTCAAAAACGCGGATGAGCGGGTCACCGCCATGCTCAAGGGCGGCGGCGAAGCCGGGAACATCGTCTGCACGGCGGATTGGACAGGCCGCGTGAAGGGCTATGTTGAGAACCCCAGGCTGGAGCTTCCGCCTGCGCCGAACGGCAAGCTCGACGTCGCGCTGGCGGTCGGCTGGTTCGGTGACCTTACCGTCATCCGCGACATGGGCCTGAAAGAGCCCTATGTGGGCACTTGCCCCATCCAGTCCGGCGAGATCGCGGAGGATTTTGCCCGGTATTTCACCGTATCGGAGCAGCAGCCTTCGCTTGTGTACCTCGGCGTGCGCGTGAACGCGGAAAACGGCGCGGTGCGTGCGGCGGGCGGCCTTTTGGCGCAGCCTTTGCCCGGCTGCCCGGACGAGGTGATCGATGCACTGACGGAAAAGGCAAAGGAAATCGAAACGCTTACGGCGACGCTCGAGAGCGGCGTATCCCTGAAGGATGCGCTGCTGCAGCTGTTCGAAGGCATGGACTTTAAGATCACGGCGAACCAGCATCCGGAATTCCAATGCGATTGCAGCCGCGAGCGCCTGGAGCGCGTGCTGATCTCCCTGGGAGAAGCGGAACTTTCCGACATGATCGCAGAGGAGCACGGCGCGGAGCTTACATGCCATTTCTGTAATAAACAATATCAGTTTACCGAGGAGGATCTCCGCCGCCTGCTTGCGGAGGCGAAAGGAAAAGACAACGCGTGACCAAACGGGATGTTCGGGCGCTTGCCGGGCGCGGCAAGGTGCTGCCCTTTCAACAATCGGGCGATTTTTTCTATAAGCGCGGGCTGGAAAAGCTCGACAAAAACAACCTGCCGGACGCCATTGCGTATTACGCCCGGGCGCTCAAGTGCGACCCGGACAACCGGGAGATCCGCATCGCAATGGCGCAGGTGCTCACGGAGATGTGCCGTTTTGAGGAATCCAACCGCATTCTGTTTGCGCTTACGCGCGGCGGTAGGGATGAGGAGGCGGACCCGGAGTGCTATTTCGGTATGGGCTGTAACTTCGTTGGCCTTTACGATTACGAAAATGCGCGGAATGCGCTGGAGCATTACCTTGCTCTTGACCCGGACGGCGAATTTATCTACGACGCCTACGACATGCTTGATGCGATCGATGATGCTGAATTCGGTGCTGAGGGGGATGGGCTTTTTGCCCTTTCAAAGGAAGACCGGGCTTATGACCTTGCGGAGGAGGGGCGTACCCTGCTGGAGCAGGATCAGTACCAAGCGGCGGTCGAAACGCTCCAGCATGCGCTGACGCTTGCGCCGAAACTTGCTTATGCGCGCAACAACCTTGCGCTGGCGTATTTCTGCATGCGGGACAACAAGCGCGCCGCGGCGGAGGCGCATGCTGTGCTGCGGGATGACCCGAAAAATGTGCAGGCGATGTGCAACCTTGCCATGGTTTACAGCGCGATGCACGACGATGCGAACGCAAACCGCATGGCGGATGCGCTGCTGCGGCAGGAAACGGATGAACCGGAGGAGATCAACCGCATTGCGCTCGTCCTGATGGAACTTGGCCGCTTTGAGGAGGCCTACGGCGTCATGCAGCGCCTTGTGCGCTATTATCCTTACGAAACGGGAGCTTTGCATCGCCTGGCCGTATGCGCTTATGAGACAGGGCGGTATCAGGAAGCAACGGAGTGCTATGACAAACTCTTAAAAATCAACGCGGGCGACACTGTGGCGCGCTACTATCGCGGCCTTTGCCGTGCCGCGCAGACGGGCGGTATGCCGCACGGGCGCAAGCGGGAGTTTATGTTTCACTATCAGGTACCGGTGGATGAGATGATCGCGCGCGTGAGCCGCCTGAATGCCATTCTGAGCCTCCCGCAGGAGGAGGTCGCCGCACGCTGGCGCGAGGATGATGAACTGCTGAACCTTGTGGAGTGGGGCTTCAGCATGCCGGAGGAGGGAATCAAGCGCACGTTGCTCTCGCTCGTTGCCTCCTTCCATGACGCGCGTGCCGAGGCGCTGCTGCGCGATTATGCTATACGCATGGATCAGCCGGACCGCCTGAAGCAGGAAGCGTTTGCGCTGTTGGCGCAGATGGGCGCCGAAGGGCCGTTTGTCGGCTATATCGGCGGCAGGCTCGTGGAGAGCAGCATCAGCTTTGCAAAGGGATTCCCGGCGGACCTGCCCAAAGCGTACGGCGAGGTGATTACGGCCTGCATCGGCGAAATGTATGGCAAATGGCCGGAAAAGGTGCTGATTGCGGCGGTGCAGCTCTGGGCGGATCATGTTGCACTGCTTGGTGGGCAATATCCGCGCCTCAATCGCCATCAGGTCATGGCGATGGCGGCGGCGCTTGCGTATCTTGCCTGCAAGCAGTGCGGCGAAAAGACGGCCCGCGCCGATGTTTGCATGCAGTATGGCGTTTCTGCGCTCCGGCTCAACAACGCCCTTTCCAAATTGACGAAACCGAAGGACAAAGCATGAGATTGATCGCGACATGTAAATTGGGGCTGGAATCGCTCGTGGCAGCGGAGCTCCGGCGCATTGGGATCGAGCCGGAGAGCGTTGCGGACGCGCGCGTCACCTTTCCCGGAGATTTTTCCGCCATGGCGCGTGCGTGCCTCTGGCTGCGCACGGCAGAGCGCGTGCTGGCAGAGGTGGGCACGTTTGAAGCGCGCACGTTTGAAGAACTGTTTGAGGGCGTGAAGGCGCTGCCCTGGAAGCAGTACCTGGCGCGGGATGCGTTCATCCACGTCAACGGGAAGAGCGCGAAAAGCACGCTGTTTTCTGTTTCGGACTGCCAGAGCATCACGAAGAAAGCCATTGTGGAAAACCTCCGCGCGGCTTATCATACGCAAACTTTGCCGGAAACGGGGAAGGAGGTCATCGTGGAGGTGGGCATCCTGAAGGATGTGGTCACGCTTGCGCTTGACCCCTGCGGCGCGGGGCTCTCCCGCCGCGGCTACCGCACGTTCAACGTTTCCGCCCCCATTTCGGAAACGCTCGGCGCGGCAATCGTGCTGCTTTCGCGGTATGCGCCGGAGCAGCCGCTGATCGATCCCATGTGCGGCAGCGGTACGATGCCCATCGAGGCTGCAATGATCGCGGAGAACCGTGCGCCGGGCCTGAACCGCCCCTTCGCTGCGGAGGAATGGCCGTTCCTGCCGGAGCGCGTGTTTGCCCTTGCCCGGGAGGAAGCGCGGGATGCAGTGACACCGCGAAAGCTCGATATCCTCGGCTCGGATATCGACGCGCATTCCATTGACCTGTGCAAAAAGCATGCGAAGAAAGCGGGGATCATGGTAAACTGGGCGGTGCGCCCCGTGCGCGAGCTTGCGAGCGACAAAATGGGGGGCGTGCTCGTTTGCAATCCGCCCTATGGCGAGCGCATGTTCAAAAAAAGCGAGGCGGAGCGCCTGTACCGGGAGATGCGTACGGCGTTCGACGGCCTTTCCGGCTGGCGCAAGAGCATCATCACTGCATATGCGGATTTTGAACGCGTATACGGCCGCCGTGCGGATAAACGGCGCAAACTCTCAAATGGCGGCATGCCCTGCACGCTGTATCAGTATTTTAAATGACGGGCTTTTGTGCCGATGTGAAGGTGCTGCGCAAATATAACAAAAAAAGCTTTACAAACCGCGCGGAATGCAGTATAATAATCCCTGCGCAAAAGCGTGAGGCATTCGCCCGGTGTGCCGGAGCGAGCAGCCAATTTTAGGATGGGGCTTTAGCTCAGCTGGCTAGAGTGCCACACTGGCAGTGTGGAAGTCAGGGGTTCGAATCCCCTAAGCTCCACCACAGCAATCAAATCCGAACCCAACGCCGATTGGTGAGGGGGTTCGGATTTGTCGTTTGTTTTAGCGGTCTCCAAGGGTGAAACGGGTTATAAAATGGAGCGAAGGATACGCCTCGCTCTGTTTTTCCGATTAGACGGCTATCAGCTAAATTATGCGTTTCGCATTGCCGCAATCCATAGAATAAAACTCATCCTGCAACAAACTTATGTCCTCAACATTATGGAAGGTTTTGCGCTGAATCAAGACCCATTTTCACTTCACTGCGAAACTTCTCAATGATATATTCATTAATTCTATCAATTTCTTCATAGGGACATTTGCTTCTATATGCTTCATATCTTTGGGAATAGTACCCAGCTAAATCACATTGATCGTCCGTTATCTTCCAAATTCCATCAATTTTTTCAAGCTGTAGGATATGCGTATCGCCTGCGGTGCTCTCTACTTCAGGATCGGCTGCCAAACAGAATTTTATTTCATCCAGAACATTAACAACCGCATAAGGCGTATTTACATCAATACTGTTATACTTGTTCCTTGTCGAATAGCTTGCATAAGAAAAATCCATCTCTCTTGCCTGACCAACGGCCTGCATCTGCTCGTAAAGCATTTGGCATGTTATGAGCGTTTCATTCAGGAAGTCATCGCCGTGACAGCAGGATAGCAGTTGAAGCAGGGTTTCGGATTGTGTATCAAAGGGTGAATCGGTAATGATGGATCTCAGTTTGTGCCGTAATGAAAAATACTCGCTGACCACTGCTTCGATTGCCTCTTTGTCATCCATGTTTCTCGTTGTTTGCTTGGGAGATTCTGCCATAGGAGTGACCGACATCAGGCTCGGTGTTTGTTCTGTCGCCAAATTCTCAGCGGGCATAATTTCCGGTTTTGTTTTCTGGCATCCAGCAAGTAAGATGCACCCCGATAAAAACAAGGCTAAGCATATTTTTTTCATAAATGTCTCCTGTGTGATTTTAATTCTCAATAAAAATGCCGCAATCCTCATGTGGCACACGTCCCAATATCGCTTAAAAATATCACCTGCCTCTTAAACGTATTAAGCAATTTGTATTGTTCAACCATCAACTACATACAGTTTATAAGATATAATAACTGTTGTCAATAATACTATTGTAAACATAGTATATACATTTGAATAAACCTGGTATATTATATATTTGAATTAGTATTCTCGATGAAGTCTATGAAGGAAAATATATGCAGCAGGAAACATTACAAAGCCATTTCAAAAGAGGGGTAGCCACTCTGTGTATACTATCGCTGCTTAGTGAGCGCGAAATGTACGGCTATGAGATTGCACAGGCATTGGATAGCATCAGCGGCGGGAGATTTATATTACCGGAAGGCACACTATATCCCATCCTGTATAGGCTTGAGGATGACGGCTATTTGGATGCAACCCGCATCCGGGTAGGTAAACGTATGACCAGGGTATACTATCAGATCTCTGAGAACGGGCAAAAGTATTATGCTACGCTCTTAGAGGATTATAATTCTATCCATACCGGTGTACAGTTGATTTTAACGCATGGTAATGAGGTGAATGGGAAATGAAACAGTCAGAAAGATATTTCAGGCAGGTAAAAAGGCATATTCCAATAGGCGGATTGCACAAAAAGGGATTCCTCTGCGACTTACAGGAATCTCTTGCGGCATACGCCGCTAAAAATCCCTCCGCTTTGTTATCTGATTATTATGCGCACTTTGGAAAACCCGAGGACATTGCCGTGTCGTTTCTTTCCGAAATGCCATACGCAGAAATAAACAGCAGGATGCGAAAAGGTCAC
>JALFDW010000032.1 GCA_022778545.1 bacterium | reverse complement strand
CTTACATTGAAGCGTTCTTGCCTCTCCCCACGGGAGAGGTGGCAGCGCGGAGCGCTGACGGAGAGGGGGGGGAGGGGCGTCCCCCCCCGCCTTATTAAAACCGCGCTCACATTGGTGCGCGCTTTCTACATTATATATTATATATAATATATACGCTGATACGATGCGTTTCCGGAGAGGATGCATTCACCATGCATGTTATGCGGAAAGGCGGATTATAAATTAATTAAATGATTCCGGATGCGGATCATCCGTTTCGGCGAAGTAATCGTCAAAGGAAAATTCGTTCAATTCGCGGAAATCCAGAAATTCGGCCAGCGTCATGTTGAAGCCGATGGCGATGTGATGCAGCGTCGTGATGCGGGGGTCTTTTGTAATGCCACGGACGATATTGTCGATCGTGGACTGGTTGAGTCCGCACATGGTAGCCAATTTATTGCAGGTGATTCCCCTGCGCTTACACAGCGTCAGGATGCGTTGGATCAAGATGTCGGAATATGTCATACAGCCTCCGTTTTTCTTGATGTTACCCGAAAACGGGTTGATTTATGCACATGTTAACAAGTAAAACATATACATATACCCATATTCGGGTAATACACGGTTTATTGGCAAATATAATTATTGCGACGCATAAGGTTTTGTATGTGCAATTTTTTGTGTGCGCCCTTGCAAGGGTAGGCAAAAAAGCCTTGTGCGCTGAGGCGGACAGGCAAGTTGCAAGAAAGCTGAAGAAATAAATTAAAAAATGTTGTTTGGAGGAAACGATATGGCGGGCATGAAGTTGAAACTCAAGCGGATCGGAATCATCAGCATAATTTTGGTTTGCGCGGTGTTCGCTTCGGCTTGCTCGGGTTCCAACGACGGGATCGACCCGGGCGACTGGGGCTACGATCGCTGCGTCATTTATGATGCGCTCGGCGGCATCATCAACAGCCGCGGATCCCGCGAAGTGTACTACATGAACAACTCCTACCTGTTCGAGCCCTCCGGCACGACGAACATGCTGGTTGAGCCTGTGAAGGACGGCTACATTCTGGCCGGCTGGTACACCGCCAAAGAAGATGTGACGGATGCCAACGGCAACACCACCTACAAATTCTCCGCGGAAGACCGCTGGGATTTCGATGAGGACCGCATCACGGAAAACATGACGCTCTATGCGCGCTGGATCCCGCAGGGCAAGGTGGATTATGTCAACGCCGCCACCGGCGAGACGGTCTTCAGCAAGAATATTACCGCGGATTCGCCGATCCAGGAGCTCAGCCAGGGCACGCTCAGCCTGAGCACCCCGCAGGGCTATTCGTTCGCCGGTTATTATGCGGACGCGGCCTGCACCATCCCTTACGATTTCACGACTTATGAGCATGTTGAGCTTCTCATGGAAAATGAGGAGATCTATTCCAAGCTCGCCGCGCGTTTCCCGCAGTATTTTGAAGCTGCGGAATATGTTGAGCCGGAAGAGACCGGCGAGGATGCTGAGCAGGAAGCTGTGGTGGAGGATACCACGCACCTTTACATCAACAAGGCCGGCTACAAACTGCTGACGGAGGATCCGGCGGCGCTTGCGGAGATCCGCGCCTATAAGGATCAGCTCATCGAAGAGAACATCGAAGCGTATCAGGCGAACACCGCCTCCCGCGTCGTTTACATCAATTTCACGAAGGGGCTTTATGTGCGCGTTTCCTCCGTGGAAAGCCTGAAGAAGGCCGGCAAGTATTCCTTCGCCGGCGCGGATGCTGCGGGCAGCGAGATCAACGGTTATATCCTCGATGCAGATCTTGACTTCAGCGGCATCAAGCTTGAGATCGCGGACAGCTTCAACGGCACGATCGAAGGCAACGGCCACACCATCCGCAACCTGACGGTGAAGCTTTCGAGCAAGAAGATCGACACCGATAAAGAAAAGTTCGGCGGCATTGCCGTTAACATGGATGGCGCTGTGATCTCAAACGTCGTGTTTGAGGATTGCGCGCTCGAGATCAGCGTGAACCCGGGCATCAAGGTGACGGCGGGCTTCTTCGCGGCGGAAGCGAAGAACACGACCGTGGAGAATTGCACGTTCCGCAACCTGACCATCACGGCCGGCAAGGGCGATGATGGCACCGCAGCCTATGTGCTGGGCGACCTGTTCGGCAAAGGCACCGGCAGCCAGGTGAACAACTGCACGGTGGAGGGCATCAAGTTTGAGGCCTCCGGCGCTGTGAAGAAGAACCTCGTGCTGGAATGAGCCTGCCGGCTTTCCGCACCGCGCTGCCGCATTGAGGCGCCGTGCAGTTTCTAAACTGATTGTGTTTTGCGTTGGGGGAGACTCCGCGCGATATACAAAATAAAAAAACAAAATGGAGGTAAAACGATGAAGAACAACACGCTTGGTCGTTGGCTCGCGCTTGCGCTTGCTGCGATGATGTTGTTTGCGGTGGTAGGCTGCCAGCCGGCCAACAACAACACGGAAGAACCGACTCCCGCCCCCGCCGAACCCACTCCTGCTCCCACGGAAGAAGTTCCCGCGGAGATCCTGCCCGATGTGCCCGCGGATCGCTATGATGCGACCGTGACGCCCCGCACGGGCAACAACGCCACCGCGCCCCTGGTGCTGAGCACCAGCACGCTGGATGGCAAGTTCAGCCCCTTCTTCTACACGTCCGCCTATGATAACGACGTGCAGAGCGAGACCCAGATCGGCCTTCTTTACACCGACAAGAAGGGCAACGTTCTCGCTGGCGTTGAGTATCCCTGCCTCGCGTACTCCTACACCGAGGATGTGGACTACGACAACAACACCATGACCTACAAGGTCGTCCTGAAGAACGGCATCACCTTCAGCGATGGCGAACCCGTCACTGCGAAGGACGTCCTCTTCAACTTCTATGTGTACCTCGATCCCGCTTATGACGGAATCTCCACGCTCTACAGCCAGAAGATCCGCGGCGCTGCCGAGTATCGTCTCCAGACCAGCGCGGAAGCCCTCGCAGTCGCGAACGCGATCTACGATGCGGGCATCACCCAGGCGGAAGACGGCACCCCCGTTTACCCCACTGTTGAAGGTGCGACTGCTGAGCAGGTTGAGGCCTTCTGGTCCCACATGGATGAAGCCGGCGCTGCAATGGCGCAGGAAATCATCGACTACTGCGTTGCCAACTACAGCGCTGATTACTCCATGGACGAGATCGGCAAGACTCCGGAAGAAGTTGCTGCGGATCCCTCCCTGCAGGCTGCGCTCGGTATGGTTCTCTGGGGCTTCGGCGGAGTGACTGACGGCGTTCTGACCACCGCCCCCCTTGGCGAGACCTACACCCTCGGCACCGACGAAGTCAACGCCGAGATCTACTGGAAGAACATCTTTGCCGCTTATGGCTGGAACCTCTCCGATGCTGACGGTCTCAACGTGGAGATCGCTGGCGACATCCTGATCCAGGATCGTGTGCGTGACCTCTACCTCGCCAACGAAGGCGCTGTCGAAGGCGGCGTTCAGTCCATCTCCGGCATCACTTCCGGCAAGGAAGTCTGCGAAGACGGCGTTGAGCGTGAATACGTCGAGATCATCTTCGACGCGGTTGACCCCGTTGCCATCTACCAGATCGGCATCACCGTTGCTCCCTTCCATTACTACACGGAAGGCTTCACCGGCGAACTCAATGAGTATGGTGTTGTGACCGGCTCCGCCGAGTTCATGCAGCACATGAAGACGAAGAACGACAGGCCGCTCGGCGCTGGCCCCTACGTCTTCGAGAGCTATAAGGACAACGTTGTGACCTTCACCGCGAACGACAGCTTCATGCTTGGTTCCCCGAAGATCCAGACCCTCCGTATGCAGGAGATCACCCTCGGTTCCGAAATGGATGCTCTGAAGACCGGCACGGTCCACTATTCCGATCCGTCCGCTTCCACCGAGATCATCAACACCATCACCGCTGGTGAAGGCGACTACGCGAAGCTCGGCTACATCCTCGTGGACAACGATGGTTACGGCTACATCGGCATCAACGCGCAGTACATCCCCGAACTGGCTGCCCGCCAGGCCATCGTGATGGCTATGAACCCGCAGCTCTCCATCGACGACTACTATGGCGAACTTGCGAGCGTCAACACCCGCAACATGACCAAGATCCAGTGGGCTTACCCGGACAATCCGGCGCCGATCTACGAGTACGACGAGACTGGCGAGCAGGTCAAGGCGAAGTTCATCGAGGCAGGTTACGTCTATGACGAAGCCACTAACACCATGAACTATCCCGAAGGCTACAAGGATCTCATGGGCGCAGAGCGCAGCGGTCAGGTCACCATCAAGATGACCCTCCCCGCCGATGCGAAGGATCACCCGGCCGGCACGATTTTAGTGAACGCGCAGGAAGTCCTTGCCAAGGCTGGCGTGAAGGCTGACATCGAAGTCGACCAGAACGTGCTCAACAAGCTCTCCACCGCTTACGAATCCGGCGTTCAGGTTTGGGCGGCTGCTTGGGGCAGCGGCGGCGTTGACCCCGACATGTTCCAGATCTGGTACTCCGATCCCGCCGAGAACCAGGGTACTTCCCCCATGGCGACCGGCCTCTACGAGATCTTCAAGAACGGTTCCGAAGACCAGAAGGCCATCCTCACCGAGCTCAACAGCCTCATCATGGCCGGCCGCTCCACGCTTGACCGCGAAGAGCGCAAGCCGATCTATGCCAAGGCGCTCGAACTCGCAGGCCAGATGGCTGTGCAGCTCCCGACCTATCAGCGCAAGAACATGTTCGTGTTCAACAAGGACGTCATCAACGCATCCACCCTCTTCAGCGGTGACGACGTGACTCCGTTCCAGGGACCGCTCGCATACATCTGGAATGTGGAACTCAACTAACACATCAAATCTGCGGGGCATACCCGCACAATAAAACTGTCGCAATGTTACAGGGCTTGGCGCAAGCCAAGCCCTGTAATACCATAACATGCACGACGGGAATTGGGAGAGGGATTCATTATGTGGAAATATATCCTTAAAAGACTCATTCTCGCGGTGGTGATCCTGGTCGGCGTATCCGTGCTGATCTACATGCTGACCATGCTGATGCCCGCTGACTATATCGATCAGCAAACCGCGGCCGCCGTACAAAGCGGAGCCATGACGCAAGAGGACGTGATGCACCTGAAAGAGCTTTACGGCCTTGCGGACAAGAGCTTTGGCGGTATCATGAAAAGCTATTTTTCCTGGCTCGGCAGCACGATGACGGGTGACCTCGGCTATTCTTTCCTTTACGGAAAGCCGGTGACGGAGGTGCTTGGGGAATACATCTGGACTTCCTTCATCATTGCGCTTATCGCATTCGTACTTGAAATCGCAATTGCAATACCCATGGGAATTAAAGCTTCCGTGAATCAATACGGGGCTTATGACTATACTGTTTCCGTGTTCGCCATGATCGGCACGGCCTTGCCTTCGTTCTTCCTTTCAGCATTGCTGATGAACGTGTTCTCCATCCAGCTGCGCTGGCTGCCGCTGCAAGGCCTGACGACCGCGACCAAGGTCTTCCTGCCCGGCCAGGGCTTCCAGGTGTTCCTGGATAAGGCCTGGCACTTGATCCTGCCGATCACGGTGCTTGTCGTGCTCGGCATCGGCGGCACGATGAAGTTCACGAGAACCAACATGCTGGAGGTGCTCAACTCCGATTATATCCGCACAGCCCGCGCAAAGGGCCTTTCGGAGCATACCGTCGTTTATAAGCACGCCTTCAAAAACACCATGATCCCGTTGGTGACTTCCCTGAGCGGCGCTCTTCCGAGCCTGTTCGGCGGCGCAATGATCACCGAAACGGTGTTTGCGATCCCCGGCATCGGCTATATGGCGCTGCGCGCTACCCAGCAGGGCGACATTCCGTTCATCATGGGATACAACATGTTCCTCGCGATCCTTACGGTGCTTGGCATGCTGATCTCCGACCTGATGTACATGGTTGTCGACCCGCGCGTAAAACTGAAATAAGGGAGGTGCGTTATGGAAAACAAAGTTCCTTTTAATGAATCGAACAAGCCGGAAGAAACGCTGCCTCACCACAGCTTGACCGACCTTGTGGAGGACGAAGTCGTTCAGGAAGAGACGGAAGCCGCGGAACAGCGCAGCTACACGGACATTTCCGGCGATGAGATCATCGTCGAGGAAAACTTCCGCGTCATCTCGCCCGGCCGCATGGTTGCAAAGCGGTTCTTCCGCAGCAAGCTTTCCATCGCCGGCCTCTGCATGATCGTTTTCGTGTTCCTGTTCTCCTTTCTGGGGCCTGTGATCACGGACGCCGTTTGGGGCTACGGCGAAACGCAGATGTTCAAGATCGAGCGCGTTTCGGACATGGTCTCCAAGGGTGATTTCTATGCGGCGGACGGCAAGGAATATACCTACTACGACCGTTCGCAGTCGATCGTGAGCTTCAAGGCGCCGCCTTCCAAGGATCACTGGCTCGGCACGGATACTTCGGGCTTTGATATTCTGGTGCGCCTGATGTACGGCGGCCGCATCTCGCTCGTGATCTCCTTCATCGTCATCTTCCTTGAGACGATCATCGGCATCGTGCTGGGCGGCTTCGCAGGCTACTTCGGCAAGTGGGTCGATCAGGTGGTCATGCGTGTTGTGGATATCTTTGCCTGCCTGCCGGGCATGCCGATCCTTCTCATCCTCTCCGCGGCAATCGCCTCCATCGAGAGCATTCCGGCGGAGCACCGCATCTACTACCTCATGGCGTTCCTGACGCTGATGGGCTGGACGGGTGCCGCGCGCATCGTCCGCGGCCAGATCCTGATGCTGCGTGAGCAGGAATACATGCTCGCTGCGGAGACCACCGGCCTTTCCGCCATGCACAAGATCTTCAAGCACCTGATCCCGAACGTCATGCCGCAGCTGATCGTTTCCATGACACTTGGCCTCGGCGGCATCATCCTTTATGAGTCCACGCTTTCCTACCTTGGCCTGGGCGTTCCCTTCCCGCGCGCTGCATGGGGTTCCATGATCGCGCTGGCAGACCCCTCCAAGGGCCAGGAGATCCTTGCGAACTATCCGAACATGTGGGTCCCCGCGGGCGTCCTGATCATCATCACGGTGCTTGGCTTCAGCTTCATCGGCGATGGCCTGCGCGATGCGTTTGACCCGAGAATGAAGAGGTAGCGCCATGGCAATGTTAGATAAATTCAAGAAAAAGAAGATTCAGGGTATTGATGATACCGAATATCTGACGCTGCGCGACGAGCGCCGCATCAGCAAGGAAAACGCAAAGATCACGCGCGAGTTCGAGCGCAACAAGGCGCGCAAGAACGTGCCCGAATCGGAATACCTTTCCGAAATGCGCGACCCGAAGAACGTCGTTGAGTTCGATGATCTGCATACTTACTTCTACACCGACATCGGCACGGTGAAGGCTGTGGACGGCGTGACGTACGATGTGCCCCAGGGCACAACGGTCGGCATCGTGGGCGAATCCGGCTGCGGCAAGTCCGTTACTTCGCTTTCGCTGATGCAGCTCGTGCAGGCGCCGCAGGGGCAGATCGTTTCCGGCGAGATCCGTTACCTCGCCAGCAACGGCAAGTGCTACAACATCGCGAAAATGCCGAAGAACGAGATGCTCCACATCCGCGGCAAGGAGATCGCCATGATCTTCCAGGAGCCGATGACGAGCCTCAACCCGGTGTTTACCATCGGCGAGCAGATGGACGAAGTCGTGCTCCTGCATGAAGAGGGTGCGACGGCGGAAAGCGCAAAGAAGCATTCCATCGAGATGCTCCAGCTCGTCGGCATTGCCATGCCGGAAAAGGTCTACGCGAGCTATCCGCACGAGCTTTCCGGCGGCATGCGGCAGAGGGTCATGATCGCGATGGCGCTTTCCTGTGACCCGCGCCTTATCATTGCGGACGAACCGACCACCGCGCTTGACGTTACCATTCAGGCGCAGATCCTCGACCTTCTGCGCAACATCAAAGAAAAGATCAACGGCAGCATCATGCTCATCACCCATGACCTTGGCGTCATCGCGGAAATGGCGGATTACGTTGTGGTCATGTACGCTGGCCGCATCATCGAAAAAGGCACCGTGCGGGAGATCTTCCATAACCCGAAGCACCCGTACACCGTTGGCCTGATGCGCAGCAAGCCGAGCGTGAACAAGGCGGTGGACCGGCTTTACAGCATTCCCGGGCAGGTTCCGAACCCGATCAACATGCCCAACCACTGCTACTTCAAGAACCGCTGCGAAAAGTGCATCGGAAAGTGCGACGGCGCATACCCGCCGATGCTCCAGTTTTCCCCGACGCATTTTGCCGCCTGCTACCTCTATGAAGAGGATCGGGACGCGGTATTCTTTGATGCACTCACGGGCAAGAAGAGCGAATGAGGAGGTAGAAAATGGAAAACGACAACCTCTTGGTAGTACAAAACCTTAAAAAGTATTATCCCATTAACTCCTCCGCCCTTGGCAGGCCCAAGGCTTTCGTGAAGGCTGTGGACGATGTGTCCTTCACCATCAAACGCGGCACGACGATGGGCCTTGTGGGCGAATCCGGCTGCGGCAAGACCACGGTCGGCCGCACGATCCTGCGCCTGCATGACGTGACCGGCGGTACGGTCATGTTCAAGGGGCAGGACCTTGCAAAGCTCCCCAAGAAGGAGCTGCGCGCGCTGCGCCCGCATATGCAGATGATCTTCCAGGATCCTTACTCCAGCCTTTCGCCGCGTATGCCTGTCGGCGAGATCATCGGCGAAGCGGTGCGCACGCATAATATCGTGCCGAAATCGCAGTATCAGTCCTACATCCGAAAGGTCATGAAGGACTGTGGCCTTCAGCCTCAGTACTTCTATCGTTACCCGCATGAGTTTTCCGGCGGCCAGCGTCAGCGCATCTGCATTGCGCGCGCGGTGGCGCTCAACCCGGAATTCATCATCTGCGACGAGCCGGTATCCGCGCTGGACGTTTCCATCCAGGCGCAGATCATCAACCTGATGAAGGATCTGCAGACGCAGTTCGGGTATACCTACCTGTTCATCTCCCATGACCTTTCCGTCGTGGAGCATATTTCGGATACCATCGGCGTGATGTATCTCGGCAACCTGGTGGAAACGGGCGACAAGGCAAAGATTTTCGCCAACCCGATGCATCCTTACACCAAGGCGCTGCTGAGCGCGGTTCCGATGCCCGATCCGGACATGAAGATGAACCGCATCATCCTCAAGGGCGACATCCCGAGCCCGGCCAACCCGCCTTCCGGCTGCAAGTTCCGTACGCGCTGCCAGTATTGCATGGATGTTTGCGAAAAGGAAGTCCCGCAGTTCAAGGAGTACGAACCCGGGCACATGGTGGCCTGCCACCTGTATGCGCAGGATAAGGAATAACAACAAAGGAGTGAGTGGAAAACGTGGCAAAGCGCCGGAAAGATGACTTTGTGGACGATGGGCGCGTCATTGCGGACATGAGTATTGACGGCATGCCCGGCACGTTTTCCCGCCGCCGGCGGAAGCCTCCCGCGCCGTATGGCGTTGCGGAGGAAAAGCCGGAGCCGGTCAAGCTCACCTTAAAGGAGCGCATTGCCGCATACGGCGGTGTGTTCGCGGCCTATGCAGTGTTCGGCATTGCGATGTTTGGCGGGCTGGGGCTCGTGATCTGGCTTTGGCTCAAATAACAAAGCAGCAAAATGAACCGGAGAGGAATCTTCGGTTCTTTTTTGTATGCAAAGAAGCAGCCCAATCCGGGTATTCCGTTAAAGTTTTATAAAGACATATAAAGAAGCGTTGCCGTCATGGGAGGCATGCGATAGTATATTAAGTAAATCAGGCATGTTTTAACATAGTTCAATTCGGAGGAACCGCATGAGAGAAGAAGAGGCCATAAAGCAATGCCTCGCCAAGTACGGCGACAACATCAAACTGCGCAAGTTCGGCGGGAGCGCTGCGTCCATGGAGCTTCCTGTGCCTTTTCTCGGGTTCGTTCAAAAAGCGATCGCAAAGGTAGATGACCATGGGCTGTGCATGGACATTACACTTCATATCTTCGGGAAAAAGCAAACAACAGAAGCTCCAAACGGCATCGACATCACAAGCTGCATCCTGGCTTACCTGGATAATCCGAACATGAAATACGCGCAACTCGTGGAATCCATTGCGTGGAAGATCAAAAAGCAGACTATTCGCTGAAATACGGCATATATAAACAGAATACGAGCCCTATTTGTGATACGGCTCCCCGTTCATGATTTTGAACGCACGGTAGATTTGCTCCAGCAGCATGATGCGGAAAATCTGGTGTGAAAACGTTGGCTTCCCAAAGGAAAGGCGGAAATCCGCCCGGGCAAGCACGGCTTCGGAATGGCCAAGCGAACCGCCGATCGCAAAGGCAATGCGGCTTTTGCCCGCGCTCATCCAACTCTGCATATGCACGGAAAGCTGCTCGCTTGAAAGCTCCGTCCCACGCTGATCCAGCGCAACAAGAAAATCGCCTTCGCTCACGCGGGCGAGCATCCGCTTCCCTTCAGCGTCCTTCACCTGCTCCCGCTGCGCCGCGGAGAGCTGCTCCGGCGCGCGTTCGTCCGCAAGCTCCACGATCTCTACCGAAGCATAGCGCGAAAGGCGTTTCACGAATTCCGAAACGGCATCCGCATAAAAGCGCTCCTTCAGTTTTCCGATGCAAAGAATGCGGATCGTCATAGCGGTATCCTTTCTTAACTTCTGCTCAGAGATTTAATCGATCTCAAACATTTCGCCGATGCGGTCGCGGTGCGCAATGGAAAGCGCAAACGCTTCATCGGGAATGTCGCTTGCGCGCAGCGCCGCACGGACCGTCTCAAGCGCAAGAGATTCAAAGTTGTTTTCGCGGCTCAGGTGGCCGAGCACCGCTCTGCGCACGCCGTGGCCGTAGAGCGTTGTGAGCGCCGCGCCGCAGGCGTCGTTGGAAAGGTGGCCGTTATCGCCAAGGATGCGGCGTTTGAGGGGGAACGGGTATGGCCCGGCCTTGAGCATGTCCACATCGTGGTTGGATTCGATCAGGATCAGGTCGCTCCCCGCGACTGCATCGAGCATGTGGTCGGTTATGTGGCCCGCGTCCGTCAGGATGGAAAGCTTGCCTGCGCCGCAGCGAAACACGAAACCGACGGATTCATTCGCGTCATGCGGGGTCTTGAAGGGGAGCACGTTTACTCTGCCCAGGTAAAAATCCCGCTCCGTTTCAAACACGCGCATCTGCGCCGGCGGGATCTCACCGATGAGCGGCAGCATGCCGCGCCAGGTGCCTTCGTTTGCGTATACGGGGATGTGATAGCGCCGTGCCAACACGCCCACGCCCTTCACATGGTCGCTGTGCTCGTGGGTCACGAGCAGGCCGGAGAGCTGCTCCGGCGCAACGCCTGCGGCGGCAAGCGCATCCGTGACCGTGCGCCCGGGTAGCCCGGCATCCACGAGTATGGCTGTGTTTTCTGCCGCCACAAGCAGGGCGTTTCCCGATGAACCGCTGTAAAGCGGGCAAAACCGCATGCGCCTTCCCCTTCCTTTATGCATCAATAAAGAATCGCTGTTATTGTATCATGCCGGGCCGCCCGCGTCCATAAGCGCTGCACGGCTGCTTTGCCCCTGCACACATTTCCCGGGAAATTCTTTCCGCAAAACAATGGATAAGAAAATTTGTAAATTTGATGTAAATATAAGATATATTCGTTGACACCTGCATTTTGCTATAATATGATAAAGACACATAATAACATCCAGAATTCGCGTCGTCAGAACAGAACTACAACCGTACATCATTCATTTGCCTGCTATTCCCCTCCGCGCGATGGAGCGCGAAAACCAACAAAGAAAATTCAGGAGGTATAGTATGCTTTTTCGCACAAGCCTGAAACAGACCATGCGCACGCCGGTGAAGCTCGTCGCGTATTTCCTCATCACCGCGCTTGTTGTGGCGTTCCTTTGCGTGGGGCTGAACCTTCGGAAGCAATCTGAAATCAACATCGCCGCGGCGGACGCGGCATTCACAACCGTCGCCATCCCCGATTTTCAGGCGCACATGGATTATAAAGGAAATCTCTGTACGGATACAAGTTTCTTTGATTACGAAGGTTATGGCGCATGCGCGGCGGAAGGCTATGACCTTTCGCCCATCCGGAATGCTGCGGGCGTGAAAAACATTGACGCTGCCCGCCGCTTCGGCGCATGCGTGAACGGTGCGGAAACGTTTTATGGAGGCGGGGTCGATATCTATCATTTAATTTTTGCGCACGATGTGATCCGCTTCACCGTGGATCTGGAAGAGGCGGTAACGGTCTACCCGTTGGTTGAACTGAAGCTCCCGATCACGGTGCTCGATTCCGCGGTCGGCCTTCCGCTGGAATGTTATGAAAAGAACCTGACCCTGATGAGTACCATCCGGGAACATATGCTGGTGGATATGCCCCTCCCCGGGGAAGAAGCGCGCCCCTCGCCGCCGTTTGAAATGGGAACGGAAGCGGGGGACGGCTCGTTTTACCTGGAACCCGGGAAGGAGTACATCGCAGCGTGTTTGCTGGCCGGCGGCATTTTGGGGCAGGACAGGGAAAAAACGGCATCGGTTTCTACGATCTGGTTGGAGGACAGCTTCCACGAAGGGTTTGACATTCGCTTCGATGCTGAAAGGTTCGGCTGGATGCGGGACGGCACCCCCGATTTTCAGCCCTATCTCCCCATTGCGCCCTATGAGGATGGCTTCTTTGAAACGGAGCGCGGCGCGTTCTTTCAGGAGATCATAGACGCCTGCCGCATCACGGACAGGTCACTCAACGGCGTCACCACGAACGATCTTGCCGCCATGCGCCCGTTCCATTCCGGCGGCGTTCGGATCTCGGAAGGGCGCGCCTTCACGGAGGAGGAATATGCGTCCGGCGCGAAGGTCTGCCTTGTGAGCGATTATATCGCGGTGCTCAACGGCTGGCAGGTGGGGGACGCGGTTTCTCTTTCGTTTTATGAAACGGAATACTTGTTCGGGGAGATCATCCGCTTGTCGGAGTTTCGCGCGCCGGTGGAGGGCTTCTTCGATGAAGGGGAGTTTACGATTGTGGGCCTGTATGCGGGCAACGTGATCGAGGATCAGAACGGCGCAAGAGCCTATTCCAAGGGCAACGGGATGGACTCAAAGGATGTGATCCTGCCGGAAAATTCCGTGCAGAACGCGCCCGCGGCGCTGCTGTCGCAGTACACCACGACGATCCGCTTGGAAAACGCGGAAGCTCAGGCGTTCATGGCGGAGATGGCTGCCTCCGGGCTGATGGAGGAGCAGGATGGCGGCTATGAGCTCGGCCTCACCGTCTACGATCAGGGCTATTCCCTCGTTGCGCCGGGTCTGAACCAGCTTTCCCGGGTGAGCCGGCTGACGCTGCTGCTTTCCGCTGCTGCGGCGGGGCTTGCGGTGCTTGTGCTCGCGGTCATCCATGTGCTCAGGATGCGGCGGGAGATCGCCGCCATGCGCTCCCTTGGCACGAAG
>JALFDW010000004.1 GCA_022778545.1 bacterium | reverse complement strand
GTCTAACTTTGAGCGTTCAACAGCTCGCTTCAAGGTTTCTTCCTTACTTGCCCTTAAAATAATATAATGCACCTCATAATGTTCCCGAACAAGACTTTGCCACGGCTTTAAAAACCACGGTCCGATAATACCGTCAACAATTACATCATATCCCCCACGAGCATATCGCTTCGCAGCTTCTAAAAAGGCTTCAATAACAACTAAATTTTGTTCGTTGGACTCTGGTAAATGCGGCGGTATTGCTCCTTTGCTTAAATAATGGAAAAAGTCGTCTGTGTGCATATGCACAGATTTATCCATGTTCGATTCTTTTGCGACAATCGACGCAGTTGTTGTCTTTCCTGTTCCCGGCGCACCTGTGATTACAATAATTCTACCTTGATTCATCTATATTTTACCTCCACAACTTCCGATTTATCAAAATAATTATAGCACAAGAGTGTGAACACTTCTACCATCAAAACCGGTCAAAATCCTCCTGCGATGCGACCTTGTCGTAGGTCACGCTATCGTTGCCTTTCTCCGTCCACATATCCATCACAAGCCCAATGGTGAGAAGGTCAAGGTCAGCGATGGAAATGCCGATCTCGGTGCATCGCAGGAGGAACAAGGCCGTGGTCATTTCACGGCTGCTGCGCTGGAGTTTTTTTTAGAAGCCACATCGGTCACCAGATTGGAACCCCACAGTTCCAGAATCTCCGGAAGGATTTCGTAGATGGAGAACATCTCAAACTGGTCGAGCCAGTCGTCAATGTTGTCCGGGATGCTGTGGTCGGCATGGTAGGCCATGATGTAGGCCACATTCTCGAAGATCTCCAGATCCTCAATGGCGAAGGACCCATCCTCGTTTTTCTTCTTCGAGTAGGAAGATTCCAAACGGGACAGGTCCTTGAAAATGTCTCTCTTGAACTTAATGCGGTACAGGCGGGGAATCGTTGCCGAGGAACGGAACTTCACCTGTTTATCGCCGACTGTGATCGTTTTCTCCAGCATGGATTAACCCTCCGTTTCGTCAGGAATATACACGGTCTGGTACCAGCCATCATAGGTGGCCTTGTCGGTGGTATCACCGGTGCGGCTCTTGACCAGCCCGTCGCTGCGGGGATCGGCAGTCAGGGACAGGGTTTCGGTACCCGGCTCGATGGTGTCCTCCTTGGTCTTGGACTCGATGGAAGGACGGGACGCGCTGCAGTTATACAGCACATGACGGATGGCCTTCGCATCACCATCGAACTCAAAGAGCAGGGCGAACTTCTCCGTCTCGGTAACGTCGGATTTTTCCACCAGCACACCCTTGGCGTCCAGCTTTTCCCGCAGGATTTCGGTGCGGAACCACTCCGGGATGAGGGCCATTTCCAGATCGCCGCTGTAGCCATTGTTGGAACTGGTGCGGAAATACACGATGCCATCCGCATAGAAGGGAGAGGAATCACCCTCCGCGTCCAGGCTGATGCTGACCGCACCTGGGATGGCCTTGGGGGTGTCATAAGAGAAGGAAGTCACCCCGTCCACCACGGATTCCGTCAGCTTCGCGGCATGGACATTTTTCAGATTATATTTGACTTTATTGCTCATAGCGGTCAAACCTCCATTTCAAAGTAATACAGGACTTCGTAGAGCCGTTCGCTCTCAATCCAGGTTTCGGTTTTCTCATAAGAAATGCCGTGTCTGTCCAGCACAGCTTCGAGCTTTGCTTCAAGCTCCGGATTCTTCTCGTCGGTGTACAGTTCCACATGCACCTCGGAGATCTTCAGATAGACCCTGCCGTCAGCGGCAAAGTTATCCGAGCCAGGATACAGAAAGCAGATAAAGGGCGGATCGGGCGATTCACCCTCCGCAAAGTGGTCATAGGCGATGGGAAGAGCGGTCTCTTTCAGCATCTCCATCAGTTTATTGTGTGTCATGGCTTACTCCTTCAGGCCACGCAGGATGTCCTGCTCCAGTTGCTCCGCGCCAACTTCCTCCGCCGGTGCGATATGCGGGATCGCCCGGACCCGGCCACCGCCGCGTTTGGCATGACCGTGCTCTAAGAGGTGGGCCAGCATATACCGGGATGGCGAATACACCGTCACCTGCATGGAGGTAGCGGACTCCGCCGTGGTCTTGCTGATCCACGACTTGGCATAGCGTCCGGTCCGCTCCGGGGCGTTCTGCCGGATTTCGTTCCGGACGGTTGTTCCAGCGGCCTTTACCGCCTTTTTCACGGTGTCGGTGGCCAGAGCGTTGTATTCCATCAGGTTCTCCACCACAGCGTCGGTCAGATCGTCAATTTTTACTTTTCGGTTCGACATGGCGGTTACCTCTCGGTGAGCTGGGTGTGGAGCTTCCGACTGTTGTGCTTGAAGCCCATTTCATCGATGCTCAGAATGTTGTAGATGCGGTCTGCCAGAAGAACGCGGTACTGTTTGGAATTAATCGCCGCAGTCTCCTTGGAATAGCGGACGGTGATGTCCAGCTTGCCCGCTTCCGTGGTGTGACCGGCGGATTCTTTTTCGCTGGTCGAGAGGCCGCTGGTGACGGCGGATGCCCAGCAGGTGAAGAAGTCAGTCCACGTGGATTTATGGTTTCCGTACTTATCCACCACAGTCTCATTCTTCTGGATGGTAATCCGCACCCGGAGTCCAGAGATATTCATGAGATCACTCCTTCCCGGATGCCGAAGAGGAGCGACCGCAGCGTCAGGGTCAGATCATGGTGGTCGGCGTCCTCCCGGTGCTCAAACAAATAGCCGAGCGCATAGAGGATGGCGACCTTCATGGTCTCCCGGACGTGGCGGAGCTCCGCATCGGTATAGCGTGTGGAGCGGACCTTGCCGGAATCAATGTCGGCCCACTGGTCAGCAGTCAGCCGTGCAACGTCCGCGCAGAGATTGCAGGATGCGGAGAGAAGGCTGCTGATCACAACGTCCTCATCCACAGAATCCACCCGAAGGTACAGCTTGGCTTCATCAAGCGAAATCAGTGCCATGTAGCAGCCTCCTTCCTGTCATCAGTTGCCGGAAGCGGCAGTGCTTTTCTGCTGCAGAACCTTGATGGCCTCCGGCAGGACAGTCTTTCCGTCCAGACGCTTGGAGGCAAGGAAGCCGACCTGACCGTTACCGGCGAACAGCTCGTTCAAGCGCTTGAAGGTGATGCCCTGACGGTCGCCGATCCAGTAGTAGTTCAGGTCACCGAAGATGACGGTCTTGGCACCGGCAGCAGCTTCCGGCATATATGCGGAAGTGAAGTAGGGCCTGCCGAGGATCGTGGGCACATCGCCGTCGCGGAGGGCGGGCTGCCACAGGTACTGGCCGCTGCTGTCCTTCAGCTTGCGGATGAGCTTGACGGTCGTATCATTCAGCACCCAGACGGCGTTCTTGCGGTACGGAGCCTTGAGGCTGAAGTACAGGTCGATCAGCTCATCAGCGGTGATGGCAGTTGCGCTTGCAGCGGTAACGCCGACCTCACCGCCACCTGTGGCATTAAGGATGCCGGTGGGCTTGGAGGAGCCGTTGCCATTCAGGAAGGCATCTTCCTCCTTGTCACCGATTCGGCGGGCAAATTCAGAAGAGATGTAGCCTTCCAGATCAAAGGCGGCGTCGTTCAAGAGCTCCTCGGAGACCTTGATGATGGTGCCAACCTTGTGTGCATCCAGCTGCACCTGACCGAAGACGTCGTCACTTTCGGTATAGGCACCTTCCTCATCGATCCACGCGGCAGAGCCGTGAGAGGCGACAACGGGGATCTTATGCAGGCCGCTGGAGGTCGTGATGACATGCGCGTTGGCGCGGATCACGGTGGCAGCGTTCAGGCCCTGCACCAGGGTGCGCTCGAATTCGTCAGGGACGAGATAGCCTCCCTCAGAATCCACGCCTTCCTGCAGAGCGTTTTTCATCTCCGGGGTCATGGAATCCTTATGGCGGGTGACGTTCCAGAACGCCTTTTTATAGGCATCAGAGGCACGGCCAGTCTTGGTGTCCATCGGTTTGGTAGCCGCAGGCTTCTCCGTGATGGGGGTGTTCACCGGACGGGACAGCTCAGCATCCATCGTCTCCAGACGCTCCATGCGGCTGATCTCCTTGCCGAGGTTGGTGATGTCGTTTTCCATGCCGGTGTAGACGGCGTCGTCCTCCTCGGACAGGAAGCCGTCGGCATTGCGGTTGGACTCCAGAAACGCCTTGGCAGCGGCCAGCTTCTGGGCACGCTTGTTGCGAAGTTCGATAATAGTCATGGTATTGATCCTCCTCAGTTCTTCATAAGATTGAGCCGTTCCATCAGCTCAGCGACGGAACGGCCATGTTTGGGTGCGGGTTCCTGCTGCGGGGCCGCTTGGGGCTCCGGCTGCAGCTCCTGCTTATCTACCTGGGTGTTCTTCTTGGCCTTGGCGGTGATCTTGTTGATCAGCGCAGCTTCTACGGCCCGGTCCGAAAACTCGAAGGCGGGCATTTCTGCCGTGACCTTCTCGTCCGTGAGCATGCCGTCCGCAAAGCCGAGCTCGATGGCCCGTTTCGCGTTCATCCATGTCTCACTGTCCATGAGGTGCGAGATCCGTGCGCGGGACAGCCCGGTCCGGAGCTCGTAGGCGTTGACGATGCTCTCCTTGACCTCCTCCAGCATTTCGATGGCCTTTTCCATCTCGACCTTGCTGCCGAAGGCTGAGGTCATGGGATTATGGATCATCATGAGGCTCGTGGGAGCCATCAGGACGGATGTGCCCGCCATCGCAATGACGGACGCAGCAGAGGCCGCAATGCCGTCGATCTTGATGGTGACGTTGCCGGTATAATCCATGAGCATCGTGTAGATCTGGCTGGCTGCGATGCAGTCGCCGCCGGGGCTGTTCAGATAGATGACAACGTCGCCCTCGCCGGAGAACAGTTCATCCTTGAACATCTGCGGTGTGACGTCATCGTCAAACCAACTCTCGGAAGCGATGGTGCCGTACAGCTCAAGAACCCTTGCTTCCGGTTCTCCGTCGGCCTGATTTCTCCACTTCCAAAACTTCTTCGGATTGTTCATCGGGTTTCGATTCCTCCTTTCCCGAATCGATATCTGCAAAAGCTCCGGCGTGGACGAGCGGGAGCATATTGCCATTGATGAGGTACAAATCGCCGCCTTCCTCCGCAGGGATGCGGTCTAGGTTTTCCAGCTCCCGGATGTCGTTGGCGGACATCCAGCCGTTCTGCCTCGCGGTGGCGTAACCGTTCATGCGGCTCTGATAATCGCCGCGCAGCAGACCTTCCACATTGAATTTGAAGAAGTACTGTTTCTTTTCTTCCGGTGTGAAAAGGGCACGGGACAGAGACTGTTCCCAGCGCACCACCCACGGGTCCAGCGTGTACTTCACAAACTCCAGCGACTGCTGCTCAATATTAGAAAAGCTCGACTTCTCCAGATCGCCGACCATGTGGGGCGGCACCCGGAAAATTCGAGCGATTTCATTGATTTGGAACTTGCGCGTCTCTAAGAACTGCGCCTGCTCCGGCGCGATGGAGATCGGCGTGTATTTCATGCCTTCCTCCAAAATGGCGACCTTCCCGGCATTCTGGCTGCCAGAAAAGCCCTTGTTCCAGCTCTCGCGCACGCGGTCCGGGTCCTTCACGGTGCCGGGGTATTCCAGCAGGCCGCCCGGTGTCGCGCCGTTTGCGAAGAACTTTGCACCGTATTCCTCAGTGGCGATAGCAAGCCCGATAGCGTTTTTCGCCATTGCAATCGGGCTATAGCCGACGAGCCCGTCAAAGCCGAGGCCGGGGATGTGCAGCACGTCTGAAGGCTTCAGGATCACAGTTCCTGCCTTCATGGTCGGCGCGTCGGAATTGTTCATCTGGTAACTGTAGAAGAGCTGCCCAGAAGAATCCCGGTCCACCGTCATGCGGTTGGGCATGAGGGGGTAGAGTGCCACGACCTCGCCCTTTCCGTTGCGGATGATCTGCGCGTAGGTGTTTCCCCACAGGAGCAGGTGCGTCATGAGCGTTTCCCGGAAGACGAAGGAGCTCATCTCCGGATTCGGCTCGTCGTGCAGCAGCAGGTACAGCGGATGTCCGATGGCTTTCTCCTTGCCGCCGTCCTCCTTATAGGTGTACAGATGAAGTGGAAGCCCAGCGATGGCCTCCGCCAGAATCCTGACGCACGAGTATACGGCGGTCATCTGCATGGCAGAGCGCTCTGTCACGGTCTTACCGGAGGTGCTGCCGCCAAGGAAGAAGCGGTAGCTGCTGCCGGAGGTTGCGTTGGTAGGCTTATCGCGGGAATGGAACAGGCCACTCAAAATCCCCATATTCATCACCATCCTTTCAGATAAACAAAATGCCTCTGTCATCATAAACAGAGGCAGTGGATACATTGCCGCAGCGAATTGCCCGGTCCAGCGCCATGATGGTGGCGACCGCGCCGTCGATCTTCTCGGTGGAGCGTTCCTTGTCAGCTTTGATGTTGCCAGCAGGGTCTGTCCGAATATAAATGTTGTCCATCATCCAGCGCAGGACCGGATGCCCGCCGTGGGCGATCCGCTTTTCCAGTACCAGCTTCATGAGCTCCTTCGTCGGCGGGGACATGTCCTTGAAGCCCTGACCGAAGGGCACGACGGTAAAGCCCATGCCCTCCAAATTCTGGACCATCTGGATCGCGCCCCAGCGGTCGAAGGCGATCTCCCGGATGTTGAATTTTTCGCCCAGACGCTCGATGAACTTTTCGATATAGCCGTAATGGACCACGTTGCCCTCGGTGGTCATCAGGTACCCTTGGCGCTCCCAGACCTCATAGGGAACATGATCGCGCCGGACGCGCAGGTCCATCGAATCCTCCGGAATCCAAAAGTACGGGAGGACCACATACCGGTCGTCCTCGTCGGTGGGTGGGAACACGAGCACGAACGCCGTGATGTCGGTGGTAGACGAGAGGTCGAGACCGCCATAGCAGACCCGACCCTCCAGATCATCCTCATTTACCGCGAAAGCGCAGGCGTCCCATTTCTCCATCGGCATCCAGCGAACAGCCTGCTTGACCCACTGGTTCAGCCGTAGCTGCCGGAAAGCATTCTCCTCGCCGGGATTCTGCCGCGCCGATTCACAGGCGGCCCGGACCTTGTCGATCCCGACCGTGATGCCCAGTGAGGGATTGGCTTTCTTCCAAACCTTCGGGTCGGTCCAGTCCTCGGACTCATCTGCGCCGTAGATCACCGGGTAGAAGGTCGGATCGATCTTCCGGCCTTCGAGGATGTCCTTGGCCTTCTGGTGTGTCTCATAGCAGATGGAGTGGGTGTCGGTTCCGGCGGTGGTGATCAGGAAGTACAGCGGCTGCATGCGGGCATCGCCGGAGCCCTTGGTCATGACATCAAAGAGCTTTCGGTTGGGCTGTGTGTGCAGCTCGTCGAACACGACGCCGTGGATGTTGAAGCCATGCTTCGAGTAGGCCTCCGCCGACAGCACCTGGTAGAAGCTGTTGGTGGGCTTGTAGATGATCCGCTTCTGGGAAGCGAGGATCTTCACGCGCCGGGAGAGCGCCGGACACATCCGCACCATGTCGGCGGCTACGTCGAATACGATGGCAGCCTGCTGGCGGTCGGCAGCGCAGCCGTACACCTCGGCGCGTTCCTCGCCGTCACCGCAGCAGAGCAAAAGCGCCACAGCCGCCGCAAGCTCCGATTTGCCCATTTTCTTCGGTATCTCCACATAAGCCGTGTTGAACTGCCGGTACCCGTTAGGCTTCAGTATGCCGAACAGGTCGCGGATGATCTGCTCCTGCCAGTCGATCAGTTCAAAGGGCTTTCCCGCCCAAGTGCCTTTGGTATGGCACAGCGACTCTATGAACATGACTGCGTAATCGGCAGCATCCTTGTCATAATGGGAATCCTTCGACTTGAACTTCGTAGGCTTGTATTTCTTCAGCTTTCTTATTGCCATGCGCGTCACCACCTCCCCGATGGCATAAAAATAGCCGCCGCCATTCCTGGTGCGACCTTCGTCATATACGAGGAACAGAGCCTGTCGGCTCCGCTCCTTCTCGGTTTCTGTTTCCTGCTTTTCAGCCAATCTCGATGCCGCCGTAAAGGCCGCCCTCGCTCTTGTACCAGTCCTTGCCGCTACTCAGCGTCTTCACAAAGCGGAAGGTCTTCTCAGTGTTGAGGTTCTCCCAATGGCTGGTGGTCCTGCTGCCGAACCTGCTGGTGCTCTCGGTCAGGCGAACCCGGATGCTCTTCTTGTTGACCTTGATGATCTCGCCCTCCCAGGTCGTGCTCTGGATCAGTATTCCAACGCAGCGTCCCGTGTAAGCCTTGACCTTCATTCCAACCTGCGCCTTTTCCATATTCTTGCCCTCCGTTTAGTGTGTTTTCCCTTTCGGTAGTGACATATTCGCTCTAAATCGGAGATATAGCAAGTTAATTATGCGCTGTCTACCGTCATAATCTACACAAAGATTCTGGCTGGCAATTGTGTATCTTACGGGCGGTATGACTGGTGGATGATGGAGATGATTTTCTCCCGTTCCTCCGCATCGATGCCGATGCTCTCCAGAGCCTGCCGCGTTCCGCAGTCCGGGCAGATGAGCGTCTCGTTGTCTGTGCGGGAGAGCGCCGGGGCTTCCCCATAAGACCTGCCGCACAGCGGACACACCCTGATCTGTCTTACATTATCCTTCATTTTCGACCGCCTCCCTGCATTTATCATAAGCCGCTGCCAGCACTTTTCTGTCGAAGAAGAAGGCGTCGTATCCTTCAAGGCAGGTTCTCATGTAGAAATCGGACGGGATGCCGATGGGCCTGTTCTCGTACATGATGTAGGCGAAAGCGTCCACCGTCCTGCACCCGACCGTTCGGATGTCCTTATACTGGAGCCGCAACTCCTTCTTGTAGTAGAAGGACGGGAAACCCTCGTATCGGTCCAGCGCGGCCTCGTCCGATTCCGTCACCTCCCAGATCACGACGGGAACCAAGCCGCCGTCACGCTCCTCGATGGTGAGATAGGCGCCGGTCTTGCTTCCCTTGAATAGAAGCTCCCAGCCCTTAAGCTCCGCCGTTCCAAGGATGGTAGCGCGCGGACAGCGGAGGGCCATCTGCTCCATGTTGAGGTTGCTGCCATAGGCGATGTAGCATCGTTTTTTCATTCTGAATCTGTCCTTTCCGAAGGGGATACCCTTCTACCACCTTAAGACCGCTTTCGCGGTCGGGGTAAGGTGGCAGGAGGCTACCTCCTGCGGGTCCTTCAAGCGGCTCTGCCGTTGCGGAAGGCGGCGTCTCCGCTTAAGCGTCTGGTAAGGATGTCCCTTGCGGTCGCAAACTCATCTCCGATGAATCCCAGCCGCAGGAGCCAGGTCCGCATCGCATATTTTGGATTCTCGTTCTGCTGGGGCTTGGGGCTTGCCGTCTTGACTTCCTTTGCCATCTGGCTGAGTGCGAGGCAAAGCTGGATATAGCTCTTAAGCTGTCCCGCATGAAGCCCGCCCCTGCGGTCGGCGGTCGGCGCATCGAACTGGAAGAGCCGAAACTCGACCGTGCCTTTGGTGAAGGTCGCGTGGTAGTTAAGCATATGGTAGCGGCTGTCGTTATAGTGTTGGTCGCGTCCGTAGTTCGCGCCGTGGCTGGTGTACCAGATGTCAGCAAGCTGCGTCATCGTGGTGGGCTTCTTCTTGTTGACCTGCTCCAGGAACCTGGGGTCAACCGTCCGGCAGTAGCGGCTCATGCGCCGGTGGTCGAGGTCAAGCGCCTCGGCAATCAAACTCTCGTGGCTTGCCATGATGTTTGCCAGGTTGCGCAGCGTCTGAGCTGTGTGTCCGTTCGCCCCAATGTGGATGTGTACCCCGCATCCCCGGCTGGCATCGCTCTTCGCGCCTGCGTGGCGGAGCTGGCGGACAAGCTCCTGCAGGGTTTCGATGTCCTCGTAGTGGAGGATGGGCGTCACCAGTTCGCACTTTTCGCTGTCCGGTCCCGCAATGGAAACGTCCTTCTGGAATTTCCACTCGCGCCCGTCGCCGTCCCAAGCCGACCAGGTGCTGTATCCGTTGCGGCTCGCCGTGTTCTGGCTTCTGCCCGTTCCGAAGAAGTCGGCGGCAATCTGCGCTGCCTTTTCCCTCGTGATGCTGTTCATCTCGATCTCAACCCCGATGGTCTGGTTCTTAAGGTTCTCAATCTGGCGTGCTGTTTTCTCCGTCATGGTGGTATCCTCCGTTTTCGTTTTGGTGTGTTTTCCCTTTCGGTAGTGACATATTCGCTCTAAATGGAGGATATAGCAAGTCAATTCTGAGTATATACTACACAATCTTTCGAGGCCGGTCTTGTGTATGTTATGGCGGTTACGACACGCCGTCCTAGCAGATTTTTTCGCTGGAAACCAGCTTGGAATAGATGGTGGTGACAGAATCCAGTTTCTTCACGATGTCCTTGCCGCAGACCACATTCAGCCCGCTCCCGTTGTCCCACTTCATCAAAAGACTACCCGTGTCGTCTACGCCAAGGACGGTTCCGTGTGTTCCGACAGGCGGGGCTTGGCAGTCGTCCATGAGGACAAGCTCCACACGGGTCCCCGCAGGGTATTCCCGGCGGAGCCGTTCGACCGTTTCTCTCGATGGGAAGTTCATGCCGTCACCTCTCCGCAGCCCTCGCCGCCGTCTGCGGTGCTGGCAGGTCCCTCAATGGCGGACGCCTTGGCGGCTTCGCGCTTTTCCTTCTGCGCCGCGCTGAAGGCATCGGCCTTTTCCTGATTGGGGAAGGCTGCGCTGCCGGAGAGGTTCTTCAGCAGGATTTTCCGCTCAGCCTTGTATTCCGCGCCGATGTAGCCCAGCCGCAGGAGGAAGCAGCGGAAGGCGTACTTTTCGCTTTCTACCTCGGTCTCAGTGGCGGTGACCCGCGTGGCCTCCTTGGCCATCTGGCTGAGAGCTGCAATCAGGCTCATGTAGGCCTGCGTCTCTTCCGGCTTCGGCATGCGGTCCCACCAAGGGAACTCGACCTTGCTGTCCGTCGTGCGGATCGTCAAGCGCGCCGCATCCACCGCCTTCAAGATCAGACTTGCCTTGCTGTCTACCAACTTCTGCAGGCGGTCGAGGCTGTCCGGATTGAAGCCGTCCATCGGCATGCTGATCGTCAGGCCGTCCTCGGCACCGCCGGTTTCTTCCTCGGCTGCCTCCGTGTTCTCGGTGGTGGGCACGGATACGGCGTCCTGCGCCTCCGTGCCCGCCGTGTCGGCCTCCCGTGCCGGTACCTCGGCCTCGATTTCGAAGGGCTCCAGCAGGCCTTCCTCGGCCAGCGTCAGGAACGGCTGCAGATCAGCATCTTCAGGAACCGTGACCGTGCCGTCCTTCTCGATGAAGTAGGGTCCGACCTCGTAGGCGCATCTGGGCATCTTGGTGTAACGGGAAGTCTCGCCAATGATCCCGGCCAGTCGCTGGGCGACAGCCTTCCTGTTGTCGGTTGCGAGTTTGATGTTCATCATGGTAATGTACCTCCGTTTTGGCGTTTGTGTTCCCGTAGGCCAGTTTCCTTCGGGTAGTGTATTAATCACTCTAAAGGCCTGAAATAGCAAGTCATTTTTCTCGAAAAGACCGCATATTTCAGGCCTGTTCTGACATTCTACCTTTTACACAAGCGCCGACCAAAGGCATTGTGCATATTACAGGATTGCCTTGAGTATCTCCGACAGATGTCCCAAATCATTCCTGTTGTGGAACAAACACCTTGACGGGTATACCGAGCCGCTTGCAGTTGTCTATAACGTACTTTGTCCCACGCGAGCTTCCGTCCCAGAACGCGAGTACGAGGTCGGCGTATTCAATGATGGTTATATTGCGACGAAGCGGGGCACTACGTCCGTATTGATCGTATTCCGGCAAAAACTCCGTCAGTTTAATGTCGTGGGCAAGTGCATACTCTCTTGCGCTGGTGTCCACGCCTCTTGCTCCACCACTGACGATTTCCGTTACGCCATCCGGCAGATATTTTCCAAGGTCATCTACACGCAGATTTCTGGAACCCACTACCGCTACCTTCATGCCAATCACTCCTCCAAAAAAGATTGCGTCACTACTGCGTCATAGTTTCGCCATTTCTACGCAAGATTATAGTCTGACGATATAATTTAGTCAATCTTGCGTCAAGGGAGTGCCGATGCTATGAAGGACAATTTGCCGCGATATACCCTCAGAATCCCTCAACTATTGTTGGATAAACTCGGTTTTATCGCCGAATACGAAGGACGGACAAAAAACAAAGAAATCGAGCAGCTTATTAAGCGCCGAGTGGACGAGTTCGAAGAAATACACGGAAAAATCAAAACTGGCGGGAGCGAAACGGACGATTGATAGTCAGTTCGCTCCTTTTTTGCAAGGTTCAACCTGCTTGTCGATGCCAGAATTAGCATTCAGATGTTCCTTCAGGGCAGTAAAAAACGCCTTGGTTCTAAGAGGCTTCCCGGCGTTTTGCCATTCCTCTTCAAAATCAAAGCGTTTTTCAAGCTGTGCAACGGAGTAATCTGCTCGGAAAGGCCGCCACGTCATGGAGTCCCAGCGTTTCAACTGATCCCATTGCTCCGGGAACTCTCGGTAGAGCACCCGCAGCTCTTTCAATGACTGGAGTGGGCAACACCAGCAGGATACTCGATCCATCTTGTCATATAGACCCTCCCAATTATATCCGCGTTCCCTGCAGTATCGAAGGCAGTCGGCTTCCGTCATCCCCCAATCGATGAGTGGGTGTTGACAATTCTTGCGCTGATTACATTTCCGTTCCATTCTGTATCCTTCATCAGCAGCAAGGCCTACATACTCTATGACATCATATTGCTCACGGAGGGAGCGGAGAAATCTTTCTCTTGGCAGGGTCTTCAGTTCTTCTGTACACCACCGCATTTTCGGACCAGCCCAGCCGTACCCATCACGTTCCAGCCCATATTTTCTGGCATAGGTCGTGTTTTCCTTGCGCTTGACTTTGACCTCTGCAAAGTAGTATTCAAAGTCATGAGGGGCCTTCACGCGAGTAATCTCCCGACCAATATCGTGCTCAACCTTGTCCACATGCCGGTAGAGCTGTGGGAATTCCAAACCTGTATCACAGAACAAAATGATATCGACCGGCATGCCTTCCTCCAGCAGGCGGAGCAGCATGGCGGTCGAATCTTTTCCACCGGAAAATGAGCACACATACAGCTTGGGCTTATCCACCGTGATCCACCTCCTTGACCAGATCGGCGTACATGAGCTTCCTGCCATCCCGCTCCACATACACCTGATCGGCACCGCCGAAGTCCTCGACGTAGCGCCGGAGGATGACGGAGGCGTACTTGGGATCGAGCTCCATCATGTAGCAGACGCGCCCGGTCTGCTCACAGGCCATCATGGTGGAACCGGAACCGCCAAAGGTGTCGATCACGATACTGTTCTCCTGCGAGGAGTTGGTGATCGGGTAGGCCAGCAGATCCAGAGGCTTGCTGGTCGGATGGTTCTCGTTGCGCTTGGGCTTGTCATAGTTCCAGATCGTGGTTTGCTTTCGGTCGGAATACCACGGGTGCTTTCCGTTTTGCAGGAAGCCGTAGAGGACGGGCTCATGCTGCCACTGGTAATCTGAACGGCCCAGCACCAGCGAGTTCTTCACCCAGATACAGACACCGGCCAGATGGAAACCGGCATCGATGAAGGCCCTGCGGAAGTTAAGACCCTCGGTGTCGGCGTGGAAGATGTAGGCGGCACCGCCTTTTTCCAGCACGTCCGCCATGCCCTGAAAGGCTGCCAGCAGGAAGCCATAAAACTCCTCATCCTTGATGGAGTCGTTCTGGATCGTCAGGCCGCTGGCGCTCTTGAAGGAGACACCGTAGGGAGGGTCCGTTACGATCAGATTGGCGCGTTTGCCGTCCATCAGCTTCTGGACGTCCTCGGCTTTGGTAGCATCGCCGCAGAGCAGGCGGTGTTTGCCCACGGTCCAGATGTCGCCGGGTTCCACGAAGGAAGCCTTCTCCAGCGCGGCAGAGAGGTCGAAGTCATCATCCTTAGTCTCTTCGGTATCGTCCGCGAACAGGTCGGCCAGCTCGTCTGCGTCAAAACCGGTCAAAGACAGGTCAAACGCCTGCTCCTGCAGGGCTTCGATCTCGACGCGCAGCATTTCCTCGTCCCAGCCCGCATCCTCGGCATAGCGGTTGTCCGCAAGAATGTAGGCCTTGCGCTGCGCCTCGGTCAGGTAGTCCACCAGCACGCAGGGCACCTCGGTGAAACCTTCCTCCCGCGCAGCCATCAGGCGACCGTGACCGGCGACCACGTTGTAGTTCTGGTCGATGATCACGGGGTTGACGAAGCCAAATTCCCGTAAAGAAGACCGGAGCTTGTTGATCTGCTCCGGCGAGTGGGTTCGTGCGTTATTCACATAAGGGATGAGCTTGTCGATGGAGACCAGCTTCATCTCTGTTGTCGTCTTTGCCATAGCGGTCACCTCAATACAGGCCCCATTCAGCGAACTTCTCGAATCCGCCGATGGAGAGAATATAGTCCCGCGCTTCCTCCACGATCTCATGGAACGGAAGCCCGTCCACGGTATCGTCGCCGATGGCACAGCAGAGCTCCACGGGAACGCCGGTGCGCTGGGCCTTCAGAAAGGCGTGAATGTTGACGGATACATCGGCCTTGGACAGGTCTTTGCCGTGCAGGCCACCGCCGGTCACGGAGTCAGCCATATCGCTGCCGAGCTTCCGGTTGGTCGCGCCGGTGTCCACATCGGTGCCGCCGGTCCAATCGCCGAGCGGATTGATCTCCGCGTCGGGATAGGCTTCGGCCAGCTCCTGTGTGGAAACGTTGCTCTGGCAGAGGATCAGGCGGACGCCGTCCAGAATGTACTTTCCGTCAGATGTGTATTTCTCATATATCCGGCGGGCAATGATCGAGAGCTGTTTCTGCTCCGGCGTCAGCGGCACACCTTTGAAGATGCCGTTGTCCCCACAGCGAAGGCCCACTGCCTGGTTTTCGGATAGGTACGCATCTTGCGGAACGATCATGATGTCCGGATCTACATTGCCAGCAATGCGGTGGATGGCGGCGGTGATCGCGCCTTCGTCTAGCATAGCAGTGGTTTCGATGATCACATGACATTTGCCGTGGCCGATCAGGACCTCCGCAGCGATTTTGGGATCATGCTCTGTTTTATATGCGAGGTCCACGATGGCACCCGCGATTCGGTCTGCCACCTTGTCCGGGTGGCTCGGATTCACTTTTTCTATCATCTGTTCTTGCTCCTTGCTCTCAGCAGTTTTTCCATCGCGTCATCCTGCGGGGAGCCTTCGTAGGCCGTGGTGCAGTTCTGCTTCACGATGTCGAATATCTCGTACCAGAGCAGGTTGGCCTGCTTCTGAAAACTGAGCATCATCTGTACGAAGGGGCTGGCGATGGGTGCCTTCGTTGTGGGGTGCTTGCCGAGGAGGCCGTAGTTGCTGACCGCCTCCGAGCACTGTATATACCGGGCGAAGGCCTCAGAGTAGCTCTCCACCAGCCGGGGATTCACCAGTCTGTCGCAGCCGCGCTCCTTCAGCCAGCGGATGGTCTCATTGAAGATGATGTCCGCTCCGAGAGGCTCGCCGTCGCGCTGCTTGGCGGACAGGTAGTCGCTGGGGTGTGGCATGTCCGCACCGGTTAGGTCTGATACTGGGCCGAGGTCATCCGCGCCATCAAGGTCGGAGATCGGAAGATCCATGACCTGCGCAGCCTTGCCACGAGCAATTTTATCGGCAAGAGCATCCGGTTTATCGCCCGCACGGACGCGCCTGCCGCCTCTGTTCGTTCCGTCTTTCGCCATGCTTTCACCGTCCTTTCGATGGCCTTGGGGTTAATACCCTGTTTGAACCGGATTTTTTGCGTAAAAGAGGGGGCGGCGGTCTTTTAGAAGTCGCCTCACAGAGATTCTGACCGCCCCTCCCCATCGGAATCAGTAGTGGTACACCGGGTGCTGATCTTCGTTGCGTGTCTTCACGTCGTGATGATGTTTGCACAGCGGCTGCCAGTTGGTCTGGTCCCAGAAGAGTACCGGGTCACCACGATGCGGACGGATGTGATCCACGACCGTTGCCTTGACGTACTTGCCTTCGCGCTGGCATTTGGCGCACAGCGGGTGCGAGAGGAGGAACAGCTTCGAGAGCCGTTGCCACCGGACACCGTAGCCACGGGCGGCAGCAGGCCGGACTTCCTCCGGGTGTATCGCGATATGATCATCACAGTATTTCTTTCCCTTGGGCACCAGCTTGGGGCAGCCGGGATGCCTGCAGGGATGGTCCGGGAACCTTGGCATCACCGTCACCGCCTCTCCAATAGAAAAGGTCAGAGCCGGTTTCCCGGTCCTGACCTTCATTTTTCGCATCTTAATCCTATCATAAGAGGCGACTCTCAATCCCTCTCATTTCCTCTCATGCTGAGCGGCCATCGAGAAATTCCGTTACGGCGGTAAGTGCCGTCTCGTGCATCCGGTAGATATGCTGGATGCTGTAATGCATCTCCACGGCGATCCGCTCCCAGGAGAGGAAGCAGAGGTATCGTTTCTCCAGTAGGGTTTGAAGCTCCACGTCCTCCACGGCATGGATGGTGGCCATGATCTCTTTCTTCAGCTCCACCAGCGCGTTGATGTCGTCCTGCAGGCCTTCCTGAACCTCGATGATCTTCATCACGCAGTTCTCCACCTTGGACGCGCCGTGATTGGGGTTCCTTGGCATGTCGGAGAGCACCGCCGTGCAGCTGGTGGCCAACTCCCGCAAGGAATCGATCTGTTGTATCTTTGACTTGATCCGCATGTCCAGAAACCGCGCCTGACCCAGATATGCCTTAGTAGTCATACGTCTTTTTCTCCTTCCGCAGGTTTGTGATCAGGAGGTCTGGGTCCACTTTGGTCAGCACTCCAAACCAGCCGGAACGGAAGAAGTATTCGATTTCTCTCAGTTCCTGCTCATCGTCCGTCATGCGGTAATCCTTCACTGCCTGCAGGACGATGGCGTTTGCAAGCTCCTGATAAGGGTCCATCCTTGTACCTCCGATAAGTGTTCCTCTCGGATTGGCACGGATTGTCGAATTTTTTCGAAGGTTGTCATCAGATTTTCAGGTCCGCTTTGACTGCCTCAATCAGGGCGGCCTGCGTTTTGTCCTTTGCCTGCAGGGCCTTCAGGATGCGCTCGTCGATGGTGTCCTTGGTGACGATATGCTGGATCACCACGGTACCGGCGCTCTGGCCCTGCCTCCACAGGCGGGCGTTGGTCTGCTGGTAGAGCTCCAAGGACCAGGTCAGGCCGAACCACACGAGGGTAGAACCACCGGCCTGCAGGTTGAGGCCATGACCGGCGGAGGCGGGATGGATCACCGCTACGGGGATCTTTCCGCTGTTCCAGTCGGTGATGTCCTTGCTGGACTTCAACTCTCGGACATCGAAGCGGCTCCTGATCCGCTGTAAGTCGTGTCGGAACCAGTAGGCCACCAGCACAGGCTTACCGTTTGCCGATTCGATGATGTCCTCCAGTGCATCCAGCTTCCGCTCATGGAACTCGACCACCTCACCGGTGTCGGCATAGATCGCACCGTTGGCCAGCTGAGCTAACTTCCCGGTCAGGGCAGCGGCATTTGCGGCGGTGACCTCGCCATCCGGCAGCTGCAGGATGAGCTCCTGCTTCAGGTCGGCATACCGCTCGGCCTCCGCGTCAGAGAGCTGCACCTCGTACTGGGTGGAAACCAGCTCCGGCATTTTCAGGTGGTCGGTGGACCTCATGGAGATCGTGATGTCCGAGATCTTCCGGTAGATCGCATCCTCCGCAAAGGGCAGCGGTTTGTAGGAGTAGATGATCTCGCCGTTGCGCTTGTCAGGCGTGAAGTAGGTGTTGCGGTACTGGGTGATGAAGCGTCCGAGGCGCTGGCCCATATCCAGCAGCCGGAACTCCGCCCACAGGTCCATGAGGCCGTTGGAGCTGGGCGTGCCGGTAAGGCCGATGATCCGCTTGATCGTGGGTCGGACACGAAGTAGAGCCTTGAATCGCTTGGACTGGTGATTCTTGAAGGAGGAGAGCTCGTCCACGATCACGGTGTCGTAGTCGAAGGGAAAGCCGCTGTCCTCGATCAGCCAGCTCAGGTTCTCCCGGTTGATGATCGTAATGTCTGCGCTTCTCATCAGGGCGGCGCGGCGCTCCTTGGCGGTGCCGACAGCTACGGTATAGGTCAGATGCTGCAGATGGGACCACTTGCCGATTTCGGCGGGCCATGTATCGCGGGCCACACGCAGCGGCGCGATCACCAACACGCGGTGGGCTACGAAGCTGTCAAACAGCAGATCTGCGATGGCAGTCAGGGAGATCACCGTCTTGCCCAGACCCATATCGAGCAGGACAGCAGCCACGGGATGGGTTTCAATGTAGTCGATGGCGTAGGCCTGATAATCATGAGGTGCGAATTTCATCCAGCATCCCTCCGATCTGCTCCACGCTGTCGATGACGTATACCCGGAAGCCCAGTGACCGCAGGAGCCGGTGCCGCGCCAGTTGGAGCGGGCGTGGCTTTTTGCCGGGGGCCTTCAGCTCTACGAAGGCGATATGGCCATCAGGTATTAAAACGAGGCGGTCGGGCATTCCGTCGAAGCTCGGGGAAACGAACTTCAGCGCAATCCCGCCGAGCTTTTTTGCCTCTGTCGCTAACTTGTTTTCGATCTGCTTTTCTCTCATACTTGCCTCCCATCAGGGCTTGAATCCGGGACGTGCAAGGTGTATCAATGCCATTTCAGAACTTTTTCTTAGGGCTATTTTTATTGGCCTTAGAGAATTTTTGTATAAGACCTTGATACACCTTGTCATCCCATAGTCTCACTTCAGGAAATCATCTCCGGCATCGTCCTCTGTGCGGATACGCAGGCCCTTGAAATACCGCTTCCGGTTGAGCACCACGCGCTCAAAGCCAGCGCTCTCCAAGGCGAAGTAGAAGTCCGCCGTACTGCGCACGTACTCGTTGGTATCGATGCAATAGTTCCGATACGCCTGGTAGAGGGATGAGGAGCTTTCCTTATAGTCATCGCCGGTATCACACTTGTCCTCGATGAAGTGGCCGAACCAGTCGTTCTGGCTGCGGTATTCGCAGATCGCGTCCTGCACGCACTTCGGCACGGGAATCTGGTACTCCAGCTCGATGACCTTTTTGGCACCCTCGATGACCCACGCCAGAATGCTCTCACCTGCGTTATCGTACAGGTACTCGCCGTAATTCTTGATGTCGCTCTTGCCGGTGATCTTGGCGTTGAACGGGATGACGATCAGCCTGCGCCAGATACCGTCATCAGAGGCGCTGACCCTTGGCAGATGGTTGGTGTAGAGAACCAGCGTGTGGCAGGGCTTGAAGGAGAACGGGTCCTTGTACTTCTTTTCCGCAAACACGTCGTCCGTGGAGCAGAGCTGCTTGACGGTGGAGTCATTGAGCCTTGCGCCTTCCTGCATTTCGGCGGCGATCAGGAGCCGCTTGCCTTTGACCTCAGCCATCTCCGGTTTGATGTTCCGGCGGCAGTTCACGGTCAGGGTGTCGGCGGAGATGTTGCCGCTGTACAGCCCCAGCACGCGGGAGATCGCGTTCCAGAAGGTGGACTTGCCATTGCGGCCATCGCCGTAAGCAATGATGAGCGCCTCCACGTAGACCTTGCCGATGGCGGCCAAACCACAGATCATCTGAACGTAGTCGATCAGCTCCTGATTGCGCTGGAAGATGAGATCGAGGCAGTCTCGCCATATCTGCTGCCCCTTGGGTCCAGGCGTCACGGAGGTGATCTTCGTGATAAAGTCCTCCGGGGAGTGTTCCCGTGCACCGGCCATGCCCAGCCGCAGATCATAGGTAGCTTCCGGGGTGTTAAGCGCAAAGCAATCGGCGTCCAGATCCCTCGGCGAGATCTCCAGCATCGGGTGGGATTCCTTCAGCGTGGAGGTGATGTATTTGGAGTCCCGGCGCTTGATGACAAAGGACCTGTAGGCCTGCGCGGCGAGGAACTCCTGATAGACCTTCAGCTGCTCGTCGCTCATCAACTGCTCGGCCTTGCTCTTGGTGGTGCCGTCAAGAATGGTCTGGGCACCGCTGTTCTTCATCTTCTCCAGCGCGGAGAGCAGGTCCCGACCGGCTTCCTTCATCTGGCGGCGGGTCAGCTCATGGGCAACCGCCTGCGCACCAGGCTCCGACTCCTGCCAGTAATGATCGCTGTAGCGGATGAAATGGGTCGCCGGGGAGTAGCGCAGCTCCTTGGAAAAATATTTGGACAGCACCTCAGCCTGCCCGACGTCAGAATAGTCCTCCGGCTTATAGCTGGCCGGATCGTTGTAGACCTCCGGGGGCACATAGCCGTCCTGCTGCCGGATGCGGGCGAAGAAGCGCTGGGCGCTGTGCCAGATGGTGGAAAGCTCCGATACCTCCAGAGGCGGGACGCACTTTGCTGCCTCGTCCATGAACGCCTGATACGCCTCGTCGGTATCGCCATACTTCTTAATGACGCGACCAGCGAAGCGGGACATGGTGGCGTTGCGGCTGCCTTCGGGAATGACAGTATTCCCGTCGTACTGACCATCCGGCAGATCGTCATCGAAGGCATCCTCCTCCAGAAACTCCGTCAGGTTCATGCGGCCCGGATAGATGGCGACATCCGCAGCGCTGGTCCCGAAGAAGAAGCGGGCGGCGTCTAGCGCCTTGGTGTCAAAGTACGGGAAGATGGAATTGACCAGCTTCTTCATGTCACTGTACAGGGCAGCGTCAGTGATGTAGTCGATGGGAAACAGAACATGGAACTTGGGCCGTGCCGGTTTCCCGTTTTTCTCCCGCATATGGAAGCGGCTGTAATGAATGGCAAAGGTCACGCCGGGAAAAGCCTCCATGACGTCTTCTGGCATCTTCCAACCAGCAGGGTCCTCGGTGTGGTCGTTGTCACAGTCCACCGGCAGGCAGTCGCTGCCGATGAAGTTGTCGCCGTTGCGGTAGCTGTTCCGGTACTCCGCGCACACATAGTCGTGGCGGATGCCTTCCTTCAGGCTGGCCTCATCCAGAATGACATGCTTGTGCGGGTAAGAACAGTTGCCGGGATTGCCGGTAACGTCGGCGCTATAGATCGTGAACATCAGTCGTACACCTCCTGAGATTCCTCCTCCAGCACCTTGGTGATGAACTTGAGGGCGCGAATCGTGGTCTCAAGTTCGCAGTCGCCGCCGAGGAAGACCTCGAAGCCTCTGCAGCCGTACCTGTCGACATAGGTGTTTATCTTCATGTCTGTGCTGCCCTCATCCTGAATGCGGAAATAGGTACGCCCGCCGTGGCCGGTGTCGCCGCCCATGAAGCCGGTGGTTCCAGCCTCCACTTCGAGAATGTTGGCGCTCACCACGTCGCGGGTATAGGTTGTGATCTCTGTGCCATCCGGCAGCATACGGCGTTTCTCCTTGATTTCATACATAGTCTCAAACCTCCTGACAGTCTTCGGTGAAGTAGCGCAAGCGGTAGCTCTTCCACTTGGCGCGGTTGATCTCTGCCTGCATGCCCGCAGAGATGCGACTGCCGAATACCCAGACCTCCGAGCACTTGCTCATGAGGGCGTTCCCGAAGAACAGCCCAAGCTCACGCTCGGCGGGGTCGGCATCGTTCAGAAACTGCGGGAACAACAGATGCGGCGCGATGGGGATATACCCGGTTTCAACAGCAAAGCGGCTGTAGCGTCTCGCGGCCTTGGTGTTGGCTGCAACATCTCCGGCATAGGGAGAGCAGATGTACACGATGGGCCGGAAGGCGCGAAGGGCGCGGTGCTCCTGCTCAATAGCCGTCAGGGCATCGTGGGCGGTTGGGTCCGGATAGCCTTCGCTGTTGTACTTGCTGATCGTCATGACGCGATTCCTCCTTTCCGGGCGGACATAGGAAAAGGGCGTCCACCTCTAATTTCCACTGGAGATAAACGCCCGATTTGAGCGGGCTGAAATCAATCCTTTTTGTAAAAAGGTGTGGCATAGCCATCTGCCCGGAGCAGCAGACCCTTTGCCCACGGCGGGGTCCGGCTCATCTGATCACACACAGCATCTAACGAGATGCACGGGTCAGCCTCAATGACCAGTTCGTCGTGGATGTGCATCACGATGGAGCAGCACCGAAGCGTGCGCATGGCGTAGCAGAGAATGTCGCGGGCGGTGGCCTGCACGATGTTCTCTACGAACTTGGGGCCGTAGGAATCCAGCCGCTCCCATTTTTTCGTCGCGCCGACGCCTTCGTAGGTGATACACTCGCCGCCGAACTTGTTTGTGCCGATCTTCGGCTTCACATAGGCAAGGTTCCTCCCGGAGGGCAGCGTGATAAAAAGCATCCCACTCCGGCAGGAGAAGGTCAGTCCGTAATCCGTGGTGGTATGCTTATACCGAACGGCCTCCATGACCGCCCGGTCCACGGCCCACCAGAATTCCACGATCCGAGGGTTCGACTGTCGCCAAGCGTCCACCAGCGGTGGGAGCTCATCCTCTGTCAGGCCCATTTCGATGGCACCCATCGCCTTCAGAGCGCCGACAGAGCCGCCGTAGCCGAGGGCCAGTTCTGCGATCTTTCCCTTTTGCCGCAGGTGGCCATTGATCCCGTGCTTTTCCACGGGAACCTTGAACATCTGGCTGGCGCTGGCGCAGTAGATGTCGCCGCCTTGCTCGAAAACCTTCTGCCGCCACGTCTCCCCGGCGTACCAGGCGATGACACGGGCCTCGATGGCGGAGAAGTCGGCCACGAGAAACTGAGCGCCATCTCTGGGGATGAATGCGGTGCGGATCAGCTGGGAAAGTGTGTCCGGCACATCCTCATACAGGAGCTTCACGGCGTCGAAGTCACCGGCGCGGACAAGGGCACGGGCTTCGGCGAGATCCGGAAGATGATTCTGAGGCAAGTTTTGCAGTTGGATGTTCCTCCCGGAAAACCGGCCTGTCCGCACAGCGCCGAAGAACTGAAACATCCCACGGGCACGGCTGTCGGAGCAGACAGTATTCTCCATCGCCTGGTATTTCCGGACGGAGGACTTGGCAAGCTGCTGCCACAGGGACAGCACCTCCCGCAGCTCCGCCGGGGAATCCTTCAAAAGCTCCGCCACGGCCTTCTTGTCGAGTGACTCGGTCTCCATGCCGTTGTCCGAAAGCCACTTCTTCATCTGCTGCACACTGTTGGGGTTCTCCAAAGAGGTCATCCGCTTCATGGCGGTGGTCAGCTCCTGCCGGGAGCGGGTATCCATGTCGATGGCGGCATGGACCAGCTCCATGTCCAGCCGGACGCCACGGTCGTTGATTTCCTGATCGATGTGGTATTCCTCCCAGACCTGATCCGGGACCGGGAATTTAGCCAGCCTCTGCTGGATGCCCATCTCAGTCTCCACGTCGCGCATGTTGTAGCGCTTGAAGGCGTCCCATTTGTCCGGCGCGTGGAAGGGGCGGTTCCGGGTACGCTGTCCGTTGGCCTTCGTAGGCGCACAGGGCTGGCAGAAGAATTTGATCAGCTCCTTGCCCTCGGTCAGCTTCTGTTTTTCAAGCCCCAGCACGGCACCGACGCCTTCCAAGGAGAGCGGCAGGCCCATCGTAGCCGCCCAGACCATCGAGCAGCGCCAGCTTTCCGGGTTCAGGAAGGGGGCCATCTCCTGCGAGAGAGGATGCTTGTCATGGAAGGGATCAAGGCTGATCCCCAGATCCCGAAGATAGCGGGACAGGCAGACCCGTTCAAAGCTGGCGTTAAAGGCCCACTTGGTAACAGTATCGTCGGTGAGAGCGTTCAGCACATCGGCGGGGATCTTCTCGCCGCAGGCCAGATCCACCACCTGCACCGGGCCTGAGTCCGCACTGTACCCGAAGAGCAGGATTTCAAAATTGGGAGACTCGCAGTAACGGTACACACCACTTTTCTGGAGCGGGACGTCGCTGTAGGTCTCGATATCGATTGATAGGGTTTTCATAGATATTCCGTCCTTCCTGAAAAGGGCGACAGAGAAAACACCCTGTCGCCCGGTTGGATCACTGCTTCCTGCTGCGGATGGCCTGATACCAGCGTTTCCACGTGGGGAGGAATCTCTTAACCACGGCGTGGAGGACCTGATAGATCACAGCGCCGATGAAGTAGAAGATCGCTCCGTAAATGATGAAGAAGGCAGCATAGTTCGCGATGACAGCAATCAGCTCATTTGCGGTGTTTACCAGTTGTTCCATAATCGTCACCTCGTTTGTCAGAAATGGGCTGGCGGCAGCTTGGCACCACCAGCCCGGTTACTCACTTCAGGGCCTTCATGCGCGCCTGATGGTACTCGTCATCCTGCGCGGACTTCTTTTCCTCGCGCTTCTCACGCCGGAAGTCGTTGATCACGGTCTGGATGGCGACCACCGCCCAAGACAGGACGACGACGCAGAAGCAGCCGATGAGGATGTTGCACAGCACGGTGGAAATCAAGATTTCATTCATTGTCTTTTACCTCCATTAATCCAAGAAATCGTCGTCTTCGTCGGTGGCGAAGTCGGACTCAGCGCTGGCCTTGCCGCCGAGGGGCTCACCGTCACGGACCTTCTGCAGGTTGTTCAGCCCGCAGGCGATGCCGCGATTGCCGGAGCTGTTGAAGGCGTAGAAGGTGATGCTGGCACGACCGTACACGCCGGAGTAGACCTCGGAGCGGGTCAGGATCGGGTTGCGGTCCACGTCCACGATGCCGGGAGCAGAGGTGGCGTTGGCGTTGACGAAGTAGCAGCCCGCGTAGGCCGGATCATCTGGACGCTCGGTGTCGCCGTCGCGGAGCGGAGTCTTGATGGCGGTCAGCGGGGGTACGAACTTGCCGTTGCCCTTCAGCTTGGCCTCGCCCTCCTTATAGGCGGCTTCGATGGCAGCCTTAATCTTGGTCAGAGTCTTGGTGTCGGTTTTGGGGATGATCAGGCTCACGCTGTACTTGGGCGTGCCACCGTTGATGGACTTGGGCTCCCAGACGTTGGCGTAGCTCCAACGGGTATCGGGACCGGTGATAACCTTCATGGGGTTGCTGGGTTTAACGTTCTTATTCATTGTCAAAATCCTCCATAAAATCATTCTTTGCCGTGTTCATGGCCGGACGCTTGTCGCTTTCCGGCACGAGCGTGGGTTTGCCTTGCGGCTTCTCGATGTAAGCCGTGAGTAGTTCGTCGAAGCGGGCCTTTCCGAGCATCTTCTGCATGGCGGTGATGCCGAGCAGCTTGTGCTCAAAAGGATCGAAGCCCGCCTCCTTGACCGCCTGCGTGACGGCGGCCTCATTGGTGTACCTGCGGTTGGACCGGCCTTCGACCAGCTTCCAGCCGTGCCATTCCTTGCCGCTGACCGCCTGCTGCAGAGCATACTCCTTGATGTCCGAGGCCCATGCGACCAGATCGTCCACGCGGGAGAGAATGTCCTCAATGTCCTCGTCCGTCAGGAGTGGCGGCAGCTTGAAGTCGTAGCGGGCAAGCTCCAGATTGGCCTCGGCCCTTGCGCGGCAGTCGTTCTTGGCCTTGCAGAAGCCGCACCATTCGCCGCACAGGAAGTTACCGTCACCAGCAAAGGCCAGCTGGGCCGTGGGTTTCAGGACCTCGTCTGCCCACCGGTAGAGCTCCTCCTTGGAGAGGGTGAAGGTGCTGATGTTCTGCCTCCGGGGCTGGTAGATCGTCATGGCCACCGTATCGATGTCATAAATGTCGTCGAACAGCTCCAGAGCGCCAAGACCGTAGCACTTCATCTGCGGGTTGTCCTCTGCCGAGACCAGGACGCCGAGCCCATGCTTGTAGTCGATCACATGCATCGTGCCGTCCGCGATCAGGATGGCGTCGGAAGTGCCGAAGCCCTGTTCCACCCAGCGAGAGAAATCCACCCGCTGCTCGATCAAGACGACCGGGTCCGCGCAGGTTTCTTTGGCGGCCGCTACCAGTTCAAGGATGTAGGCGGCATAGCCGGTGGCGCAGTCGTCCATCTCCTGATTGAACCAGGTGAGGTTCTCGGTGGGGGCCTCGGCCTGCATGCCCAGTGCCTTCCGGAGCTTATACTCGCAGAGCGCATGGGCGTCAGTGCCCTCAGCGGCGTAGTCGCTGCCCTTATCGGCGTAGCTCTCACAGAGCCGTGCCGATGGCGGACAGTGAAGCCAGCGGTCCGAGGACGAAGCGGAGAGGAGCGCGTGTCCATTAGGTGGCATTGCCGATCACCTCCGCATCCTTCATCAGGGCCTCATAGTGCTTGGGGTCGACCTGCGAGAGCTTGGCGGCACCATACTTCTGCAGGAGCTCCCGGACAGAGGCGGTGTGACCAGCGCGAGACTTGTCCGCCAGCACGGCCCGAACCTGCTCCAAGGTCAGCTCCGGCTTCTTCTCCGGCTGGGCCTCAGGGACTGGGTCCGTGCTACCTGCGTCACTAAACTGCTGGGCCAGCCAGTTAGCTGCGTCAGTAATAGCGGCAGCAGCACTGCGAAGCTCTTCGATGGTCTGAGCCATATCGCTCATCCTGCTCATAGTGTTTTCCTCCTTCCTCGGGTTGTCCTTGTTTGGCAAGGGCAGCAAGCCTCCGCGCCATGCGGGCGGATACAAGGCTGATCGCGTTGAGCACCATGATTTCTTCAGCCGCGATGTTGCTGTCTCTGCGGTTACTGTGATCCATGTCGTCTCACCTCCGTTTCTGCAAGGCCGGTGTCGTTGCCTTACACTTTCCACTGGAGATGGGCGGCGGATTTGAGCGGAGGAAAATACAAAGAAAGAAAAAAGCCTCCTGACTGTCGGAAAGCGGACAGTCAGGAGGCTGAAAAGAGCACCTACCGGAGTAGATGCTCTTGATGTGCGAGTATTCAATTCAAATTGTCAGTATCAGAGTTGCTGGAACATATCCTGTGCGTAGTCTTTGATATCCCTCGGATTCACCATGTTGTATTTTGCCTTCACTGCATCAAAATACGCGCCAATTACTGATTTCTCAATAATCCTGTCAGAGGGAGCGGAATCGGGTAGGTCGCCTCTGGTCGTGAGCCAAGGAGTTTCATTGTGGGTAAAGCGCTCCAAAATTTTACCACTGTAGCAGCAAAGGTTATTGATTACGCTATCACAGATGGCTTTTTCACTCGCCGAAAAAACAAAAGTATCAAAAGTGGTCGTTTTTTCAATCGGGTCAAAGCGATAATCGCGATAACGGAAATAGATGTCTCTGTATACAGGACCGTGCGTCCACGCCTGACAGTCTTCAGAAAAGAGGAAAGTCCTGTAGAAAGCGAAATGGAATCCCTGAATATAGTAGAGTGCTTTCTGGAGCGCCAGAGGAGTAATGTCCTCACATTGATACAACAGATATTGGATCACTGTATTGATTTTGCTGTTCGATGGAACATCGACAGAGAGCAAAGCGTCCACGGCCCGTCGTGTTTTCTCATAGGTGCGCTGGGATTTCAGGTTCGCTTTGTTTGCTTCCAGCAGTTCCGAATAAAACTGTGGTTCATTATAGATGCGCTGCAGGATATCAGAATACTGCCTCGTTGGAATATCTCCGTCGCAATATCGGGAGAAGGTCAGTTCTCCCCAGCCGAGAAGCAGGGAAAGCGGTCTTTTCCCAATGTCATACTTCTCCGGGATGGCACAAATCACGTCAAGCGATACGATACCGTTCTCCTCTCGAAATACATTGTAAAGGGACCGCAGGTTGTCATCGGAAATCTCTGGAACGAAGACGAGGTTTCCGCAATCCGCACAACGAGCTTCTGCCCCGGTATAGTGATACGCTTTGCCCTTAATTGTACCCGTCATGGGAACGGATGCGGTGGTATATTCCACATCATTTCTGCATTCCTCGCAGAAGGTTTTTTCGGTCATGATGGTTCCTCCTTTCCTCTGGATAATCAACGGAACAGATAATCGATTGGCTTGTTCCTTTTGTGGAACGAAATAACTACAGCACGGCTGCCGGACGGAAGGTCAATGATGTTGAATTTCGTATAAACATCCACGATTTCTTCTTCACCGTCTGAATTAAACAGCTGCACTTGAGGGACAAAGACATAGAGGACCTCGTGCTCAAAGCCAATCTTCGTATTTTGCAGCGAATGGCAAAAATCCTCGGTTTTGATTTGCATGAGTATGGATCGTTGCTTATCGCTTCGAATGTTGTACTCATTGATGAAGTCTATGTTTTCCTGTCGATTCTCATTCTGAGAAATCACATAGCGGCCTTTTTCAACACAGGATTTGATTTTTGCAAGGATAGTGTCAATCTCTTCCCGCGTGTAGTTCTGATTGTAATGTGGATTCAAGGCAGCCTCACCCCCAACACTATAATACACGAAATCGCATCGTTTGTCAAGTATTATTGTATCAATTGGTTCGCATGTGGACAAGAGACATGGCTTCTGACCGCCATTGGATAACAGCCAGAAGCCATATTTTTGAATCAATTAGTAACCACGGATCTTCCGTAGCTCAGTTCGGTAGCGCTTCATCTGATCCGCGAAGGTCCGCTGAGGGCGGCCCAGCGCTTTGGCGATTGCCCGGTCGGAAATCATGTCGTTCTCACTCCACAGGGTAAGAATGGCGTCGGCATCAGGGTCGAGTTCCCGGAGTCGTGCTATCAGGCGGGCCAGCAGGTCGCGGTCAGCGATGACATCCTCCATCCGAGGACCGGACACTTCCTGCTGGTCCAGCATGGTGACACTGCCATCACCTTCCGGGGCATTGAGAGAAAGCATGTCACCCGCACGGCGGTATTCGCAGTCTTCACAGAACATGTCACAGAGCCACCACTTATCGCGAGGGCAGCAGCACCGTCCGTGGTCCTGCATCCGTTTGCGGAAAGCCGTGCGCTCACGGTTGTACTCTTCGTAGTAGTCGGCAGGGACCTCGAACCATTCCTTCAGGTTCCGGTCGTAGATGCGGTTTGATTGACGCTGGTTGTCGTTAGCTTCCATGAGTTTTTCCTCCGTTCGATTTGCTTGGAACGGAAGAAACCTTCATGGTCAGCTGCAAAATTTGTATAGAAACCAAACTACAGTCCCGACGGAATTTTCTCCGTTCCGGTCTGCAGCTTCCTTATCCAGTAGGCAGCTGTACGTATTAACTTGTCCCATCACGCGGCACTGGATCGCCCGGGGCCAGCGGACGTACCACATGATGTTGCGAGTTGTACCTCACAAGGCCTATTTTAGTTAGAATTCAGAATTACACGAGGAAGTTGGACTTCCGGTTCCGATAATCGAAAAGCCTAAAAAATAGGCAAAAAAAGAAGGCCCTCATGTCTTGAAAGACATAAGAGCCTTGGTTTATCTGGGTTTTGTACCGGAAGTGCGATTTCCGAATTATTTTTCTGGAGCAGTCATTTTATTCCCGTTTTTAGGTAATTGCTGCGGAATACCGGCGTCCCGCAGCTTTTCATTCCACATGTAGATGTTTTCCATGTGGTGGTTATCGATCAGGTACCGGTAAATGAGATATTCCTCGCTGGCGGTCATTATATTGTATCCGGCTTTGGTAATCAGGTCATATGAGAAAGACGGATGTAGGTTTAGGCCAATACATAGGGCAAGCACACTCTGCAGGGTAGGCTTGGCATCCTTCTTGTTTCGGTAGTCCTGGATCATTCGGGAGCTGATGCCGGTGCGCTCTTCCATTTTCTCATTGGTATATCCACGACGTTTTACATGATAATCGAGGGTACCGCAGAAGGAGGACGGAATCTCTGCAAGGACATCTGACACCCGCCTTGCTTCTGCCGCGATAGCAGCCATTTCACGGGCACGTTTCTGGACATCCTCGTTTTTACCTTCCTTTGGATTGAACTTTGCTTCCACGAAGCTCTTTGAATCTGCATCACGGCAGAGAAAGCAAATCCGATAGAAGGAGTCATCATAGTGGCTGCTGACTCTTGTCGTACGGTCGAATATCAAACAGCATTCGTCAACGTGCGCCAGAGCATATTCTGTGAGTTCAGCCCGCTCATTCTGAACAGTGACGTACTTGGGAGCGTTGATGACCATCATGCCACCAGCATGAATAAACCGGCCAGCCTTGAAATCTTCAGTAAGATCCTGATTGAACAACGATTCGATAATGGCGTTGTTCCGGTCGATGATGAAAGTCTGGTCCTTTTTCAGCGATCCCTTGGCGAAAGAGAATGGAGGGTAATATTGCCCATCCACATAGTTGAATACACCTGCAGCCTGATCAAAGCCGAGTTCAATAGCTCGGATTTTTGCTGCCATCGTGGAAACCTTGAAGAAATCGGCAAACTCACTGATCGCCAGTTCCATGATGGAGGCTTTGCTGGAAGAAGAGGAAAAGGCACGTGTAAGGGTGTTGAGAATCTCATTTAGCTTGGCACGGCCCGTCTTCGCAGGAATGAGAATTTTCGGAGCAAGGGCATTTGCTTGCCACTCCATCCACGCCAATTCTTCGCTTAGACCACCAGACCCTTTTTTATACTCTTCAACGACGGCGCAGGAAATAGATGAGAGTTCGGGATTGATGAGCTTCTGGAGTTCAAAGAATTTATAGTGCTTGTCCCAATGGACGCACTCATGAACGATGGTGTTATTTACAGAACCAATATTCCGCATGAAGAAAACATCCGGATCGACCAGAATAGTTCCTTCCTCAATATCGGCTGACACAACATTTCTATCCCGGTCATAGATATCGACCGTCGCATTATTGAAATACGTGCGTCCAAAGACACCGTCCGGGAGTGGCGCAAAATGCACGGTAAGACACATTGTTTCCAGAACTTCCTTGATTGGAAGTGGCATGGGCGTTTCTAATGCTTTCGGACAATACTTTTTAAGAAATTTCTCTGCGTGGGCATCAAGATCTTTAGAGTAGACATACGGGATCAAATACTGAGACAAGGCGCCTTCTTTGCTGAAGTGCTCCTTGCTGTACTCGCCAACAGACGTGATCGTGACCATGTTGAGGCCGCAGCGGAGGATACCCGTAAAAGAAATAGAAAACCACGGGTAAACAATGTCTTCTTCGTAGTCACGTCTGGAACGACCTTTTACGATAACATCTGCTTGCACAGTAGCTCTAAAAAGAATACGGTCGTCTTCCGTCTCCTTAAAAGAAACTCCCATTACATGAAGATCATCGAGCTCAGTATAGCTCGGATCAGAAACAAGGCTGGTGTGTAAATTCAGCCTTCCACGATTCTGGAATATGTATGACTTGAGCTGTTTGAACATTAAGTCATAGTACTGATCTTCCAGATATGCCGCAAAAGATCTATCCTTACGTGCCAGAATAATCCCTCCTTTGTTTACAGCGCAAACATCGTCATGATTTCTTTAACCATTCGATCAGTCCGGGCTTTGATAATATCCACGGTCCATTCATCTTGATCATAGACATCGTTGTTCAGATTAAGCCCATTACGATAACCGATATACTTTCCGTTATTGTCTCTGCGGTCACGTTTCTCTGTGAAGCTCTTATTGCTGAGCGTGCTGTTATAGCCAGTGATGGTCAGGTTGCCGAATGTGTGAACGTACTCCGCTTGATACGCCTGTGCCTTAGCTAGATCGCCGCCTGCGATCATATCCACCCATGCTTGCGGGATGTTTGCCCCTTGGGGGAAAATATGCTCGATGCTCCAGACATACTGTTTACTATCATATTGGCGCCACAGATCAACATAGGTTTCCTGTGTCATGCCAGCTTGCGCCATCATGCAGAGGATAAAGCGACAAGCACCACTATTTTCATCATATACCGGCCCATGCAGCTTCTCTGAGAAGAATTCATCCGAAGCGGATACGCTAATCAGCTTGCTACGCAGATTGTCAAATACTGTGGTGCCTTTATAATCATTCTGCTCAATTCCTTCAATGAAGGACATGAACAGACGGGTCAGGTCGCGAGTTGGCGGTGTATCTGTAAGGTTACGACGGATGAAGAAATTAATGAGTAAACGTGTAATCGTGACGATACTCTCGTCGTCAAGCTCCAGCTCAGTCTTATTCTTAAACAGATGCATCAAAAGCAGATACGATGGCGCACCCTGTACACGCTGAAGATCTAAGAACGAACTCCTCATTCTTGAAGATAAACTGTCAGTCTTGTTGAGGATAATGGCCGAGTAAATGGTAGAATTCTCCGTGATTTCATCCAAGAAGCCTTTCGGATCACGGGTCACCAGTTTCTCGTAAATGTCGAGAAGAGTAGATCTGGTAGCAATGGCGCCTAACGGATACGGACGATCGTCTTTTCGAAAAGGCGCATTCAAAACTCCGCGAAATGCGTTGTAGTTTTGCCGGAAGAAGCGTTCTTGGACTGAATAATCATCGCCCAGATTGCTCAGGACTTCTCTCCAACGAGAGAAGTAGTAGTCCAGATTATCGCTCTCCATGATATCAAGACTGGCCAGCAGCAGGTTCTTGATCAAATCCACAGATGTCAGAGGAGTACCTCGGTTGTTCAGAGACTCAAACAGTGTGTAAGCGTCCGCATGATTGGATACTTCGATCATAACCAGAATGGCCGCGTTTACTTTGTCGAGTATTTGGAACAGCAGACGAATGGCATCGTCGGACGCTGCAGCATCAACCTCAATACGTTTCTTGAAATAGTAATAGCCTTTGACAATTCGACGCAGCCCAGCGAAGTTTGGCATTGCACGCTGCGGGATAATACCGATTTTTGCCATAAGGCCCATGTAGTCATCCAGGTTGCTGCCCTGAACCTGCGGCACGACACGAAGATCTTGCGTGGTCTTTTTCAGCACCAGTTTGCGTCGAAGCTGTAGCAAATCAGCTTGTTGATCTTCATCAAGCTCATCTTTTCGAGCGTTTAGGATGGTATACAGTGCAGCAAGAAAGAGGCTCGTAGTTGTAAGGCGTTGCTGACCATCTACAACCTCAAACTTCGGGCTGAGGGAGTTGGTGGTTGAATTGATACAGATGACGGACCCAAGAAAGTAGCCTTCATCGTTTTCAACGAGATCATCATATAGTGCTGACCATTCTCTGGTGCCCCAAACATACTCGCGCTGATACTTTGGAACTTCAAAGACTGTCTTGGAATCCGGATCAAACATCTGGGAAATGGGGTATTTATTGACGTTGATGCTGTTAATATTCATACAATCAACCATCCTTTCACTGTGGCCTTATTCTGTATGCTAAGCCTCATTGCCTGTGAGGCGTTATATTTTGATTTATCGCTCTGTCGGACAAAGGCTGCAAACTGCTCCTGATCTTCTCGCGAAGCAATCATTACAGGTATTTCGTACAGGTCTTTGCTCTCAATATTATCAACAGTCATCACTCGCGTCTTGCTTAAAAGCTCATCCTCTCTGGACCGAATAGCCCAAGCAATATATTGAGGAGAGAACTCTGGCTTTGGCTCAAACGCCTTCAGGTCTTGATTTATGACTACCGGGTTTGATGTGATAGCAACAGGCAAATCGTGCTTCAAAATGCCGCTTCTTGTAACCACCACAACGGTCCCGGCTGGTACATATTTGGCTGTTGTCTCATCCAATGCCCTCTGTGTAAGCCAAAGCGCACCAGAGGAAACATAATCCGCCTTAACATCTCCTGACTTGATGAAAGGCACCTCACCGCCATAGTATTCCTCGTGTTTCATTGAAGGCGTAGAGCCTCCTGTTACAGACACGCAGCACTCCTCCAAGGTACAGTAGATTGCGCCATCTCGCTTTCCAAACATCTCGATAAATTGAGACTTAACGAGCTCGTCGGTAGCAGAGATCAGCTTTTTATAAGCCTCCATCGTATCATTAATGGACCACAAAACTTCGGCCAGCTTGCGTTGGGTGTCCATATCCGGCAGCTCAAACTCCAACTCCTTCAGGTCACGCCAGTTGATTGTCGGGGATAATGATCCCACAGAAATCTTGATGGCCGCATCCAAGAAATAATCGGAACTGATGAACAGCGGGAAGAAATCCTTGTCGATTACGTCCTCTTTGGGCCGCAGCACCATACCATGAGCGGAGAAGATACCATCAAAGGGTGCTATAGCGACTTTCTTCTGATAAGCTCTGCGCTTCCCAAATAGCACATCGCCTTTGTGCATCACAAGCTTTTCACCGATTGGAGCTACCTCCGAACCGAACCGGGTAACCTTAAGACTTCCCGAATCAAGATGCTCAAGGCCAAGGTAGGTGAAACGGTCCTCTTCAACGGGCTTTTTCTTCTCGGTGCTGTTGATAGCAATCTGATCAAATCGATATTTCGCCATTATGCACACCTCCTCATGGAAGCGGTGTGGCCGGAGAAATCCTTATAGGCTGAGGGCCCGATAAATTGAGATTTGAACAGCTCAGAACGGCAAATTTTGATTTATCGCTCTGCCGAACAAACGACGCAAATTCTCGCTGTAGCTCCAAAGAGGGCAGGATCATAGGCAGCGTTTTCATCTTTGCTTGTGTGAGTTTGAGCCGTGTCGTTCCAGTCACATACTCAGTCATGTCCAGAATCCGGAAGTAGACATTTGCAAACTCGATATCACAGCATTCTTTCGGGATTAGGACATGAGCATGGTTATTCACCCAGCATTTCCCCGAAACAATGTAAGATGTATGCTCTCCGGCACCGTAAGCACCGCAATCTTCGGCAAGGCATATCGCATCGCAGTCCATAAGGTAATCATTGATACTGTCCACCTGACCATTTGCTCCGTAATAGGGATAAAGCTGGCCAGTATACATTTCAGAACGAACAGCATCATTGATCGGTTTCCGAAGATCGTCTCTGATCGTAAAGGCGGTCTCGAAACTCACTGCATCCGGGCTGTTCTTGGGCTCTCCGAACATAACGATAAATTGAGAATTGCAAACAAAACAGCATCTGTATATTACTGTTCTTTGTGATATGTTTGCGTCAGAGTGCGGTCTTTCAGCGTAACCTCAATCTTCGAAATAATCTTTGCCGGGTCCAAATCCTTATGATCACTTGTCAGTTGCCCCTTTTCAGGCTTGATAAAATATTGTACTTTATCTCCTGTACCAACGTAGCTAACATAAAGCACAACAATTGTGTGGCCATCCTTATCAGTCTTAATGTTTGTTGTAAGACGGTAATCAGGAGTTGGCTTAGTTTTTTCTTTTATTTCCGGTGTGTACCAGTCATCCAAGCGTATGAGAGTCGCATCCTTGAAAATTTCACGATTCAGCACCCTTAAACAGCGGGAAATGAGAGCCCTGGTGCTTCCAATTTCAATCTGATTTCTGCATTTAGGGCAGGTCAAAACAGTACCATCAAAACTTGGATCATATTCCAATTCGATTTCAGGGTGTTTAGTACAGTGGAAATGTATCCCTTCTTGATTGCAAAAATAGTGATCGTGGAAATGTACTTCCTTTGTATGGAAGTTAGTGCAATCTCCATGGTCAGTACTGCATTCATCAAAAAGCGAACATTTTCTGAAAGATATTTCATCATCCAGTCTGTAAATGATTTTATCTCCCATAGCGATCCTCCTATTTATCCGATATATTTTCTGTGTGATTCCTTCACATTGTTCTGGTTCACCATAGCATATTGGAGCGTTGTATCAATGCTCTGGTGGCCGAGAAGCTGCTGCACCTGCTCAATGGGCATACCCTTGTCGATTGCCATTGTAGCCAGCGTCCTGCGAAACTTATGCGGATGCACCTTGTGGAAGTTCAACTCACGACCGATTTTGCGGAGGCGGATCTCGACGCCGCTGATCTGCAGCCTTCCATAAGGCTTCAGCAACGAGACGAAAAGAGCCTCACAGGTGTCCGTGCGCTCCGCAAGGTATCGCTGCAGATGGATTTTGGTCCGAGCATCGAAGTACACCTTGCGCTGTTTGTTTCCCTTGCCGAAAACAATACATTCCCTGTTTTCAAAGTCCACATCACTGCGATTGAGCTTTACAAGCTCACCGACACGGATGCCGGTTGAGGCCAGAAGATCAATCATGGCCAGATCTCGTGCGTTGTCGCAGTGATCTCGCATCAGCTCCAGCGATTCATCCGAGTAGGTTTCTTTGACCGTTTTGCCGGTCTTCACCTTGTGGATTCTCCTAACAGGGCTCTTGACGATATAATCTTCGTCTTCGAGCCATGCAAAGAAAGAGGAGAGAATGCGTCTCACATTATCGAGGGTGACTTTGCTCACGGTTCCTCGACGCTGGTATGTATCGAGGTAGGAGCGAAGGTCCTCGGTTGTAATCTGACATTCCGGCTTGCCGATGCATTCAAGCATGTTCCGGATTGTAGATTCATAGTAGCGGAGGGATTTTTCCGAGCATCCCTCGACACGCTTTGCGGCAATAAAGACCGGCAGCATGTCGCTCTTTTCGTTCTTGCTCTCGGCTGTGGCCGATTGTAACGGCAGCAGATGCTTTGTCAGCACTTCCGAAAGCAGTTTCATTTGGTTCTCGTCCAGAATGCCGAGCAAGTCGTTCTTGATGTTCGTAATAACTTGATTGATCATGGTAGTTTCCTCCTTTTCGTTATCCTCCGTTTCCGGTGTTCTCACGAGCCGGAGGAAACTTCATGACCTATTTCTTATCCAAGGTTTTCTGTTATGATGCGTTTGTAGGTTGCGGTCAGCTCAGAGAGAGCTTGTTCCAGTTCAAATTTTGATTTATCGCTCTGCCGGACGAAGGCTGCAAATTGTTCCTGTTCTGACAACGCTACAACCAGCATGGGCAAGTTCTGTACCTGCTCCGAATTAATATGCGGCTGCGCTGCTCTAATAGTTAGAGGCTTTATAACGGCTTGCATGTAGTGTGTATTCATCAACTCATTAAAGAACACCGGGTTGGCGATCTTTAAGTCCAGAGTAATGATGATATCGTAGCCCGCATACTGATCCCGGTATTCCTCAGTGACAACGCAGGTATCACCGGTATTCGCACCGCTTCTAACTATTATTATTTCGTTTCCGTTAAGCCTGCATTTTTCAATTTTTGAGGCTTCCTCAGCAGAAATCCTTAGCATATCCTTTTCTGTTATTCGGCCCGCCTTGATATTAGTTGCTCGAATAAACTTGAATACGCCATCTTCAGAAAACACAGGCGGTTGGCTTGTCCCATACCGAATATCCAACATAAAGTCCTTAAATGGACGAACTTCACGTCCCTGAGTATTGCTTACCGGATCGCCAAACTGCTCCATAAATTGAGATTTCACCAGCTCATCCGTCGCTGCAATCAATTTCTGATAGGATTTTTTCGTGGCGTCCATAGCCCACAGAAGCTCGGCAAGCTCACGCTGTTTTTCCATATCAGGCAGTTCAAACTCATAGTTTTTCAGATGCTCCCACTTAACACGGGGAGAAAGGGACCCGGCAGACTTGCCAACGGCGAAGTCAAACAGGTCATCATTCTGAATGATAAACGGAAGAAGCTCAGGAAGAATGCGATCTGGGATAGCTTCTATTACCGTGATGTCCCCAGAGCAGATGCCGTCGAACGGCGCAACGGCTGCCTTTTTGAGATAGGCTCTGCGTCGGCCGAACAGAACATTTCCTTTGCGGAACATCTTTGTGAAGGTATTATCGCTGCCTTCATCCCAAGCGGTGAGAGTAACTTCTTCCGGAACCAGATGCTCAAGGCCGACAATGGGATATCCGTCTTTGCTGCCTTTACAGGTTTCCTTGTGCTCGATCGCAACTTCGCCCAATTTCACTTTACTCATTGTTTCCGGCCTCCTTTCCCAGCATAGCGTTCAATCTCTCATAGCTCAGTTTCATCATTTCAGATGCGGCTCTCCAAGCGTCATAGTGTTCCTGAACAGTGCGATTGTCGATTTCGTCCTCGTTCACTTCCGGCTTCACATACAACGGAATGCTAAGAGAGAAGTTGTTGTCAGCAATGTCCTGAATGGTGGCGATCCTTGCAAAGTCACCATCATTGCAGTAGTTCTTATAAGCTGTTGCAATTCTCTGGATGTGCCGGTCCTCAAGATAGCTCTGTGCGTTCTTGCGCTCAACCTCATTTATGGCGTTGATGAAGAGCACCTGTCCACGCCGTTCAGGTCGCTTTGTCATACGGCAGATCATGATGCAGGCTTCCATAGGGGAGTTGTAGAACAGGTTCGGCCCAAGACCGATAACGCATTCCACTCGGTCGCTACGGACCAGCCGCTCACGCATTGCGCTTTCCTCATTGCGGAAAAGGACTCCATGCGGGAACAGAATAGCGCATCGACCGGTATCCTCTTTGAGACTTGCGATAATGTGCTGGAGGAATGCATAGTCAGCACGGCCCTGTGGAGGAACCCCTAAGAAGTTGCGCCCGTATTTGTCGCTCTCAAAAGCGGCACGATCCCACTGGCTAATGGAGTACGGAGGATTGGCCAGAACAAGGTCAAATTGCTGTAGCTGTCCATGCTCAATAAAAGCAGGAGATGCAAGCGTATCGCCGTTGACAATGCTGAAATCCTTTACGCCATGAAGGAACAGATTCATTTTGCCGATGGCCGACGTCAGGGCGTTGATCTCCTGACCGTAAACCGCCACGTTACGCCATTCCTTACCTTGCGCTTTCAAGTACGCTATGGCTGAAATAAGCATGCCGGCACTTCCACAGGTTGGATCGTATATAGACTCGCCGGATTCTGGTCTCAACATTTCAGTCATCAGGTGGACAACGGTACGGTTGGTATAAAACTCCTGTGCCGTATGGCCGCTGTCATCTGCGAATTTTTTGATCAGGTACTCGTATCCCTGACCGAGTTCATCCTCCGGACAATTGGCAATGGACAGCGTTTTTGTACTGAAATGCTCCAGCAGGTCCTTCAGAAGCCTGTCGGGAAGACGATTCTTGTTGGTCCAAGCTCCATCACCGAAGATGCCCTGCAGCTTGTCGGAGTTCGCATTCTCTACTTTCCTGAAGGCCTCAACGATAGCCACACCAACATTTTCGGAAACGGCTCGGACATCGTTCCAGTGATAGCCCTTCGGGACGATAAAGGTGTGAATTTCATCCTCATCAAACTCGGCCGCATCATCGCCATATTCTTCTACGGCGGCAGCGGTTTCTTCATCGTACACATCGCAGATGCGTTTGAAGAAGAGGAGCGGGAAAATGTACTGCTTATAGGCACCGGCATCGATGTTGGTTCTGAGCAGAACAGCAGAGTTCCAAAGGTAGGATTGCAGTTCTTCAATGGTTATTCTCTTACTCACTGACGTAGCCTCCCTTCAGCAGCAGTTCTCTCATCCTTGTTTCGGCTTCGATCATTTCGTCATAGGCTTCAAAATACTGTCTGCGGATTTCTGCCGGAGGAACGGTTTCCTGTTCCTTCTTTTCGATATAGTTGTTGATTGCCAGAGAATAGTCCTTTTCACGGATGTCAGCAATCGTGACGACCTTGACCTTTTCGATTACGTCTTCGTAGGCGGTATAGTAATCAAAAACAGTTTGGATGTCGGCCTCCGTCATAATATTCTGTGCTCTTTGAGGAGTGTAGATGCCAGAACCGTCGATCATACAAATGCGGTCTCTATGGGAGACAGCTTTATTGTTGTTCAGGAACAGGATGCAAGCGGAGACTCCGGTAGAGTAGAACACACCGCTGGCCATTGTGATGATGGCTTCCAGTTTATCCGACTCAACGAGCTGTCGTCGGATTTCGCCTTCCTTGCCGCTTCTGAACAGTACTCCCTGTGGCAGCACAACAGCGCACCGTCCGGTCTTCGGATTCATTGACTTGACCATGTGCTGCAGCCATGCAAAGTCACCGTTGGAATCGGTCGGGCAACCCCAGATATTTCGTCCATAAATGTCGCTGCTGAATTGTTCGGAGCCCCAGTTCTTTAGAGAAAAGGGAGGATTTGCTACCACACAATCAAAGGTTTGCAGAGAGCCTCTTTCCAGATAGTTTGGTGAGCGAAGCGTATCTCCCTGTGTGACCTTGAAGTCCTTAGCTCCGTGCAAAAACAGGTTCATTCGTGCGATGGCTGAGGTCGCGAGATTCTTCTCCTGACCGTAGATACGGCCATAGGTTAGTTTGTCGCCATGCATGAATCGGATAGCTTCGATTAGCATCCCACCCGTTCCACATGCTGGATCGTATACGGTTTCGCCAGCTTTTGGGGCCAACAACATAATAAGCAGCTTAACGATAGAACGAGGAGTGTAGAATTCACCGGCATTCTTCTTTGACAGGTCTGCGAACTTCTTAATTAAGAACTCATAGCTGTCACCCATGACATCAGCAGAATAATTGTTGTTGCCGACTTTGAGCTTGGACATGTGCTCAATCAAGTCCTTTAGTCTCTCGTCTGAGAGCTTCGTCTTGTCCGTCCAGTTCGCATCATCGAAGCTGCTGAACACGCCGCTAAGGGTATCCGGATTTGCCCGCTCGATACCATTCATTGCATTGACGATAGCAACTCCGACGTTTTCGCTTGCCTCACGGACATCCTGCCAGTGGCATCCATCCGGAATAACAAAGCGATGGTTTTCAGCGAAGCTCGCATATTCCTCATCGCCACCGGATTGCTCAAGGGCTACCTGCGTCTCTTCGTCATAGACGTCTGAGAGCCTCTTGAAGAACAGAATCGGTGTCACGTAGCTCTTATACTCATCCTGATTGATAGGACCACGCAGAATATTGCAGGCCTCAAACAGGTGGGAAAAGAGTTTCTGACTTGTCGTCTCTTCAGGATGGGCTGTGCTGGCATCAAGTTCAAGATCAGCAACATCCATGGCTGATTCCATCATCTCTGCACGACCTCCCGTTTTAACTTTCTTACCGGTAGATGGGGCGATGCTCACGCTGCCGGTTTCATTCTTTTTCTCGATTTTCGCTGGATACCGGTTTTCAAACTCCAGTAGGATTTTAAGGAGCCTCTCATCCAAAAAGGTAAGAGCATGCTTCCTTATGCCTGTAGGTACGCCATAGTAGGCCTCGGCAACAGAACCGGTAATCGCAGCAAGGGTATCGCTGTCTCCGCCTATGGATATGGCATTTCTTATGGCGTCCTCGAAGTTGGTTGATTCAAAGAAAGCCTCCAATGCCTGTGGAACAGTATCCTGACAAGTCTCGTTGAACCTATAGGTCTCACGGATACTATCAAGTGTAAAGCCCAACGGATAGTAGTTCTTTATAATATAGTCCTGAATTTCGATCAGGCTTTTTCCGGTCCGGGCAAGGAACACAGCCACAGCAGTGGCTTCAGCTCCTTTTAGGCCTTCTGGATGATTATGGGTCACTTCGGTTACAGTTCTTGAAAGCTGCTTGACTTCATCAATGGTTCTTCCCACGTAACCGCATCCACTGACCCTCATTGCTGCTCCATTGCCGTAGCTGTTGTATGGCTGCGGATTATCGGAAAACATCCAGCGCCGGAATGAGCCGCCGTAACCACAGTGAGGATAAGGTCGTCCAACACCCTGCATAGAGCGTACAGCCTGTTCACTCAAGTCGCTGTAGTCTGCTTTGCATCTCATGAGGGCATCGCAAACGGCCAGCGATATTACGGAATCGTCGGTGAAAAAGCATTTGTGTGTGAGAAGATCAAAATCCTTTGATCTGTGGTTATCCCACTCAAAGCGTGATCCGACGATGTCACCAATTATTGCACCAATCATCTACAAACCTCGCTTTCTAAAGGATTAATAATACTGCTCGATATAGTTGTAGGCCTTGTCGAAGACCTCTTTGTCTTTGATCTTGTATTTGATCCAAACTACGCTACGCAGAGCCTTCTTGACTTCCTGCTTACCGGCGGTCGTGCTTTGCCAACCATCGAAGCGGACGATTTTGACGATGCTGTCGATATCCGCAACAATGCGCTCGACAATAACCGGAGTGCTCTTGTTCTTGATACCATTAAAGAGCTCAGTAAGGGCAGCGATACCTTTGTCGATTTCCTGTTCCGGCACGACCTCTTTTTCTGCCTGTGCCGCTTCCTTAGCAAGTTCAAGCAGGAGTTTCAAAAATTCAATGCTAGTAATGAGGCCTTGCTCATGCTTTTCACGCAGAGCTTCCAGCTTTTCGCCAAGACGCACAAACTTCGGATCGTTGGTGTGCTTCAAGATTTTTGCGACAAGGTTGATTTCGACCTTCTTTGTAGTCTTCTTCAGGTCTTTCTGCTTTTCCAAGAAGTCATCAATAAGGTCAGCATCCATTGAAAGAATATCCATATCCTCGTCGGCCTCTCCGACGGTAACATTCTGGTGGACGAGTTCGATGGTTTTCGCACCGAGGGAAGCCCAGATCAGGCCGCCACGACCGTCAGTCGGCTTGACGGATTCATAAACACGAGACAGCCACTGATAGTCCACCTTATAAGGGTTCAGGAAACTATCGGGAGAAAGAGCGTCCCACGCACGGTTCAAAACACGATAGTCCGCAGCGAAGGCATCCTTCTCTTTATTTGTCGGGAGACACTCCTGTGCTGCCATCAAGCCTTCCCAGCCTTCGATAGTTCTGTCGATACCCATGAAATAGCTCAGGCACTTTTTGAGGAGGGCAGGAAGCTGCTTCTTGATTTCTTCAATGTTCGTGATGATACGACGCATGCTGTTCTCGTCGAAATCGAGAGCCTTTGCTACGTCATCGAAGATGCCAATATAGTCGACTATCAGGCCATGTGTTTTACCCTGATCGTAGGTTCTGTTAGTGCGGCAGATGGCCTGAAGGAGAGTGTGGTCCTTCATTGGCTTGTCAAGGTACATTGCCTGAAGGATGGGAGCATCAAAACCGGTCAGCAGCTTGGCGGTAACAATAACGAGCTTGAGCGGGCTGTGAGGATCACGGAAACAATCCAGAACCTTGCCTTCTTGGTCACGATCACGGCGATATTTCTTATAACGATCTTCTTTATCGTTGTTCGTATCCATGACGATGGTGGTCGCTTCCTCTCCAAGAAGCTCATCAAGGACAGCTTTGTACATCAGGCAGCATTCACGATCGTAAACGACCACCTGACCCTTATAGCCGTTAGGCTCGATCTTTTCCTTGAAGTGTTTAGCAATATGCTCACACACCTTTCGAATACGTGCCGGGTTATACATGATGGCCTTCATGTTAACACGGCGGGACAGCTCGTTCTTTTCGTCCCTTGTGAGACCCGCTTCATCGGTCATTGCATCGAACTCACGGTCCAGCTTGTCCTTGTCCACATGAAGCTCAACCGGAACAGGCTCAAAGTGAAGCGGCAGCGTTGCGCCGTCACGAATAGAATCTGAGAAGGAGTAGCGGCTCATATACCCGGTACGATCCTCTTCGGCACCAAACGTGGCAAAGGTGTTCTTATCCACACGATTGATCGGAGTACCTGTCAAGCCGAAGAAGAATGCGTTCGGGAGGGCCATACGCATCTTTTCTCCGAGGTCGCCTTCCTGTGTTCTGTGCGCTTCATCGACCATAACAATGATGTTGTCACGAGCGTTCAGTTCGCCACTGACTTCACCAAACTTGAAGATGGTCGTAATGAGTATTTTACGCATATCTCCACGAAAAAAAGAAATCAGTTCTTCCTTTGTGGCTGCACATGTAAGATTGGGGATGTCGGAAGCGTTGAATGTGGCGGTAATCTGTGTCTCAAGGTCAATGCGATCGTCCACAATAACGACTGTCGGATTCTTGAGCTCTGGAATCATGCGCAGTTTTTGAGCAGCGAAGACCATCAGCAGTGACTTGCCGGAACCTTGGAAATGCCATATCAGGCCCTTTTTCGGATACCCAGCAACAACACGGTCGACGATCATATTTGCACCTTCAAACTGCTGATAGCGGCAGATAATTTTGTATTTGCGATACTTTTTGTCCGTTGCAAACATGGTGAAGAACTGGAAGATATCCATAACCTTTTCAGGCGTAATCATATCCTCTATGCTGATCTTCACGTCAGCAAGGCCACCTTCGACTTTGTGGGTTGCCGTGTGCCACGGACCCCACATGTTGATGGGCATGTTGATGGAACCGTATCGATAGCACTTTCCTTCGGTAGCGAAGTTGAACACGTTCGTTACGAACATAGCGGGAATGCTTTTCTCGTAAGCGGAGATATCCCCGGCAGCATCCAGCCATGTGATTGCGCTGCGGACAGGAGTTTTAAGCTCACCGATAGCAATCGGGAACCCGTTGATAAGGAGAACGATATCAAGCCGTTTCCCACCTTCTGCCTGCGGATACACCCACTGATTTGTGACAACGTATTCGTTCAGAGCAAGGTCCTCTTTACGCATTGTCCCGAAGAAACGGATGGGTACCATGCGACCATCCTTGCCGAATGGATAGGAGTTTTCCTCGAAGATCATCTTCTTAAAAACCTCATTCTGGGTGACGAGGTTATGGGGCTGAACGGAGAGGATAACGGTTCTCAGCTTATAGATGACCTCATCTGCACGAGACGGGTCTTCTGCGATTTGTGGGTTCAATCTAATCAGGGCTTCTTTCACCATAGGCTCGACCAGCACATCAGAATGCATCCGAGGAAGCGCTTCGGCAGGGATGTACTTCCAACCGTTGCCCTTCAAGGTGGAAATGATCATCTGCTCAATGGTGTTATCTTCGTTAAAAGTCGTTGCCATATTATTTCCTCCATAGTTTGTCAATTATATAGTATCAAATCATCTATACAAAACAACGGACTCAAAACAACTTTGATTGGATTTCCTGCTGAACGCCTCGCCAGCCTTCCTCGGCTGCCGCGATGGTATCTTTGTAGAATTTCAGGCCAGCGTTGTACTTTTCAATTAGAGCATCTTGCGCTTCAAGCGGTAACACCGGAACTTCCAGCTCAATAATGTCCTTGTAGTTGATGTTTACCACCCCAGTGCCTCTTTGCAGGCTCTGAAGCATCTTCATTCCAACGGGGGACTCAAGGAAGAGTTTCAGGTATGCCCCACGCAGCATGTCTTTTGGCCTGATCACGTTGATGTTCGCAGATGGGATACAGATCATTGATTGTTTTTCAAATACAGCAATTTTAACCGTGGTTCCTCTGGCTGTTACAAGAACATCTCCGTCTTCCAGAATGTAGCGTAATACCTTTCTTTCTTCCTCCTCGATCTGGTCGAGGTTTTCGTAATCGATTCCGGTGTCAGTGATATTTGATATATTAATAACTGCTACATTACCACTTTCTCCTTTTGCATTTACGGCCTTACCTCTGAATACTGTCGCCGCATCTTTCAAACGTAGTTTCTTTACTGGAGAAGTGGAGAATGCCTTGATATCTTTGTCTTCTTCGGAAAATGCCATGTCAATATTCCAGCCATTAAGGTCAGTGAACTCATCGCTGAACAGAAGGATCTCATTTTTTACCACGAGGTTTTTGCATGGCGACGTTTTTCGGATTGGCTTATCTGACTCGTATTGCCTTAGAACCACATCATCTGTCTTGCCGGTAGAGAACACGAACAGGTAGGTGCGGATGGATGTATACGGCGCAAACAATCCTGCTGGCAAAGCACTTATTTCCTTTATTTTATAGTTACTCTCGATGTATTCTCTGAGAGAAGCTGTGCTGCCACCGCCAAACGTGATCTTTGCCGGAAGCACCATCACGAGGTTACCGTCCATATTGACATGGTAAAGCAGATTTTGTACAGCAATCAGGTCAGGTTCTCTGCTAATGAAATCCTCACCGTTTACAAGTGCTCGTCCACCAAAGATGGGGATGCAGATGATCAGATCATATCTCTCAGTAGTGAAGCCATAACTGTAAATATCAGCAGTGAGTAACCTCACATTTTCGACCGATGCATAAACGGCTGAAAGCAGTTCTGTTTTTACAGCCTGACGAGAAGTTAGTGTGAACTGAACCTTCGGGTTGGATTTAATCATGTCAAGCAGAGATGGTCCATACTGCTCACACTCGGTGATAAGAACCTTGTTGGTGTTAGCATCGATATACTCAGAAAACTTTTCGACCAATACATCCGGAGCAAAAAGCTCTCTGCCATCGTTCGTGATATTAATAAAAGAAAGAACGTCTCGCTCGTCCAGCGGTGAAAGCGCATTGTAGATAGTGAAAAACAAATTGGCATCACCGGGGAAGCGCGGAAGTGTAGCTGATATTTCTTGCATGGTCCGATAAACGGCATCACAATCATCGTCTTTGCCGGAAAGCGCTTTTTTTGTCATGACGACTCTGAAGAGGAGATCAATCATACTTGATTGATCCTCAAAACCATAACTTCTTATAATATTGGCTGCGTTGAACAGAGCCGTATCACTCTTAGAGCCATTACTCATAGAAAGATGCCTCCTTTGACCTTGTACTGGTATTGTATCACTCAAATTTTAGTATGTCAATACTAAAATTGTTGTCCGATGTAAATTTGTTGTGAAGAATACACCTTTTAACGATTCCTAGCACAATTCAATTATTCCTGTACCTTTTAATTATTCGAACACTTTTTAATTATTTGCCCGTCGCCGATGTCCAGGGGGTAAGTTTCTCCGGCACACCGCACCGGGAAAGACAACTGCATAAAACAAAAAGGGCTTCTGAAGCTCCTCTGTAAACACAGTGGGAACCTCGGAATCCCTTATTTTCAGGCCTTTTCTGGCACATGTGTATCGGGGAAGGCTTTTCATTTTGTATCAAAGACGACGTTAAGATGGACCTGATTGTGACCAAGAGTGTGAGCCGATTCGCGCGAAATACCGTGGACAGCCTGACCACCATCCGCAAGCTGAAGGAAACCGGCTGTGAGTGCTTTTTCCAGAAAGAAAACATCATGACCTTCGACTCCAAGGGGGAATTGCTCATCACCATCATGTCCAGTCTGGCTCAGGAGGAAAGCCGCAGCATCTCCGAAAACGTCACCTGGGGACAGCGGAAACGGTTCTCCGACGGTAAAGTCAGCATCCCTTACGGCCAGTTCCTGGGCTACCGCAAAGGTGCCGACGGACTGCCGGAGATCGTCCCGGAGGAAGCGGAGATCGTCAAACGCATCTACCGCCAGTTCCTTCAGGGGAAATCCACAAATGCCATCGCCACCATGCTGACGGAGGAGGGCATCCCTACCCCCGGAAAAAAGACCGTCTGGCAGAGAGCCACCGTGGAGAGCATCCTGCGGAACGAAAAGTACAAAGGTTCCGCACTGCTTCAGAAGTCTTTTACGGTGGATTTCCTCACCAAGAAAACCAAGATCAACGAGGGAGAGGTTCCCCAGTACTATGTGGAGGACAGCCACCCTGCCATCATCGAACCCTGGGAATGGGAGCAGGTTCAGGTGGAGTTGGAACGGCGCAAAAACAGCCGCAACCGTCACCATCAGACCAGCCCTTTCTCCGGGAAGATCATCTGTGCCGACTGCGGCGATATTTTCGGTGCCAAGACCTGGCACTCCACCGACCGCTACCGCCGTGTTATCTGGCAATGCAACGGCAAGTTCAAAGGGGAACGCAAATGCGAAACACCCCACCTGACCGAGGATCGGCTGAAAGAACTATACCTAACCGCCCTTGGGGAGTATCTTTCCGACCGGGACGCCGCCATCGACCGGCTCCGCTATGCCCAGCGGATGCTCACGGACACGGACTTCATTGATGCGGATATTCAGGCTTTGGAAGAGGAATTGACCACCATCACCGGGATGCTGCGCCTGTGCATTGCAGAAAACGCCGCCAACACTATGACCGAAGAAACCTACCGTATCACCCACGCCGAACTGTGCAACCGCTTTGAAGAAACCGAAGCCAAGCTGGTAGCACTGCAAAAACAGCGGGACAAGATGAACGCGGACGCCATCACCATCGGCGGCATGATGTTCGAACTGGGTGAGTTGGACACCCTGCCCGTAGTCTTCGACGAAAAACTCTGGCACGGCACCATCGACCATGTCACCGTCCACGCCGATGAACGGGTGGTGTTTCACTTCAAGGACGGGAAGGAAATCGTAACACGGCTATGAAATATTCCAGAAACAGAACCGGGTCAACAAGGATAATCCTGCCGACTCGGTTCTGTCCTTTTTGTCCTTTTTGTCCCAGAGGTATAAATCAAAAGCCGTCCATATCTGGGGGTACTCCCAGCCATGGACGGTTCTGTGTATATAGAAAATAATAATTTATCGTTTATATTCTTATAACGATTGTCATTTTACCAAGCCCTGTCTTTTCAGAGCATGGCCGCGTCAAATCCGGGCATACAATTTGCTTATGGCTGGAAATATTCGAAATATTCCCGGTTTCCTTCCAAAAACATCCCCAGAACGGGAATAAATAAAAAATTACCGTTGTTGAAATTGTATCAACAACGGTAACTGATTTGGCGGAGAAGGAGGGATTTGAACCCTCGCGCCAGTCACCCCAGCCTACTCCCTTAGCAGGGGAGCCCCTTACAGCCACTTGGGTACTTCTCCGCATATGCAATTCGGTGGAAGAGCGCCGACCGCTCCGTTGCCGCCGAATATGACAATGCCCGGATGGGCATTCTCATATTTGGCGGAGAGAGAGGGATTCGAACCCCCGGTGCCTTGCAGCATCACCGGTTTTCAAGACCGGCTCCATAAACCACTCGGACATCTCTCCCGATGTAGCTTTTATATTATAGCAAAGCACGGGGCGGCTTGTCAAGCAGCCCCGTGCTTCAGTTTGATGATAAACTCTCAGGGTGGGCACAGACCCGGAAGGATCCCGTTTATTCCCACTCGATCGCGCCGACCGAGGCCAGGTATTCCTCCGCAAAATCGAGATAATCCTCCGCGAGGCGCATGCAGTACATCTTATACTGCGGATAGGCCGCCTGGAGGCGCGTGAAGATGAGCTCATAGGCGTCGTCATCATCGTAGATCTCGCCTTCGTTTGCGCCGGAAGCCTGCATGTATTCCTCGTCAAAGCCGCGCATGGCCTCCACGATGGCGGGCAGCTCGCCCTCCTTCAGAAAATCGAAGTCTCCCTCCGCGGTGAATTTGTTGATGATATATTCGCGCAGTGCGCTTTCGTCAATGCCTTCGTACATGGTTCGTTTCTCCTTTCAGATCTCCTTGAGCAGGGCTTCCAGTTCATCAAGCGAGGATTGGAACACATCGAGCGCGGAAAGCACGGCTTCCGGCTTCGTGAGGTCCACGCCCGCGACCTTGAGCTCCTCGAGCGGATAATCGCTGCCGCCGAGGGAGAGGAAGCGCAGATAATCCGAAGCGTCCCCGGTTTCGAGGATGCGGTTGGCGATGGCTACGGCGCTCGAGAAGCCGGTGGCGTACTGGTACACATAGAACGCGTTGTAGAAATGCGGGATGCGCGCCCACTCGATCTCCATCAGGTCGTTGACGATGGCGCCCTCATAATACAGCTCGTTGAGCTCCCGGTACACCTTGTTGAGGGACTGCGCGGTGAGCGGTTCGCCGGCCTGCTCCATCTCGTGCGCCTTGCGCTCAAACTCGGCAAAGAGCGTCTGCCGGAACACGGTGGTGCGGAAACCTTCCAGGAAGTGGTTGAGGATGTAGGCGCGGCGCTTCTTGTCCGTCTCCGTCTTGAGCAGATATTTCGTGAGCAGCACCTCGTTCACCGTGGAAGCGACCTCCGCGACGAGGATTCGGTAATCGTGGTTGGCATAATCCTGCGCCTCGCTGGATTTGTAGGAATGCATGGCGTGGCCAAGCTCATGCGCCATGGTGAATGCGTCGTCGAGGGTGTCCGTGAAGTTGAGCAGCACATAGGGGTGCACGCCGTGGACGCCGCAGGAAAACGCGCCGGTGGTCTTGCCCTTGTTTTCGTAAACATCCATCCAATGCTCGGCATACGCCTTGTCGAGCAGCTTGCCGTATTCCTCGCCCAGCGGCTTGAGTGCCTCCTTGACGAGCGCCTTGCTTTCTTCATAGGTGACCTTGAACTCCACGCTGTCGAGCATGGGGTTGTAGAGGTCGTACATGTTCAGCTCTTCCAGCCCGAGCACGCGCTTGCGCAGGGCAAGGTACTGCCGCATGGTGCCAAGGCGGGAATGGATGGCTTCCACGAGGCTGTCATATACGGAGACGGGCACGTTGTTTGAGAACAGCGCCGCCTCGCAGGCGCTCTTGTGGCCGCGGACGGAGGCGAAGAACGTGTCGAACTTCACGGAGCCAGCGTACATGGCGGCAAAGGTGTTGATATAGCGCTTGAACTCGCCGAAATACTTTTCAAAGGACTCCCGGCGGACGCGCTGATCGGAGCTCTCACGGTATACGCCGAAGTTGCCGTGGGTGAGCGTGACCTCGCGGCCTTCCTCATCCGTGATGGTGGGGAAGGTCATATCCACGCTTTCGAGCATGGTGAAGCTGTTGTCCGGCGTCTGCGCAACGTCGGAAAGCTGGGCGAGCATGCGTTCACGCGCGGCATCGAGCGTATGGGCGCGGGCACGGCACATGTCCTCGATCATGTGGCGGTAGGTGGCGAGGCCTTCTTCTTTCATGTAGGAAGCGAGCGTTTCCTCCGGGATGGAGAGGATCTCCGGCGTGAGGAACGCGGTCGTCATCTGATAGGAGACGAGCAGGGTCACGCAGCGGGCTTCCATGGCCTGATATTCCGCGTCGCCGTTGTCGCCGGATTTGTGGAGCATGGCGTAAAGATACACGCGCTCCAGCTTTTCTCCCGCGGCGTTCACCGCGTCGAGCGCCTTCTTCAGCGCGGCGGCGCTTTCGCCGAGCGTGCCTTCATACGCGGCGAGGCCGGCCGTCATGGCCTCCGCCTCTTTGTAGGCGGCTTCCCACGCTTCCTTCGTGGGGAATATGTGGGTGAAATCCCACATGAATTCGGGGTTCATATCCTTCCTGTTTTTCAGTTCCATACTTGACCTCCATGGATGATGTTGCGTTGATGTTCAGAATCGCGAAAAAGGATGCAATGCGCCGGTGCGTTATGCTTCCGGTCGGTCTTCCTCCGGAAAGCGGGGCTCCTCCGGCTGTGCGGGTTCCGGCGCGGGGAACTCCTGCGGGGCGGGCTGCTGCTGCGTTTCCGGCTGTGCGGGCTGTTCCTTCGGCTCGCCGAGCCATGCCGTGCCTTCCAGGCGGGTGCGGCTGTCAAAATACAGCACCGTCGCAAGGGCCATCTCATACGGGGTCAGGAGGATGATGATGGCAAGATAGAGCAGCGCGGAAAGGACACCAAGCACTACGCCCGCTGCGCCGCCGAGCGCGACGGACAGGGCAAACCCCGCAACGGCAAGGAGCGTCGGGAGCAGGGTGATGCCGGCCACGATGAGCGTGCAGCCGAACGCCCGGCCATAGCGCTTGCCCACAAGCGTGAAGCTGCGCTTTATGGCGGCGAAGTTCTTCACGGGTTCGTTCACCGCAACGGGATACACGAACAGCAGGAAGGCGGAACCGGCGAGCTGCACGGCAACCATAACGATAAAAAGCAGAATGAACGGGATCACGAGCCCCGCACCGGCGTTGAAAAAGCCATCCGCGCCCTCCTCAAGGAGATAGGGTACGGCGTTGAACACGGCGGAGATCGTGATGAACGACGTGAATACGCTCGTGACGAGGCGCACCACAAGGGAGATGCCGAGCGCGGCAAGCATATTGCAGAGCGCGGTCGTGAAAAAGCGCTTCAGGCTGAATTTGCTGCGGCGGAGCATGAGACCCACGGAGCTTGCGCTGCCATAGATGCGGGCGGACATTTCGCCAAACATCGTGCCGGAGTAAATGGGCACGATGAGGAGCGAAAGCAGAAGAAAGCTCAGCGTGAGAAGCAGAAGCGCCATGAGCAGGCCGCCGACGATGCGGAACGCATTGGCTCCGGACGATTCAATGCTGCTCCACACGGCAGCGTCAAGGGAGAGCAGCGGTTGAAGGATGGGGAGCAGGGCGATGCCTACGATGAGGAAAGCGACGAGAAGGTACAGGGCATGATAGCCAAGGAGCGCGCCGAAACGGCGGCTGAACACCTTCCACGTGATGCCAAACACGCCGCGCAGCGTAAGCGGGCGGATGCGAATGGGTTCATATTCACGCATATAAAAATCACCTCCGTTTTAGTCATGCGCAGGCACGGAGGCGCGCCGCGCACTACATTAAGTATACCATGAATCGGTCTGAAGGGCTACATACGCAGGGTGCACGTTGCCGTAAAATGCACAATAATTGCCCGGAATGTGCCGTTGAATACGAACAAAAGTTCTGATACAATGCAGACAGTGGAACGGTGGGCGCCCGCCCGGCCACATGCGGTGCGAAAGCGCGCCGTTTTTTATTTTTGGCCTGCGCCGGCCGCAACGGCGCGCCGCGCGGAAAGAGCCGCGCGGAAGGAGGAACGGATGAACAAACAGGAACTGGGGCCGATCGCCCGGGCGGTGGCAAAGCCGGGCCTGCGCGAGGCTTACGAGGTAGAGCGCGTGTGCAGGGAATACGAGGAAAGCCCGGAATACCGCATCGGCTGCGAGCTGCTGGACGGGCTCACGCAGGAGCTTGGCATTTCCGCGGAACAGGCGGCGGCGCTGCTTTCCGGCAGCACGCGGCCCGAGAGCATGGAAGTGCTTTCCCGCAGGGCCGCGGCGACCCTTGCGGAGCTGGAACGCGCAGGCAGCCTTGGACGCCCGGCGGGGGAGTATTTGCAGGAGAGTGCATTTCAGAAGCTGCTGTGCGAACTGCCTGCGGCGGCGGCCGTGCGCGTATTCGAGGCAGAACGCATGGCGCGTGAGGCGGGCAAGCAGGCGGGGACGGATGCGGAGCAGGCCGTCCTTGAAAAGATCCGCGCGCGCCGCTCCCTGCCCGCGCCGCTGCGCAACGCCACGCCCGTGAGCGCGGAGGAGGATTTTGCGAACATGCCCAGCGAGGAATTCGAGCGCTTCAAACAGCGTTACTTTTCCCGCTGAGCATGGGGAACAACAGAACAACTGAAAAGGAGAAGAAAACAACATGGCAAACATCACAAACACAACGCAGAACACCGTACCGGGTACGCAGCTTAACAAGACCTTTTTTGACCGGCAGCTGCTTGAAGGGGCGCGCACGCGCCTCGTACATGCACAGTACGGCCAGAAGCGCCACATCCCGCCCCACAACGGCAAGCGCGTGGAATTTCGCCGCTGGAATCTGTTCGACATCGATGAGAACATGTGTGCGCTCACCGAGGGCGTGACCCCGGACGGGCAGACCCTTTCCCAAAGCGCCGTGGAGGCGGAGGTGAGCCAATACGGCGCATACGTTGAAATTTCCGACATGCTGGAGCAGACCGCCTATGAGCAGGTGCTCAGCGACAGCGCGGAGCTGCTCGGCGAACAGCTCGGCACCGTTGTGGAATGGGTGACGCGCGACGCGATGTGCGCGGGCAACAACGTGCAGCGTGCGGGCAACAAGAGCGCGCGCAGCGAGATCTCCGCGGCGGACACGCTGACCGTGGACGAGATCCGCAAGGCCGTGCGCACACTCAAAAAGGCGAAGGCACGCCCCTTCGGCGGCAAGGACGGACGCAAGCAGCACTTCATCTGCATCTGCTCACCGGATGCGACCTTCGACCTGCAGGAGGACCCGCTCTGGCAGGATGTTTCGAAGTACGCCGCAAAGGAGCAGCTTTACACCGGCGAGATCGGCATGCTCTTCGGCGTGGTGTTCGTGGAATCCACGGAGGCGAAGGTAATCCGCCAGGCTGTGCACGCCAAGGTGACGGCACATACCTCGAATTCCGCGGTCGTCACCGTGGACAGCATCACCCCGGAAGCGGAGGCGTTCCTCGCAAGGGAAGGCGCGAAGGTGATGATCGGATCGGCGGAATACACCGTTGCCGGCGTAGACCGCGCGGAGAAGAAGATCACACTTGCAAGCCCCGTCTCCACGGTGATCAGCGCGGGCACCTATGTTTACAGCACCGAAGCGGGCAAGCTGGACGACACCACCAAAACGGCGGACGACGTGCATATGACGCTCGTGTTCGGCAAGGACGCTTACGGCGTGATCGACCTTGAAAAGGGCGGTGCCATCACGACCATCATCAAGGGGCGCGGCTCCGCCGGCACGGACGATCCGCTGGATCAGCGCGCGACCGCCGGCGCAAAGGTGATGGGCTACACGGCGAAGATCCTCAACGACCTCTGGCTGCTCAGAATCGAGCACGGGGTGAGCGCGTAAGGGGATAAGGGGGAGGCCCTTCTCTACACGCATATCCTACCGAGAGGACGGATGTAGGGGACGGCCTCCGGACGTCCCGCGAAAATAAAACAATGACGCCATTTTCACCTGCGCCCCGAAGGTGCGGCGCACCTTCAAAACCATGTCCCCTTCCCCGGGGAAGGGGGTGAGGGGGATGGGGCGCTGCCTGCAACCACAAACACAGAATCATTAGAGAAAACAGGAGGAAACAACATGAAATACATGACAGACCGGGAGATCGACCGGCTTTCCGGCGCGGCGGGCCAACGCCTTGCGGCGGAACCGAAAGCGGAGATCGTGATCGCCCTTGCGGACGACGGGCAGAACGCGCCCTGGGAGGGCGGGCTCAACGGCTATTTCTTCCGTATCCCGCGCGGCGTGCCCGTGCAGGTGCCGGAAAGCCTTGCGCAGCTCATCCGCGAGAACGAACGGGTGACGGAGCTTTCACGCGGGAGCGTGCGCGAGTACAGCGCAGGGCGCGGCAAGCGCCTCGGCGCGTGAGGTGCGTGTGCCATGACGCTCAACGACATCATTGTATCCGCGCTTGCGCAGCTTGACCGTGGGCATGACGCGCAGACGCTCGACACTTGGCGCGAAAAATTCACGCGCTTTGCCAATGAGGCGGTGCTGGACCTTTCCGCCGCCTACTGCCCGCGCCGCACGGAGGATTTCACGCTGACGGGCAAGCTGCTCGACACGCGGAAGCTATCCCGCCCCTGCATCCGCGTGCACGGCGTAAAGCGGCTCGGCCGCTACATGACCTTCCATGAGACGGGCGACTCCGGCGTGCTGTGCGTGCCGGGCGCGAAGGCGGACAGCGCCGTGCAGGTGAATTACCGCTACGCGCCGCCCACGCTCTCCAACACCACGGACGTGCCGGAGCTGCCGGACTGGTGCCACGGCCTCATCGTGTGCTATGTGGTGGGGCGCGAACGCGCAAGCGGCGACGTGGGCACGCAGCGCGGCGGGAACATCTATTTTCAGATGTACGAGGCGGGGAAGGCGAAGCTCCGGCCCCACATGGGCGGCGCGGACAGCTACCGCATCATGAACAGGTGGTGAGGGCCGATGGGCAGGAAGGCTTACCGCATCGATGAGTTTTTCGGCGTCGACCAATCCAGAAACGAAAACGCGATCGCCCCGGGCATGAGCGCGGACGCCTGCAACATGGACACGGAAAACGGCAGCCTTGCCGTAGCGAAGGGCTATGTGCGGCACATCCCGGAACCCGTACCCGGCACGGAGCCGCTGCACCGGCTTTATGTGCATCAGCGCAGGGAAGGGGAACAGTGCATCGCCATCGCGGGGGATGTGATCTACGCTTACAGAGACGGTGCGTGGGCTGCCGTATACACTTACGCACCCGGCCTTGCGGAGCACCGCTTTGACTTTGCGGAGGCGCAGATCGGCGGGCAGGATCACCTCATCATCGGCTGCGGGGAGGCGCAGCTTGTGAAATACGACGGCGAAACGGCTTCCCTGTTCGGCAGCGCGGAACAGCTTTCGGACGGGCATGTACTCTACCTGGCCATGTACCGCAACCGGCTGTTTTCCGCGGGCGACCCGGAGCACCCAAACCGGCTCTACTGGTCGGAACTGCCGGGAAGCGGCCGGAGCATTGAGGGCTGGGGACCGGTAGAAGCCTCCCCGAACGTGGAGGGCGGCCACACGGAGGTGGGAGACACGGGCGGAGACCCGATCACCGGCCTTGCGTCGCTTTCAAACCAGCTTCTGATCTTCAAGCGCCATGCCGTTTACCGTCTTTTGGGCGACAGGCCGGGCAACTACATTGTGGAGGAAGTGGAGGCGCGCGGCGAACGCCCTGCCCACACGGCAATCGTCCCTTCCGGGGAAGCGCTGTATTACCTCACGGGCGGTGGCCTTTGCTGCTTCAATGGCGTGAGCGCGGCGCCGCTGCCGGACGCGCGGCGCATCCGCACCGTGCTTGCGGGCGCAGCCACGGAGGATTCCCGCGGGGCGCTCTGCCGGGACAAGCTCTACTTCACCATGGAGGAAGCTGGAAAAAGCGCGCTTGTGGAATACGACCTCATGCGCTGCACCTACATGATGCGGCGCGGCTTTACGGCGCACGACCTTGCCGCCCGGGGCGGGACGCTTTACCTGCTTTCCGGCACGCGGCATGTCTGCCGTTTCGGGGAGGGGAACACCTACGATGGCGCGCCGATCTCCGCGTGGTGGCAGACGCCGCTCACGGACCTCTATGACAAGGGTGCCGTGAAGAGCATGCGGGAGCTTTACCTGCGCGGCAGCAGTGAACTGCCGGATTCCGTGATCCTGATGGACATGACGGCGGGCAGGAACACGGCGACGCACCGCATGCGCGTGCCGGATACGCGGGCGGATGTGGTGGAAGTGCCGCTCACGGGCGAGGGACGCACGTTTTCCATGCGGTTTTACAACGAAGCGGGCGGCCATTTCACGCTGGAAGCCGGCGTGGAGCTGGCCTTTGAGGAACGGAGGCGAACGGAATGACAACGCTGGACATGCGCGCGCTCTATTACATCGCCCTGCCTCTTGGCGGGGAACAGGAGGCGAACAGGCAGGCCTATACGGAGCGCGTGAAGGCGAACGAGAACTGCCTGAACCAGAATTTTACGATCCTGAGCCAGACGATCGCGGAGCTTTCCGCCCGGCTCAGCGCGCTTGAAGCGAACCAGTGAACGGAGGAAAAGAAACATGGCAAATTATTCTCTTACGGGATATACACCGCCCGCCGGCGTGGACAGCCGGCAAAAGGTGAAGGAATACCAGACGCGGCTCGGCGTCACGGCAGACGGCATCTGGGGGCCGAAAACGCAGGCGGCTTATGAAGCCTCCCTTTCGCAGAGCAGGAACGACTGGAACACGCCCGTAAGCATTTACGGCGGATATTACGACAAGGCGCTCTCGATGCTTTCCGCACCTGCGGTGCAGGTGAACAGGCCCACGCGCGCGGAGATCCAGGCGGATGTGGAGGCATCCCTGCGCCCGGCTGCGGAACAGGCCATCGCCACGCGCCGCGCACGCGGCGAAACGAACATGGCGGAGCTCGATGCGGACGCAGCATCCCGCGGGATGGGCGCTTCCACCTATGTGACCTCCGTGAAGGAACGCGAGATGGCCAACACGGAGCGCGACGTGGCGACGATCGAATCCAACTACGGTGCTGCGCTTGCCGAGCGGGTGGCGTCTTACCTGCAATACTATACCAACCTGGAGTTTCAGGCTCAGATGCAGAACGCGCAGCTGCAATACAACGCAAAGAACGCAGCGGCGAGCCTTGCTGCGCAGTGGTATGCGGCATATCAGAGCACGAGCGCCAAAGAAAACACAAAACGCAGCGGCACGGGTGGGAGCACGGCGGCTGAGACCGTTTATTTCAGCATGAGTCCGGCGGAATACGCGGAGTTTGTGATGAACATGAGCGAGGCGGAGCGGAGACTTCTTTATTCCTCCGATTCCGCACAGTGGAAGGAAAGCCGGGAGGAGCTTTACGGCGCGCTCGGCGCTGCGGGGTATGCGGCGCTTGAAGCGGCGGCCAACCCCAAACGGAAAAGCGCGGGAGGAAGCGGCATATGGGCGGCACAGAAGTACTGAAGCAATTTGAAATCGCGCTCGACATCAGTCGCTCCATCTCCAACCGCGCATTTACCGTGGTGGAAGGGGACACGGGGAATGTGCTGCACATCACCCTGACGGATGACGGCGAACCGGCTGACCTTTCCGGATGCAGGGTGCTTGCCATCTTTTCCAAATCCACAGGCACCTCCTCGCAGGACAGCGGCGCGGAGGGCGGCGGCGTGACGATCGGCGGCGCGGCGATGAACGAGGTGACGATCCGCCTGTTCAACACCTCGTTCGCGCCCGGCATGGTGGAGTGCGAATTGCAGGTGTATTCCGGCAGCTCGCTCACGACGCTTGTGACGAGCGCAAAGTTCAATTTCACCTGCCGCCGCGGCATCCTCAACGATGAAACGGTATGCTCCACGAACGAATACCCGCTACTGGCGGAGCTGATGGCGCAGGCGGCGGAGGCGGTCGAAACGGCGGAGACGGCGGCTGCGGCGGCTTATGCCGCAGCCGCGGCAACGGGGCAGGATGCACACGCCGCCCGCCACGCGGCGGACGGCCCGGACCCCGTTTCTCCCGGTTCCATCGGCGCGGCGGAGGAAGTGCACGCCCACGGCGGGCTTACGGGCGACGGCAGGCTCGGCACGGCGGAGGGTTGCTTTGCGATGACCGGCGCGGGAGGCCTGCTCATGGCGCGGACGGCGGAGGAAGCAAAGAGTCTCTTGAACATCACGGCTGCGACCGGCGTGGAGGCGGCGCTGCCCGCTTCCGGCTGGGTGGACAACGCGCAGACGGTGAACGTGGCGGGGGTGGCGGCAAACAGCAACGTCATCGTTTCCCCGGCGCCCGAAAGCATGCAGGCGTGGGCGGAGAGCGCGGTATACTGCTCCGCGCAGGGGGCGGGAACGCTCACCTTCACCTGTACGGCCGTGCCGGAGTCCGCGCTCACGGCGCATGTGCTGATCCTGAGGTGACGGTATGATATGCAACATGACATACGCGGGCGGCGGGAAACTGAAATACGCGAGCGGAGCGCAGACCGCCGGAGGAGACAAAACGCTTACCGTAACGGGGCTTGGGTTCCGGCCATATGCGGTATTTGGCGTACACAGCAGGGACTATGCTTCGTACAATAAGGCGCGCGGCTTCCTGTGCGGCGATGATGGAAGCGTGGTAAGGCAGTTTACGGAGGATTGCGCGCCGACCGTATCTGACGACGGGTTTACGCTGTATTTTGGCGAGTTTGGAATGAACTATCTGTGGTGGGCGATAGGAGTGTGAAGCGATGTTCAGAAGAAGAGTGTTTTACGACGCGGCGACGGGCGCGGTGCTGCGCTGCGCGATGGCGGAGGGCTGCCTCGCCGGAGATTACACCGCGGAGCGGGAAGCGGCTGTGCTCGGCCTTTCGGGCTGTGCGTACATGGAGTGGATGGAGCCGGACGCAGCTGTTGAAGCGGCGTTTGCGCCTGTGGATGCCGCAGGGAACGCGCGCACGGTGACGGTCACGGTGGATGTTTCCGGCTTGGCGCCGCAGCTCATCTTTTCCTATGCGCCCCCGGAACAGGAAAGCGGGGAGGTGCAGGAGGATGCTTGACGGATTTCTTGCTTATCTGGGTGCCCAGGTCGGGCGTTCACTTTATGTCTGGGGCGCACAGGGCGAGACGGACATCACCGAGCGGTGGATCCGCACGCGGGAGAGCAGCGAAGCCAACGTGCAGCGCGTGCTGAGGCTTTGGAAAACGCTGAAGGAGCAGGGCGTATCCCCCATTGCGGCATACGATTGCTCCGGGCTCATCATGCATTATCTGAAGGACATGACGGGCTTTTTCAAAAGCGACATGACCGCGGCGGGGCTTTGCCGGGCATGTGTGCCCATTTCGCGCGGCGCGCTACAGCGGGGGGACCTGCTGTTCCGCGATAACGGTACAAAGGTGCACCACGTTGGCATATATATGGGAGACGGGACGGCGGTGGAAGCCGAGGGGCGCGACGTAGGCGTGACCCGGCGCGCGCTTGACGCGGGCGGCGCGGAATACTGGAACCGCTATGGCCGCCTGCCGCTGCCCGGCGCGCCGGTGGCGGAAGCGCTGAAGGAAGCGTATTTTGCCGTATGCAGCGGCGGCTCGGTATATCTGCGCCGCGGGCCGGGGGCGGAAACGCAGAAGCTCGGCACCGTTCACAGGGGAGACAAGCTCCTTGCGCTGCCTGCCGAAGACGGCTGGTGCGAGGTGGCGGCAATGCAGAAAAACGGGATCGCAAGGGGATACATGGCGGAGCGCTATGTGAAGCGCGAAACCATGAAGAACGGAGAATAAAAGGAGAATTGAAGGAGGAAAAACGATGAAACATATATGGGATTGGCTTAAGCTGGCGGCGGCCGCGCTCGGCGGCGCGGCGACATACCTTTTCGGGCCGTGGGACGCGATGATCCTTGCGTTGGTGTGCGTGGTGGCGATCGACTACCTGACGGGTGTTGCAAAGGCGCTCATCCTGAAGAAACTGGACAGCGGCGTGGGATTCCGCGGCCTGCTGAAGAAGGTGTTCATTTTTGCGCTCGTGGCGCTTGCAACGGTGATCGACAGGATGATCCCTGCGGCAAACCAGGCGATCCGCGGCGCGGTGATCGCGTTTTATGTGGCAAATGAAGGGATCAGCATCCTCGAAAATGCGGGGGAGATTGGTCTGCCGCTGCCGGATGCGCTGCGCCGCGCGCTGAAAAGGTTTTCCGAAGCGGAGGAAAAGAAGGAAACGGACGCATAACGTCTTGTGTCATGCCGGGGAAAAGCATTATAATGGCTTAGAAGGAAACGCGGCGAAAACGCGGCGGGAGGAACGGTATGCGCATAACACAAAGCATCGAGAACGAATACAAAGCGGCGCGTACGCAGGCGCTTCGGGAGGCCGAGGTGCGCCGGAAGGCGGCATATGCTGCGCTACCCCGCCTTGCCGCGATCGAGGAGGAAAAGAACAGTACCGCTTTTGCGCTTGGCCTGAAGCTGCGGGACGCGGAAGACCCGGACGCGCTGCGCGCGGAAACGGCGGAGCGGATCGCGGCGCTCAACGCGGAAGCGGAACGCCTGCTTGCGGACAACGGCATCGCGCCGGAAATGCTCAAGCCGCAGTTCCGGTGCAAAGAATGTGAGGACACGGGCTTTGTGGGAACGCAGCGGCGCATGTGCGCCTGTCTGCGCAAACGGCTGCTGCGGGAGGAGTACGCTTCCTCCGGCTTTGCGGAAAACGCCTGCTTTGAACGCTTTGACACGGGCATTTACAAGGATGAAACACAGCGGCGCAGGAGCGTGCGCGCAAAGGAGATCTGCGAGGAATACGCGGAGCAGCTTTCCTTCAACGGCGCAAGGGGGCTGCTGCTTTTGGGCGATGCCGGCCTCGGGAAAACATTCCTGCTCGACTGCATCGGCCAGCGCGCACTTGCGCGGGGGCATTCCGTGCAGAAATACACCGCTTATAACCTGCTGGACCGGATGCTGCGCGCTATGCGCGAGCGGGACGGTGGTCTGACGGCGGCAGGGCTTGCCGCGCCGGATCTGCTTTTGATCGACGACCTCGGCACGGAGCCGTTTTTGCAGAATGTGACCTATGAGCTGCTGTTTTCCGCGATCAATGAGCGGCAGAACGCGGGCAAGGCCACGGCTATCGCCACGAACCTCGGTAAGGCGCAGATTCTTGAGGACTACGGCGAACGCCTGTTTTCGCGCATGACCTCGCCGCGCCTGTTCAGCGTGATCGAGCTCAAGGGAAAAAGCCTCAGGTGAACCAAAACAACAACGCCGGAAGGGAAACACTCTTCCGGCGCATTTTGCGTTTTTGGCGTTAATCATCGATCAATATGATCCACTCTCTGGAAACAGAGGAATTGCCGAAATCGGGATCATCGCTCATGACCGGGATGACTGCGCCGTAGGCCCTGGAGCCGGAATACTCCTGCGCTTCAAGGACGGTGATTTTCCCCGACGATATGGAGTATACGGCGGTTTTGCCCATCGCAAGGGTTTCGGAAAAATCCGAAAAGGCATAGCGCGGCTCCATAAGGCTGAGCGTATAGCCTTTTTTGCCGCTGCTGTCGTTCTCCTTCAGGAAAGCGTCCGCCGCTTGTGCCAACGCGGGCAGTTGCCCCGCCGTAAGCTTCGTATCGGCCGTCTGAACGGTTTCCGTTTTCTCTGTGAACCCGCCCTTTGGCGTGTAGTCATATGCTGTGCCGTCATCTGTGCGCAGTATGCAGCGGGTTACGGCGTGCTCCGCCACGTTGAGCTGCCAGAACGCAACGCCCTTTTCCTACGCTCCCTGCGGCAGCCAACTGCTGCCTATGCCGCCGGAGCATGCGGCAAACATACCCGCGCACATGCACAGCAGCAAAAAGAAACATAAGCTAACGATGAATGTTTTTCTCATAACGACTCCTTTCAACTTAAAAACTCAAGACACTACATAAGGGAAGAATACGGTTCTTTCCGGTGTAAAGCAGCTGCAGTTGAGGGAGGGGATACAGCGTTTTCCAAAGACCAACTCCTTTCTTTGAAACAACTTCGGAATATATGGAATATTTTAATATTTTTAGTTTATAGAATAAAGAACAACATGTCAACATATAAACAGAAAATTTACAAAAATTCGCATTGGCGCAGACGCAAAAACGATTCTCCGGAAGGGTCGGAGAATCGTTTTGTTGTTTAGAAAGTCAGTCCTCCAGCAGGTCGATGCCGATCTTTGCAAGTTCCTCATCGGAATAGGCGCGTTCGTGGTGGTTGTGCGCTTTTGCGAGGCGCGGCTTGCGCTGCTGCGCGGCCGGGGCGGACGTACGCTGCTGCTCAAACTGCTGCGCGGCGGAAACGGTGGCAACACCCGCATCGTGCCAGGCGGAAACAAGCTTTTTGATCTGCTGAAAAGGCTGCGGAGCGGTGCGGGATTCATCCGCGGCATGGAAAAGAAGCTCCGCGCCCATGTGCCACCTGTCGTGCCAGGTTTCGATCTGCTCCCGCTGGGCAAGGGTGGGTGCGCGGCGGATCTCCGCGCGCTCGAACAGCATGCGGGCGAACTCGTCCGCGGCGTCGCGCGCCCGGCGCAGTTCCGCTGCGGCCTCCGCCGTGACTGCGCCGTTCAGGCGGTAGGTCTGCAGGATGGTATCGAGGTAGCGGAAGCTCGGCTGCGCGGCGGAGGTCATTTCGGCGCAGGCGTCGAAGATGACGCTTTCGTCGAATCCCCATTCTTCCGTCCATTTCACATAGAGGGCAAGCTCATCCTCCGTGGCGGCGCGGCTGCGCTTCCAGCGCCGGAGAATCCGCTGCGCGCCCACACAGCGCTGCTGTTCAAGGGCGAGAAAGCGTTCCGCTTCTTCCGGCGTGACAACGCCCGCATCCGCCCAGCGCTTTGCGGCGGCGTTCATCTGCCAGAGCTTTGCGCGCGCGCCGTGGCGGGCGAGGCAATCCTTCACGCAGAGCACGGCGGTCGCTTCCTCGAAGCGGTAGGTTTCGATCCAGTCATAGATCTCCGCGAGTTCATGGCCGGAGAACATGCGCGTACCGGCCACATCCTGCAGCGCGGCGACGAGCGAAGCGTATTTGCGGGGAGCATCCCCGGAAGCGAGCCCGGAGGATGCGCCTGCGCGGAGGTACTCCACGGTGAGCGGATCGTCGGAAACCACGCGCACGAGCCCTGCGGCCTGCCAGTAGGCGAAGGCGCGGGCAAGCTCCGCTTCCTCGATGCCGAGCACGCCTGCGACATCGAGCCCCGCGGCTTCGGCGCCGGGCGCACCGGTCTGCATCAGGCCGAGCAGATAGGCCTTCGTGAAGCCCTCCGGCGCTTTGGGCATATATTCGAGCAGAAAAACGTTGCTGACTGCGGTCACATCCAGCAGTGGGTCGCGCTTCAGAAAAACGGGCATGAATACCTCCGGGTTGGTCTGCTGCCGGCAAAGGGAACGGCGGCTCTTTTCGCGGCGTTATGCTGCGCATGATTTTATTATAAAGCCGCCGTGCCCGACGCGCAATGCGATAAAAGTTCACGATTGCGGATTTTGCCGCATGATGTGTTCCATGTTATAATAAATTTATGAATATGAAAAAACTGTTGCAGTGGAAATACCTGTTTCTGACGCTTGCCGCGCTCGCGCTTGCGGCGGCGCTTTCCGCGCTGCCCGGAATGCGGGGCGAAACGTGGGCGGAACCTGAAAAAACGCCGAACCTTTGGGGAGAATCGCTCTCGGAGACGCCGGAACCCACGCCGGAGCCGGACTGGGCGCCCGAGCCTTTGGAGGGCGTGCAGCAGGCGCGCACGGAAAGCCTGTATGAGACGGCGGTTTCCATCGACCCGCGCGCAGCCAAGGTATACGGCAAGCTGCGCCTTCAATATGTGAACACCTCGCCCGACGTGCTTTACACGATCACGCTGCGCCTGCATGCGAACGATGTGGCGCCGGGCTGCTTTGTACCCGGCACTGTGGCGGTGAACGGCGAGCGGGTCTATTACACGCTGAGCGGCGAAAACGGGAGCATCCTCACCGTGCCGCTGCCGCTTGAGATCGCACCGGGCGAAAGCGCGGAGCTTTACCTCGGCTTCACCATTGCCGTGCCGCAGACGGGCAGCCGTTTCGGCGTGAACGAGGCCGGGCTGATGCTCGGCAACTTTCTGCCGGTCGCCGCGGTTTACGAAAACGGCGCCTGGCGCACCGACCCTTACACTGCAGAAGGAGATGCGTTTTACAGCGAGACGGCGGATTACCGTGTGGCGGTGACGTTCCCTAAAACGCATACGCTGGCCTATACGGGCAGCCTGATGGAGCAGACGGAAAACTACTACGAGAACACCTGTTACATCGCTGCGCCGCGGGTGCGGGATTTTGCGCTTGCGCTCATCCCGGAGGGCGAAACGGCCACGGTGCAATCCAAAGAAGGACGCACGGCGGTGCATGGTGTGGCGGCGACGAAAAACGCTGCCCAGTTCAGCGCGGAGACCGCTGCCTATGCGCTGGATTTCTTCAGCAGGAAGATCGGCCTTTACCCCTACACGGAGCTGTTTGTGGCGCCGTTTGACCAGACGGGCGGCATGGAATACCCGGGCCTTGTGATGATCTCCTCCCGCTATCTACGCTCAAGTTACCGGGAAATGGGCGAACTTGTGACCATGCATGAGGTGGCGCACCAGTGGTTCTACGCCGTTGTGGGCAGCGACCAGATCAACGCGCCCTGGCTGGATGAGTCGCTCGTGGAATTTCTGGGCTTCCGCTGCTATGCCGAGCGCAACGGCGAGGCGGCGGCGGAGCGGCTCTGGAACGAGCGGTTTGAGGAATACGGCACGATGGAACGCACGACCCGGCTGGATGCCTCGCTTTACGAATTCGCGGACGGGGAGTATTTTATGACCGTCTATGCCCACGGGGCGGCGCTCTACCGCGCGCTCTGGGAGGAGCTTGGGGACGAAGCCTTTTTCGGTGCGCTGCGCATTTACTTTGACGCGAACAGCTTCAAAAACGCAACGGCCGCGGAGCTTATCGCTGCCTTTGAGGAAGCCACGGGGCGGGATATCTCCGCATGGTTTGCGGAACGGATGGCTGCGGACTATCGCTTTGTGAATCCGGCATAAGCGCGGATTATGGACAGATGCTCTATTTTGGGAATAACGAAAGCGCAAAATTTGTGATAAAGTGATACAATCAAAAAAACGCGATAAATGGGCGCTTCGTACCGCGGACCCCTTGATAAACGATAAAGGAGCGATTAAAACATGAGCGATTTTGTGCTGAGCTGCTGTTCAACGGCTGACCTTTCAAAGAAACACTTTGAAAGCAGAAACATCCATTACGTCTGTTTCCATTTCTACCTGGATGGCAAGGAGTACAGTGACGATCTTGGCCAGTCCATCTCCTTCGACGATTTTTACAAGGCCATGATCAACGGTGCGGACACAAGGACTTCCCAGGTGAATACGGAGGAATTTGTGGAGCAGTTTACGCCCTTCCTGGAAGCGGGCAAGGATATCCTGCATGTGAGCCTGTCCTCCGGCATCTCCGGTGTGTATGGCGCTGCAAAGGCCGCGGCGGAGGAGCTTTCCGAAAAATATCCGGAGCGGAAGATCTACGTTGTGGATTCGCTCGGCGCGTCCTCTGGCTATGGCCTCATTATGGATAAGCTGGCTGACCTCAGGGATTCCGGCATGTCCATCGACGAGGTGCATGAATGGGCGGAGGAGCATAAGCTTGAGCTGCACCACTGGTTCATCTCCACCGACCTGACGTTCTACATCAAAGGCGGCCGCATCAGCAAAACGGCGGGCTTCTTCGGCTCGATGCTTGGCATCTGCCCGCTGCTGAACATGGATCACCTTGGCAGGCTGATCCCGCGTGAAAAGGTGCGCACGAAGAAGCGCGTGCTGCAGAAGCTGGTGGACCGCATGGAGGAAAACGCCGAGGGCGGGCTTGCATATTCCGGCAAGTGCTACATCTCCCAGTCCTACTGCTATGAGGACGCGCGTTTTGTGGCGGATCTTGTGGAGCAGCGTTTCCCAAACCTCAACGGCAAGGTCGTGATCAACAGCGTCGGCACGACCATCGGCAGCCACACCGGCCCTGGCACGGTTGCGCTGTTCTTCTGGGGCGGCAAGCGCGAGAACTAAGTGCATCGACAAAACAATCAGGAAAGTCAACGAGGCGGCCGCTATGGCCGCCTCATTTCAGAGTGTCGAAAAAGTGGCTGAACGCCACTTTTTCGAGCTTTTACAGGTTTAGCCTCTCGCATCAGCTCCCGGGCGGCAAAACCTGCAAAGTACGAAAACCTCCGGGGCTTCATCCGTTCTGACGCACATGTCGTCAGAGCGGATTGAATATAAGGGGCTGCGGCCCCTTATCAACCCCGGGGCTTTGGGGCTTAGCCCTGGATCAGATGTTCGATGAGGATCTTTACGCCCATGAGGATCAGCACGATCCCGCCGAACAGCTCCGCGCGGGCCTTATATTTTGCGCCGAACAGGTTGCCGAGCTTCACGCCGAGGCAGGAAAGCGCGAAGGTGATGACGCCGATGAAGGTTACAGCCGGGGCGATCTGCACCTGAAGGAACGCGAACGTTACGCCCACGGCAAGCGCGTCGATGCTCGTGGCAACGGCGAGCGGCAGCATGGCCTTCGGGCCGAAGGAAGCGTTGAGCTCCTCACTTTCGGAGCGGGACTCGCGCACCATGTTTATGCCGATGAGCGCGAGCAGCGCAAAGGCGATCCAGTGATCCACGGATTGGATCAGCGACTCAAACTGTGTGCCGAGAAAATAGCCGATCAACGGCATGAGCGCCTGAAACCCACCGAAATACAGCCCCGCCGTGAGCGCATGCCCCGGCGTGACCTTCCGAACGGAAAGACCCTTGCAGACCGAGACTGCAAACGCATCCATGGAAAGGCCCACAGCGATGATAAAAAGCTCCCACAATTGCATGTTCGTTCCTCCGTTGTGCCGGTAATTATATATGTGCAAAAAAAGAGACTTATCTGCCCTTGGAACAGATAAGTCTCGCCATTTCATGCCAAGCCGGGAAGCGGATGCTTCCAGTATGTCGACTTTGCCGCGCAGCGTACCGCGCTGGCTACTCCCTTATTTGAAAAATATCGTACCATGCGGCGGAGCACATGTCAAGCGCAGGCGGAAAGCTCGAAGTTCATTTGCCCGTCATGCTCAATCATGAGCGTGCCGTCCGCATCGTCGCTGGCGATGAGTACGGCGGTCTTCCCTTCGGAAAGATCCAGCGTAAACGCGGCCTCCGCAAGCGGATCACCCATCTCCTGCCCTACGCCGGCATAGACGCGCATCGTTACGGGGATGGCGGCGGACTCCGGGAGAACGAAGTAGGAAATATCTCCGTTTTGCAGCGGTTCATTGTCCGCGCGCTGCGTATACTCGGTGGTGCTTTCCCAGCTGAGCGAGACGGAACGCACTTCTTTTGCGCTGTTGCACATGAAGAAAACGTTTGTGTTCGGGTCGGGCTCGTTAACCTGCGCGCAGCCGCAGGCAAGGCAGCATGCGAGGCAGAGCGCCAGCAGCAGGAACAGGCGTGCTTTTTGAGGGAATTGCATGGGTTTCATTGGATCGTCTCCTTTCTTTTCGGTTCATTCAGAATGATCTGTGAATGTAGGGGGAGGTGTTATGTAGGGGGCGGCGTCTCGGCACCCCGCCTTATACGACCTAAATTCGCATTAAGGCGTCCTTGCCTCTCCCCACGGGAGAGGTGGCAGCGCGCAGCGCTGACGGAGAGGGGCTTCCCGGCAGCACCCCATCCCCCTAACCCCCTTCCCCGGGGAAGGGGAACATGTTGTTGAAGGTGCGGCGCACCTTCGAGGCGAGGGTAGGGCGACCCGCCATACTCCCCCTCTCAGTCACCTTTGGTGACAGCTCCCCCGAAGGGGGAGCCAAGGCGTGCCGTAATGCCTGCATTAAGGCGTTCTTGCCTCTCCCCTGCGGGAGAGGTGGCAGCGCGCAGCGCTGACGGAGAGGGGGTGCATGTAGGCATCACTTCGTCAATCGCCCTCCGGCGCAACGTCGTAATAGATCTGCTCCCGCAGCGGGCTTTCAAGCAGCACGCCGCGCGCGTCCTCCGAAAGCTCATAGCGCAGGAAGTTGGCGTTCCTTTCGGTTAAACCACCTTTGCGCGCCGCATCCGCGAGGACGCTCTTTGCGATGATCGCATCGAGGTTCAGCGCGCTGAGGCAGAGATACCAGGCTACGAGCACACCCGCGAGCAGGCGGATGAGCCGGAGCTTCGGCCGGTACAGCTTCACCGCCGCGAACACCAGCGCCGCAAGCAGAAACAGCATGAACCAAAGCGGCAGAATGCGGTTGATGGTGAGGCCGTAGGCGCGGATGTAGAGCACAAGGCGGTACAGCGCGGAGAGGAGCAGGAGCGCCGTCGCCCCAAGGAGCGCAAGAAGCGCCGGGCGGGGGGCTGGGCTTTCCTTCGTGTAAGCATGGCAGATGCCGAAGGCGATGAAATTGATCGCTGCCACGGCGCAAAGCTCTTGGAAGCCGCGCACGGCGTATTCGGAATAGGTCAGCTCCGCAGGGAGGCCCGCAAGCCCTGTGAGATAGGTGAACTGGAAGGCCGCGAACACGGCATACACCGCGAGCAGCAGCCCGAGCGCCGCGAGCACACCCGCCGGGTCGAACGCTTTCCTGTATGGCGCATCGAGCACGGCGGGGCGCTGCCACGTCATCGCATACAGGAAGGAATAAAACAGCATTGCCACAAGGAGCATGCCGAGAAGGCGCGGCAGGATGCTGCCGAGGGAAAGCCCGTTGAGAAAGCGGGAGAGATAATATGCCATCACCGCATCCGCCTGAATCAGCAGCGCCGCCACAAGGATTGCCACCGGCAGCGCGCAAAGGAGCCCGAGGCGCACGGCGCGCCCCCGGGTGTTCCCTTTGCCGCGGGGGAACAGGCTTCCAAGCGCTCCGAAGAAGCGGCCGATGCACGCAAAGGGCGCCACAAACCAGCCGCGCAGATACAGCGTGATATACTGCCCTTCCCGGCAGGCGGGAGCATCAAACGCGCAATCCACCGCGTGCAGCATTAGGATGAGCGGAATCACAGCGAGGTTGAGCAGGCTCGTTTCCGCTTGGGCATACACCGCGTAGCGCAGGAAAAGGAGCGCGGCGGCAGACAGCAGGAACAGGCTTGCGGGGCGGCGGGCCCGCTTCGGGTTTGCAAGGCAGAAGGCAACGGCGTATACGGCCCAGAATGCGGCATAGGCCGGCGCGAAATCGCGGACGGTTTGGAACATGCTGCCCTCACCGAACCAGGAGAAGGCGACGATCGCCCCGAGCACGAGCGTGAAGGCCAGGAGCCAGCGCTGCAAGGGGGAGTAAACGCGCTTTTCGGGCACGGGTGCTTTGCCGGCGGCTTCAGCGCGCGGCGGTTCATAATACTGCTGTTCCATCAGGCGTCCTCGCTTTCGTTCTCATCGGGGATATACTCGAGAATGTCCGCAGGCTGGCATTCCAGGATGCGGCAGAGCGCATCAAGCGTGGAAAAGCGGATGGCCTTCCCCTTGTTGGTCTTGAGGATGGAAAGGTTTGCCGGCGTGATGTCGAGCCGCTCGGCCAGCTCCCCGGAGGAGAGCCTGCGCTTTGCGAGCATCACGTCAAGGTTGACACGGATCATTGCGGTTGCCTCCTCAGATCGTCAGGTCGTTTTCGAGCTTGAATGCCACGGCGCGGCGGAACACGCCCGCAAGCACGAGCGCAAACAGCCCCGCGAGCAGCATGACGATGGCGCAGACCGCTGTCATGGGCGTAAAATATGCGGCGCAGCGCACGGCGAACATCGCGCCCGCAAGCTCGGCTGCAATGCCCATGCGCACGAATGCGCGCGCATTGCGCTGCACGAACGGGTCGGAATGGACGGTGCGCATCACGAGCAGCAGCTCAAAGAGAATCCACAGCGCAAATGCGGCAGCGGTTGTAAGGAACACGCGCAGCACGACGGGGTCGGCATCCGCTTCGCAATAGGTGGTGATGATCTGATCCCATCCGCTGCCGGGGATATAAAGCGTCACGGCACAAAAGAGCACGAACGCTGCAAGAAGATAGAGCATCGCCTCCGTGATGCGGGGCAGGAGCTTTGCTTTCATGAACAAAAATACCTCCGAAAATTGCTTTTCTGGAGGTATTGTAGCATGGAAATTATCGAAATTCAATATAATTTTATTGTTTTACGATAAATGTTCATAATTCGCGGGATTACGCCGCCCATCACACCAGCTGCCGCGCCCATTCGCCGCGGTGCGTGCGGCGCAGCGCGAAATAAAGGCGGACGACGCTTGCAACATGCTGGCAGGCGTAGACGTACGGCAGAGGCAGCTTGAAGTACAGCCCCACGAGCGCCGAAAGCGGGATGGCGATGATCCACATGGGGAGCAGGTCGATGATCGCGGCGACGCGCGTGTCGCCGCCGCTTCGGAGGATGCCCACGATGATCGTGAAATTGAGCGCCCAGAGCGGCAGGGCAAGCCCCATCACAAAGGTCGTTTCCGCGGCGAGCGTTTGCGTGGCGGGGGTGGTGTTGGTGTAAAGATAAGGCACATATATGCCGAGCGTGCAGACGAGCACCGCAACGAACGTGCCCACGAGCGCTGAGAGCCAGAGGAAACGGTTGCCGTAAACATAGGCGTCGTCCTGCCCGCTTGCGCCGAGCGTGTTGCCGATGACGACGGCCGCTGCTGTGCCAATGCCCTGAAGCAGGATGAAGGAGAGCTTATCCACCGTGCCGACGATCATCATCGCGGCAAAGGCGTCTGTACCCATCTTGCCGAAAATCGCATTCTGCACGAGCATGCCGAACGCCCAGATGGAATCATCCAGCAGCACGGGCGCGCTCACGGCGATGAACGGGCGGAGGTTCGCAAACACGTGGTCGAACAGCTCGTGCCATCTGGCCCGGGCGGCGGTGTCGCGCGCATAGCTGAAAAGGAGCAGCATGGTGCAGTCCACCGCGGAGCCAACGAGCGTGGCGATGGCGGCGCCCCGCACGCCGAGCATCGGGCAGCCGAGGTTGCCGAAGATCAGGCAATAGTTCAGGAACATGTTCACAACGAGGCCGATGCAGCCGGAAAGCATGGGGAGCTTTGCGCTGCCAGTGGATTTGTGCACCGCGCCATAGGGGTAAACGATGGATTTGAAGAGATAGCCCCAGGAGGCGATGGTGAGATATTCCACGCCGCGCGCAGCAACAGCTGCCTCATCGCTGAACAGGCGCACGCAGAAGCCGCCGAACCCCTGCGCCACAGCGAGGAACAGCACGGCGCAGCCGCCGGAGAGCACGATGCAGAGGCCGAGCGTGCGGCGCACGCCGGGGAGATCCTTTTTGCCGAAATACTGCGCCATGAATACGCTGCCGCCGCCCGTGATGCCAAAGAGGCAGATGTCCAGCAGGTAGGCAAGCTGGTTTGCCGCGCCCACGCCCGCAAGCTCAATGTCGCCCAGGCCGCCGATCATGATGGTGTCCACCATGTACATGGCGGTGGAAAGGAGTTGCTGGAGCATAATGGGCAGGCACACGGCGAATACTTTCTGGTAGAACGCCTTGTCCGAAAGGCCGAGGAGATCGCGCTTCATAAGAGACGGTTCTTCCTTCCATGTTACTGCGGATATTATGATAACATTCTGCGGAAAAATTGTGAAGTATGCGCCGTATTTTCGCTGTATGTGGTATACTTATCACAAACCTGTACCGGAAAGGACCGAAGGCTATGCCGTATTTTTACTATGATTCCATGATCTGGGCAGTGCTCGCCGTTGCGGTGATCGGCATGATCGCTTCCTCGCGCGTGCAGAGCACGTTCAACAAGTATGCAAAGCTGCCGGCGCGGACCGGCCTGCGTGCGTGCGATGTGGCACAGCGCATGCTTTATGAGCACGGAAGCAGCGTGCAGCTGACCCGCGTCTCCGGCTCGCTGACCGATCATTTCAACCCGAAAACCAACACCGTCGGCCTTTCGGAGGCCGTGTTTGACCAATCCTCCGTGGCGGCGCTTGCCGTGGCGGCGCACGAGATCGGCCATGTGATGCAGTATCAGGAAGGGTACACCCCCATCCGCGTGCGCAACGCGCTCGTGCCGGTGGCAAACATCGGCTCCACCGTGTCGCCGTACCTTGTGCTGCTCGGCGTGATGATGGGCAGCTATAACCTTGCCATGGTCGGCGCACTGCTCTTCGGCGGTATCCTGCTGTTCCAGCTCGTGACGTTGCCCGTGGAATTCAACGCTTCCCGCCGCGGCATCGCAATGCTTTCCGAGGGCGGCTACATTGCAGGCGGCGAGGAAGAGAGTGCGGCGAAGGCTGTGCTGCGCGCCGCGGCGATGACCTATGTGGTGGCGGCGATTTCCGCATTCGTTTCCTTCCTGCGGCTGTTCATGATCGCCCGCCGTTCCCGCCGGGATTGAGAAAAGAAAAAAGCAGAGTAAACAAAGCGCCCCGGCTCATAGGAGCAGGGGCGCGATTTCTGCATTTTTATCTCGGATGCGATTACTTAACTTGGACTGCCTCGAAGCCACAGCCGTATCTACAATAACTCCGATCATAGTCCTGAACCATCGAATGATTCATAACAGCATCATAATTGTACATTACATATTCGTTACATCGTGAACAAAAACCATCTTTGATATAATATACATGGCAGGTTTTAGGATCAATATATATGGACCTCACAATAGTGATTTGATATTCACCTTCGTTAAGCTTATGGCCGAATAGACTACAAATAATGTTTCGTGTCACTTCATTCTTTCCATCTAGGTTAGTTGATACGGAGCATAAGTGGTAATCAGAAACAGGACTATCGCAAATGGATCCAGCAGCGACATTGCGAGTGCTCATTGCCACTAATAGCATCAATGAGATACATAAAAGACGGAATGATTTTTTAATAAGCAGCTACCTCCTGATAAAAAATAGGTTTATTGTCCGATTGGGTTCATGGATCATGTATATATCATTCTAAAAACAGGGCACCTCCTCCTTGCTTTAATATAAACGGAGAAAACGAACTCGGTATTTTGTATTCCACGACCCAACAGTACTCTCGTTCAAACAGCCGGAAATTGCGGCACCCATACACGGTGAGCAGGAGCCTGCCCTGCTCCGATGACCAGCTATAATGCGAAAGGGTGAACGGGAACAGCGTGCTTTGCTCTCCGCGCACGGAAACATGCAGCACATCCCGGATGCATGGATTTCCATCTGGCAGGAAATATTCATAAACAAGGTTCACGTCCTGCCATGGCCATGAGCCGCGAACATACGCTCCGGCTATGTGGGTATGCAGGCGAACGGAGGAAGGGTCTGTGCCTTCCTGCGCGCTCTGCAGCAGAAATTGCAGCGTCTGCGGTTCATCCCACGCAAGGAGCAGGCCGGAGGCGGACAGCACTGTAAATGCGAGGAGGAACACTCCACATGCGAGTGCAGCCTGGAACGTGCGTCTGCGGCTGTTTTTCTTCCGCCGGAGAATCCGCGCAACGGGTTTCCACGCCTCCTCTGGCAAAGTGGAGCGGAGCTGTGCCGCTCCTGCCATTTCCTCAAAGGAGCGCATGTTTTCCGATAAGGCTGCGGCGTCTTCCGGGCGAAGCAGAAACGCCGTATCGAGTAGACTAGGGTCGTTTTTGAGCCTGCGTTTAAGCCTTTTCCAATCCATAGGTTTCATCCCTTCTGCCAATATAACGATGCAGTGCTCAAAAATGTGACGCTTCTTCTGTGAGCACTGCGCGGAGCTTTGCTTTGATGCGCCGGAACTGCTGTGTTACCGCGTTCGGCGTAGTGCCAAGTTCTTTTGCGAGATCCTTGATCCGCGCGCCGTATAGCACATGCTGAAGGAACGCTTCCTGCAGGGGTGCGGGCAGTTCTGCAAGGTGCTTGCGCAGCGCAAGCGCAGAAAGCATTTCGTCGAAGTCGGATGCTGCGCGCGGGGAATTACATTGCGTCAGCACTTCATGCTCCGTGGGTATGCTACGCCCGCGTTTGCGTAAAAGGTCGATTGCCTGATTGCGCACGGCAATCTGGAGGAAGCTGCGGAGATTGCGCGCGGATGTGATGCGCTCCGGGTATTCTAAAAAACGTAGAAGAACAGCCTGCATAACATCCTCGGCGTCCTGTACGTTGCCGGTAATGCTTACGGCAAGCGCAGAGAGCGACGCATAGTGCTCCTGATAGGCGGAGAGCGCTTTTTCGAGCAGAGTCATCGGTCGTATCCTCCTTGAAAGCAAAGGGCTCTTTTTTGAATAACGCATGGGGGACGTAAAAAATGACAGTAAAACGCGCCGGAAACAGATGAACGATGTCGCACTGATCCTGCAAACGGCCGCAGGACAGATTCTGATAACATGATTGTAACATAGGATTGAACTCTTTTTGCCATAAATCAACCCAGCTCATAATGAGGCGGAATTTCCATCCCGTCATGAAAAATCACATATATGCATGAAATCCTTAAATTTTCCTGTTGACAGGGTGGGGAGGGGGCGTTATAATAGCCGCAATCGAAAACTTACGGCGATGACGGCGACATAGTACCGCGCCCGGGCTCAACAGAGAACTGCCGGTTGGTGCAAGGCAGAGGGAGTACAGCGCGCGAATTCACGCAAGAGCTTCCCGCTGAAAGGCTTCGGCCTGCGTAGGATGGGACGGGACCACCCGTTAACGTGGCAGAGTATGCTTGTACTTGGGGAATAGTCTAAAATGGCGATGACTGTGAAAGAGTACCGCGAGAAAGACCCTGAAGAGAACTGCCGGTTGGTGCGAGGCATGAGGGAACGGCGCGGGAATACACACAGGAGCCGCCCGCCGAAAGGCTTAACGCCGAGTAGACCGGGACGGGTTCACCCGTTACAGTGATGCGAGTATGCAGTACTCAAAGAGGCCGCTTTGCGTGAGCAGGCGGTGAACAAAGGTGGTAACACGGGAATATGCCCGTCCTTTTCGGAGGACGGGCTTTTTTATTTTAATAATTAAACGGAGGAACAAAACAATGAAACGCATTATCTCGATCCTGCTCGCCGCAGTGCTTATGCTCTCGCTCGCGGCTTGCAACAACGCAACACAGCAGCCCAGCACCCCGGACGCGGATGCAACGCCTGCGCCCGCGGCGGAACCCACGCCCGAAGCCACGCCGGAAACTACGCCCGAAGAACGGGTCACCCCGGAGGATGCCATCACCATCGGCATCATCCAACTCACCGAGCACGCAGCGCTTGACCTGGCGCGCGAAGGCTTCCTTCAGGCGCTTGCCGACAACGGCTATGTGGATGGCGACAAGATCAATATCGATTTCCAGAACGCGCAGAACGACCAGTCCACCCTCTCCACGATTTCCGACCGCTTCGTGAGCGAAGAAGTTGACCTCGTGCTCGCGATCGCAACGCCTGCCGCACAGGCCATTGCCGGCAAGACCACGGAGATCCCGATCCTTGCGACGGCGGTCACGGATTTCGTCGTTGCAAAGCTCGTGGAATCCAACGAAGTCCCGGGCGGCAACGTTTCCGGCACGACGGATATGAACCCCATCGAGGATCAGATCGACCTTCTGATGCAGCTTGTTCCGGAAGCAAAGACCATCGGCCTCATCTACAACTCCGGCGAGGATAACTCCGTCCTTCAGGCCCAGATCGCGACCGCTGCCATTGAGGCGCGCAACCTTGCGGTGACGGAGGTGACCGTCACTTCCACGAACGATGTACAGCAGGCGATGCAGTCCCTCGTCACGAAGTGCGACGCCATCTACATCCCCACGGACAATACGCTCGCATCCTCCATGCCCATCGTGGAAGGCGTGTGCTCCGAATCCAAAACGCCCGTGATCTGCGGCGAATCCTCCATGGTGGAATCCGGCGGCCTTGCGACCCTTTCCATCAACTACTACAAGCTCGGCTACCAGACCGGCCTGATGGCGCTGCGTATCCTCGTGGACGGTGCGGACATCTCCACGATGCCCATCGAGACCCTGGAGGATATGGACCTTGCCTTCAACCTTGAGGTCGCGGACAGCATCGGCCTGACCATCCCCGAAGAGCTTCTGGCAAAGGCCGGAAACTGAGCCCCGGGCGGGAACGGCCCGCATCGAAATCAACATAAATCAATATAAACAAAAAGAAAACCGCCGCCCGGGAGCCTGAAATCTGCCGGGCGGCGATTGGAGCGTAAGACATGTGGAATGAAATTTTAGGCGCGGTCGGTCTGGGCCTGCTCTGGGCCGTCATGACCATCGGCGTTTACATCACCTATCGCATCCTGGATGTTGCGGATCTGACCGTGGAAGGCAGCATCACGATGGGTGCTGCTGTGTGCGCGGTGAGCATCACCGCGGGGATCGACCCTTACCTCGGCCTGCTGCTGGCGTTTTTCGCCGGCATGGCGGCAGGGCTCTGTACGGGGCTTCTGCACACGCTGCTTAAAATCCCGCCGCTGCTTTCCGGCATCCTCACGATGATCGCCGCGTGGTCGGTGAACCTGCGCATCATGGGCAAGGCGAACGTTTCGCTGCTCAAGATGCCCACGGTGTTCACGCCGGTGATGGAAGCGTTCGGCATGTCAAAAACCGTTGCGACCATCGTGGTCGGCGCGGGGGTCACGCTCCTGTTCATCTGCTTCTGTTACTGGTTCTTCGGTACGGAGGTGGGCTGTGCCATCCGCGCTACGGGCGGGAACCCGAACATGGCGCGCGCGCAGGGCATCAATACGGACAGGATGAAGATTCTGGGCCTTGTGCTTTCCAACGGCCTTGTGGCGGTTTCCGGCGCGCTGATTGCGCAGAGCCAGTCCTTTGCGGACATCCAGATGGGAACTGGATCCATCGTGATCGGCCTGGCTTCACTCATCATCGGCGAGGTGCTTTTCGGAAAGGGCGGCTTCTTCAAGCGGCTGATCTCCCTTGCACTCGGCGCGATTACCTATCGCCTCATCATTGCGGCGGTGCTGCGCTTTGGCATGAATGCGAATGACCTGAAACTTTTCACAGCCATCACCGTGGCGCTTGCGCTTTCGCTGCCTGTTCTCAAGGCAAAGCTCAAGGGCGGCAGAAAGGGGGCCTGAACCATGCTTACCATTGAAGATCTCCGCATCGTATTCAACGCGGGCACGGTAAATGAAAAAACGGCGCTTGACGGCGTTTCGCTCACGCTCAAAGAGGGCGATTTCGTGACCGTCATCGGCGGAAACGGCGCGGGGAAATCCACGCTGCTCAACTGCGTGGCGGGCGTTTATATGCCGGCACAGGGCAAAATTTCCATCGGTGGGATGGATGTGACGCGCATGCCGGAGCATAAGCGCGCAAAGCTGCTCGGCCGCGTATTTCAGGACCCGATGATGGGTACCGCCGGCAACATGTGGATCGAGGAAAACCTTGCCCTTGCCAAACGTCGCGGCAAGCCGCGCACGCTCCGCTGGGGGATCAGCAGCGCGGAACGGGCGGAATACAAAAAGCAGCTTGAAACGCTGGGGCTTGGGCTGGAGGACAGGCTTTCCACGAAGGTGAAGCTCCTTTCCGGTGGTCAGCGGCAGGCGTTGACACTGCTGATGGCAACGATGAACCGCCCGAAGCTCCTGCTGCTCGATGAGCACACGGCGGCGCTCGACCCGAAAACGGCAGCGACGGTGCTTGCGCTCTCCTGCCGCATGATCGAGGAAAACGGGCTTACGGCGCTGATGGTCACGCACAACATGCGCGATGCCATCGCCTGTGGCAACCGGCTCATCATGATGCAGAACGGCAAGATCGTGCTCGACATTCGCGGGGAGGAGAAGAAGAACCTTACCGTGGAAATGCTGCTTGCGCGTTTTGCCGCCGCAAGCGGAAGCGAGCTTGCAAACGACAGGATGCTGCTTGGCTAAAGAAAATAATGCAGCTGCAATGATGAGGGGACGGCCGGGAGGCTGTCCCATTTATTTTCGATATGGGGGATATGTATAACGACGCTGTTTTTGCACCCTCTCAGTCACCTGCATTTCGGATACCCAGCCCCTTTAACCCCTTCCTCAAGGAAGGGGGAGATGATATGAAGGTGCGGCGCATCTTCACGGTTTATGAACCATGATGTCGCCATTATAATGCCGCGGGACGTCCGGAGGCCGTCCCCTACATTCGTGCTATCGGAAAGGTTGTGTGTGTAGGGGGCAACGCACACAAAAAGGGCGGCAGGAATGCCGCCCTTCGGGTTACCACTGCTTATTTGTACTGTGCCATCAGCGCTTTCACGCGGGCAACGAATGCCGGGCGATCCACCTCGGTGACGACGACCGCGTTCCTTTCCGGGAACTGTGCGTCGCTGTAAAGGTCGGTCACGGTCTTGCCGCGCGTAATGCGGCCTTTGCATTCCACATGCACGCCCGCTTCCTCTGCGGTGAAAAGGTTATCCTCCACCGAATAGAGCACAGCGGCGGGGTCATGCATCGAAACGCCGGGCAGGCCGAGCTGCGTGGAGAACGCAAGCACGTTCTGCAGGATCGCATGGAAGAACTTCGCCTGTGGGGTGCCGAGCGCTGCGATCTCGTCGATCTCGGCGGCGGTAAGGTAGCTCTTGAGCGTTACGTCAAGGCCGACCATGTGCACCGGAACGCCGCTCTGGAACACCATTTCCGCAGCTTCCGGGTCAGCATAGATGTTGAACTCTGCCGCAGGGGTCGTGTTGCCAAGCGTCGCCGCGCCGCCCATGATGACGATCCGGCGGATCAGGCCGGGCAGGTCGCGGTATTTCGCAAAGGCGATGGCAAGGTTTGTGAGCGGGCCGACCGCGATGAGGACAAGCTCACCCTTTGCGGCAACGGCCTCACGGTAGATCACATCCCAGGCCTGTTCTTCCGGCACGGGCGGGATCACGGCTTCCGGCACATCTACGCCGCCAAGGCCATCCACACCGTGGATGCCTGCGGCAGTGACCTGTTCGCCAACGAGCGGCTTTGCAGCGCCCATGTAAACGGGAACGTCCCAGTTTGCGACGTGCAGGATCTTGTGCGCGTTCGCAAAGGTTTTTTCCACCTCCACATTGCCCGCAACGGCCGTGATGGCACGCACATCGAGCGCCGGGAGCTGCTTTGCAAGCAGGATGGCGACTGCGTCGTCAACGCCCGGGTCGCAATCAAGAATCACAGGGAACCGGTTCATGCGCCCACCTCCGTCCTGTCGTTATAATACTTCGCGGCTTCCACGAGCAGGTCCACAAATCCCTCGCGGTCGATGTCAAGGATCACATTTGTGTTCGGCGCATGGCCGAGCACACCGAAGCGATCCGCCACCGTTGCGCCCTTGCAGAAATCACCGTCCGTCTCCACCTGCACATAGTACTGCTTCATGGTGAGGATCTCCGGGCGGACGAGCGCCGCCACAGCCACCGCGTCATGCACAGGCGCGCCGGGGTAGCCCTTGCTCCTGTGAAAACCATAGAAAAACTCCAGCCATTCCGCAACGACTTTGGCAACGGGGTTGCCCACAGCGCGGATGCGTTCGAAATCCTCCGGGTAAACGAGCGCACGCTCGGTCACATCGAGACCTGCCATGGTGATCGGGATGCCGCTTTCAAAGACGATTCGCGCAGCCTCCGGGTCAACGAGGATGTTGAACTCCGCCGCAGGGGTCCAGTTGCCATAGGCGATGCCGCCGCCCATGAGCGAGATATGGGCGATCTTCTCCTTGAGGTGCGGATGTGCGAGCAGGAGCGCTGCGATGTTCGTGAGCGGGCCGGTCGGCACGAGTGTGACTGGCTCTTCGCTTTCCGTGAGCACTTTCGCCATGAGCGTAACCGCGTCAAGCCCGGTGGGCTCGAAGTCGGGTTCCGGCAGCGCCGGGCCATCCAGGCCGGACTGGCCGTGCACCGTGGGCGCGATGATGGGCTCGGAAACGAGCGGGCGCTTACGCCCCATCGCAAACGGCGCATGCAGGCCGATCAGCGTGCAGATGCGCAGGGCGTTATACGTCGTCTTTTCGATGGTCTGGTTTCCGCAGCAGGAGGTCACGGCACGGATGTCCAGCATGGGGCTTGCGTTTGCAAGCACCCATGCGATCGCGTCGTCATGTCCCGGGTCGCCATCCAGGATGATCGGGATCTTTTTCATATTATTTCTTCTCCTCGGCAGCTGCCGGAACACTCCGCGCGCGGCGCGTTTTCTTCACCCGGCGCATCGTTGCGATGGCGTAGATCACAAGGCCAAGCACCGTTGCAACATAGGGGATGACCGACACGAGGTAGCTCGAAACGCCCTGCAGCGCGGAAACCTTTGTGCGCAGCGCCTGCGCAAGGCCAAACAGCAGGGAGGAGAGCATCGTTCCGACCGGTTCGCCCTGGCCCATGGCGCGTGCGGCAAGTGCGATGAAGCCGCGGCCTGCCACCATGCCGGAGTTCCAGCCCTGGGAATAATACATGGACATGAACGCACCGCCAAGCCCTGCGAGCGCGCCGGAGATCGCGAGCGCGATGTACTGGATGCGCCGCACGTTGATGCCGACGCTCTCCGCAGCGTGATCGTTCTCGCCGACTGCGCGGATATTGAGGCCGACCGGCGTCTTATAAAGCAGCATCCACATCAGGAACACGAAGAAGAACGCAAGGTAGGTGAGGATCGAATGGCCGGAGAGGATCTGGCCGAGGATCGGGATGTCCTGAATGAGCGGGATGTTCACCGTGGGGATCAGGATGTTCTGGCTCACGAGCGAACCTGTGTTGCCGCGCATGCCGGTGAACATGTACAGGAGGAAGATCGTGCCGCCGCTGCCGAGCATGTTCACGGCGATACCGGCGAGGATGATGTCCGTTTTGAGCTTCAGCGCGAAGAAGCCGACCATCAGGCTCAGCAGCACGCCTACGATCAGCGCGCACAGCACGCCGACGACCCAGCTCTGTGTCCAATAGCTTGTGAGTGTGCCGAAGAGCGCGGCGATCATCATCATGCCTTCAAGGCCCATGTTGACGAGCCCGGCTTTTTCCGCGATGACTGCGCCAAGCGCGGCAAAGAGGATCGGTGCGGTGATGCGGATGACGGATGAAAGGAACTCCGCCTGAAAGATCATGTCGAAAAGCTGTTTCATTACGCCTCGCCCTCCTTCACCGTTTCAAGCTTTGCAAGATCCGCCTGCGTGTTGCGCACGACGATCTTCTGCCGGTAGCCGGCAAGGAACTGTTCTGCGGCGAAGAACAGGAAGATGGCCGCCTGAATGATATCGATCATTTCGGAAGGCACATCGCTGTACGTTGCCATCAGCATGCAGCCCTTGTTCAGATAGGCGATGAAGAATGCCGCAAGCGGAACGAAGATTGGGTTGTTCTTGGCAAGGATGGCGATGGTAACGCCTGTCCAGCCATAGCCGGGGAGCTCCTTCCAGAGGAACGTGTTGAAGCGGCCGAGCACCTCGATGCTGCCGCCGAGGCCGGCAAGAATGCCGCCGATGACCTGGGAGAGCACGATGACGCCGCCGACCTTCATGCCGGAATACTCGGAGAAGGACTTGTTGATGCCGATCATGCGGATGGCATAGCCCCAGCGGGTGCGGTACATGAAGAGTGCAACGAGCGCCACGAACACGAGTGCGACGACGAAACCCCAGCTCAGCTTGCTGCCGCCCGGCACGAGCGCGGGGATCTGGGCCGTGGACTGGAAGGGGAACGTCTGCGTGGAGCCCTTGGAGCGGTCTGCAAAGTTGTAGTTGAGGAAGTGCAGCACGACGTACATGATGATGTAGTTGAGCATGAGGGATGTTACCATCTCGCTCGCGCCCAGCTTCACTTTAAGGAGTGCAGGAATGAGCATGATGAGGCCGCAGATCACAGCCGCGATCAGCACGCAGACAACGGCGTGCAGCCCCGTGTTCATTTTGATGTAAATGCCGCACAGCGCCGCGATGAAACCGCCCGCCATCACGTTGCCCTCGGCTGCGAGGTTGAACTGGCCGGCTGAGAACATCACGCATGTTGCAAGGCCGGTGAAGATGGTGGGGATCATGGCGGCAAGGATGGTATAGAAGCTTGCCGTGTTAAAGCCGCCGCTGTCCTTCACGATCGGGCCGACCAGAAGGTAGCGCAGCGCCGTAAACGGCTCATCGGAGCAGAGAAAGATGAAAATGGTCGCCACGCAGAGCGCAAGCAGGATCGCCGCTGCGCCGCGCACCATCTCAAAGACCAATAACCGCTTATCCTTCATGGCAAACCCTCCTGATTTCTTCGTCGCTCTGGCGCTTGAGGCCAAGCATGTATTCGCCCATGATCTCATCCGTCAGCGTGGAGGTGTCCTCAAAGTAGGCGGCGATCTGCCCGCCGTACATCACGATGAGGCTGTCAGAAAGCTCCATGACCTCGTTGAGGTCCGCCGAAACGAGCAGCACTGCCGCGCCCTTGCGCGAAAGCTCCACGAGCTTTTTGCGGATGAACTCCGTTGCGCCCACGTCGATGCCGCGGGTGGGCTGATCGGCGATGATGAGCTCCGGGTCGCTCGAGAATTCACGCGCCACAACGACCTTCTGGATGTTGCCGCCGGAGAGCATCTGCACCTTTTGCTGGCGGGATTTGCACAGCACCGTGTAATCCTTGATCAGCCGGTCGCTCTCCTCGTGGATCGCCTTCATGTTGAACAGCGGCCCCTTGTTGAAGCGCTTTTCGCTCACACGGTCGGAGATGACGTTTTCCTCGATGGTGGCCGCGCCCGCGATGCCGTATGTCATGCGGTCCTCCGGCACGAGCGAAACACCGAGCGCGCGGATCTTATCCTGCGGCATGCCGATGATGTCCTTGCCGTTCACGGTCGCCGTGCCGGCATCCGGCTGGTTCAGGTTGAAGAGCATCTGCACGAGCTCGCCCTGGCCGTTGCCTTCCACGCCCGCCACGCCGAGGATCTCGCCCCGCCGCACGGAGAAGGAGACATGATCGAGCATCTTCTTGTTCCATTCGTTGGTATATTCGAGATCCCGCACCTGAAGTACCGGCTCTTTCGGCTGCGCCTTGTCCTTCTGCACGGCGAGCACCACGTCGCGCCCAACCATCAGGCGGGAGATCTCCTGCTCGGTGATGTTGGCGGTTTCGTATACGCCCATGGAACGGCCGGCGCGCATGATCGTGAGCCTGTCCGTGATCTGCTTGATCTCCTTGAGTTTGTGAGAAATGAAAATGATCGTGTAGCCCTGTTCCTTGAGGTGGATCAGCTCGCGGAAGAGCTCCTCCGTCTCCTGCGTCGTGAGAACGGCGGTGGGCTCGTCCAGAATGAGGATCTTCGCGCCGCGCACGAGCGCTTTGAGGATCTCCACCTTCTGTTTCATGCCGACGGGGATGTCCATGACCCGCTTGTCCGGATCGACGAAGAGGTTATATTTCTTGGCATACTCTTCGGTGATCTCGACAGCCTTTTTGTAGTCGATGAACAGGCCTTTCTTCGGTGCCATACCGAGCACGATGTTCTCCGCCACGGTGAGGCTCGGAACAAGCATGAAGTGCTGGTGCACCATGCCGATGCCCTTTGAAATGGCAACCGTCGGGGAGGTGAGGCGCACCGTTTCCCCGTTTACGATGATCTCGCCCGTGGTGGGCTGCTCCAGGCCGAAGAGCATCTTCATGAGCGTCGATTTTCCCGCGCCGTTCTCGCCCATCAGCGCATGGATCTCGCCCTGGCGCACATTGAAGTCTACGCCCTGGTTTGCGGCAATGCCGTTGGGATAAACTTTCGTGATCCCTTTCATCTGCACAACGAATTCGTCTTGCGGCATTGGCTTTTCGTCCCCTCCTTTTCTTAAATAAAGCAAGCAGGGGGGAGCCACGACAATCAGCTCCCCCCGGCTCGTTTTGCGTTATTGGGCCGTTATCAACCGTGATAGGCCGAATTTGGCCGGTCGAGCCGGCAAGGGTGCCGGCTCGTTTTCGGGTTTGGTTCAGTTGTTACGGCTGCATGGAGTCGCGCAGTGCGACAACGCCGTTGGTCTCATCGCCGATCGCGGTGGGAACGACGATCTCGCCGCTCGCAACCTTCTCCTGTGCTGCCAGAACGGCATCCTGCACAGCCTGCGGTGCGATGGTCTTGAAGTTCTTGTCGGTCACGATGCCAACGCCGCCCTCGTTGAGGCCGAGGTTGACCTGGGTGCCGAACAGGGCTTCCGCTTCACCGGCATCCCACTTGTCGAAGAACCAGATGAGGGACTGGCCGATGTTCTTGAGGCCGGAAGTCAGGGTGACAGCCTTCTGCGCATCGGGCAGGGTGAGCTCCTGGTCGGAGTCAACGCCGACGAACCAGCTCTTGCCGGTCTCGGTGCAAGCTTCAGCAGCGCCGTTGCCGGAGAGACCCGCAACGCCCCAGATGAGGTCGCACTTGTTGTCGTTGATCATGGAGAGCGCCATTTCCTTGGCGGTTGCGGTGTCAACATAGGAGTTGACATAGCGGGTGTCGACCTTCACTTCGGGGTCGGTGTCCTTCACGCCCTGGAGGAAGCCATAGAGGAAGTCGTTGATGACGGGGCTGTCAACGCCGCCGATGAAGCCGACGACCTTCTCCGCGTTGATGTTCGCAACGGAGGTGTCAGAGGTCATGGAAGCGGCGAACACACCGATGAGGTAACCCATGTCATTCTGCTTGTAGGAGAAGTTCACGACGTTGGGGTTCTCGCCCACATGAGTGGTGTCGTCGTAGATCAGGAACTTCTGATCCGGATACGCATCGGCAACTTCCTTGAGGTACTCAGGCATCTGGTAGGTACCGCAGATGATGAGGTCATACTCTTTGGACTCGGCAACTTCGTAGAGGGTCTCAAGCCACTTGGGCTGATCTTCATCGGTGCCGCCCATTTCGATGGTCTTGTAGGTGATGCGGCCAGCGTCAGCGAGCTGCTTGAGGCCGGACTCAGCGGAGTCAAAGAAGGACTTGTCGCCAAGGTTACCGTTCACAAGGCTTACGACGTTGTAGACCTTGCCGCCATCGTTGCCGGCCTGCTGATCATCAGCAGGAGCATTGTTGCAGCCGAACGCAGCGACTGCCAGAACCAGGGTCAGAATCAGGGCAATCAGTTTTTTCATTGTTCGTTCCTCTCTTCTATTTTTGGCATGATTTTCTTCATCCGAAGACCTGAAATCGGATGAATCATATAAACATAGTATACAGCGAAATGTAAAATCCGTCAATCTGTATGCGGGTTCAAATATATGTATTTTGCAGGAAAGGTGTCGCGGAGGGGGAAGAGTGTCCTATGTATAGAGAGTGTCCTGTTGTATAGATAGATTACGGCGGACTGGCGGGACGCCGCTCCTTACACGCACACACCCCCCAAGAGGACGAATGTAGGGGACGGCCTCCGGACGTCCCGCGGGATATAATGGCCGTATTATTGGGTTGCGGGCGTTGCGCCCCCTCTCCGTCAATGCCTTACGGCATTGCCACCTCTCCCGCGGGGAGAGGCAAGAACGCTCCAATGCGGGTGTGGCGTAAGCAGGCCTTGGCTCCCCCTTTGGGGGAGCTGTCACCGCAGGTGACTGAGAGGGCAAGCAAAGACGGGCGCATTCAAATAAATGCGTAAAGCCGCGCCGCCCCTCCAAAAAACATCCCCCTTCCCCGGGGAAGGGGGTAAGGGGGATGGGATGTTTCTTAATTCGGTTATCAGGCGTCCTCCATGTTCGCCGAGGCGACAACGTCTACCCCGGTGCCGAGAACGTCCCTGAGGATCACGTCCCCAATATGCACGGGCAGATGTGCCTCGGCCTGTTCCAGTGCAGCAAGGCAATCGAACACGAGGCGTTTTTCGATGGGCGCCGCCGTCTTGACGGGAAGCGGGCGTTCCGTGCCGGCCACGCGCACAAGGGCCGTCACCATGCGCTTCGGATTCGTCAGCTCCTCGCGGGCATAGCGCGCGCCCACGCCGCAGCCGTTGCCCGAGACCGCGGTGACCTCCTTGCCATCAAACTCCGCCGTGAGCCGGCAGCCCATCGGGCAGCCGATGCAGGTCAGTTCCCGTTTCATGCGCCCACCTCCTCAATGGATACCGTAAGCTCGCCCTGCTGTTCCTCTAAGGCTTCTTTTTTCACCGTGATCTCCGCCATCTCGCCGGGCGCAAGGATGCGCGCCCGCTTGGATGCGAGCGTTTCCCCGCCGCGGGAAACGACGATGCGCGCGTTCTGATATACCGCACGCGGGCGGAACATGAATGTAACATCCGCTTCCGGGCGTTCGGAGAGCACCTCCGGCACGAGCGCGGAAACGCCGTTGCCGGCAAGGACGGGCATGCGTGCGCCGCCTGCGCTTTCGCCGGAAAGAAACCGCGCCGCGCTTACGCCCGCCCGTGCGGCTTCCGCCGAAACGAAATCTACAAGGTCGTGCACATGCAGCACGTTCCCGCAGGAGAAGATGCCGGGCACGTTCGTCGCAAGCATTTCATCCACGACCGCGCCGTTCGTTGCCGGGGAGATTGCCACGCCCGCCATGGCGGAAAGCTCGTTTTCCGGGATGAGACCCACGGAAAGCAGCAGCGTGTCGCAGTCGATCCTTTGCTCCGTGCCGGGGATGGGGTTCTTTGCAGCGTCCACTTCGGCGATGGTCACGCCTGTGAGCCGCTCCCGGCCGTGGATGTCCACGACGGTGTGGCTGAACAGCAGCGGGATGCCGTAATCATCCAGACATTGCACGATGTTGCGCTTCAGGCCGGAGGAGTAGGGCATGAGCTCCACGCAGGCAAGCACCTTCGCGCCGGAGAACGTCATGCGCCGTGCCATGATGAGCCCGATATCGCCGGAGCCCAGGATGACGACCCGCTTCCCGGGCATGCGCCCTTCGAGGTTCACAAGCTTCTGCGCCGTGCCTGCGGTGAAGATGCCCGCACAGCGCCAGCCGGGCGTGCCGAGCGCGCCGCGGGGCCGTTCCCTGCACCCCATGGCGAGGATGACCGCGCCCGCTTCCACGGTCACGATCCCCTCCGTGCGGCTCACATAAACGGCTTTGCGTTCCGCGGAAAGGGAGATGACCATCGCCCCGCATTCGTAGGGGACTCCAAGCTCTTTCACGCGGGCGATGTAGCGCGCCGCATATTCCGGGCCGGTCAGCTCTTCCTTGAACGTGTGCAGGCCGAAGCCGTTGTGGATGCACTGGCGGAGGATGCCGCCGAGCGTATCCTCGCGCTCGAGGATCAGGAGATTTTCCACGCCCGCTTCCCGCGCGGCGCAGGCTGCGGCAAGCCCTGCCGGGCCGCCGCCGATGATAAGAAGGTCAACATGCTTTGTTTTCATGCTCATTCACCTGCCTTGCTGCCGAACAGGCTGGATTCAAGGTACCGGCTTTCGCCGCCGCATTTGGTGACGGAAAGCTCCGGCACAGCCAGTTCCTCCGCCAGCAGCTCCATCGTGCGGGGCAGGCAGAAGCCAGCCTGGCAGCGGCCCATGCCCGCGCGGGTGCGGCGCTTTATGCCATCCACCGTGCGCGCGCCGACCGGCCTTCGGATCGCGGCGCGGATCTCCGCTTCCGTCACGAGCTCACACCGGCAGACGATCTTCGCATAGTCCGGGTCGCGGGCGATTGCCGCTTCGCGCTCCGCGTCCGTCATCTCCCGGAATTTCGGGATGCCGGGGCGGATAGGGTCGAAGGCCGGGTTCGGCTTTGCGCCGAGGCGCTCCGCCACCGCCTCCGCAAGATATTCGCCGAGCGCGGGCGCGGCCGAAAGGCCGGGGGATTCCACGCCGAGGGCGTTGAAAAACAGCGGCGCGTCCGCAGGCTCGCTGAGCACGAAATCATCCGTTTCCGCGTGGGCGCGCACGCCCGCATAGGTCGTGATGAACGCGCGCGTCGGGAGTGCGGGCCAGGAGAGCTTTGCGCGTTCAAGCACGCGGGCAAGCCCCGCGGCTGTGGTGCGCGTATCGTCCTTGTCCGGGATATCGTCCGCCGTGGGGCCGACGAGGATGGTGCCGTCCACCGTGGGGGCGATGAGCACGCCCTTGCCCATTTTTGTGGGCAGCTGGAAGATGGTGGAACGGAACGCGTCCCGGTAGTTTTTGTCCACGATGTAATACTCGCCGCGGCGGGCGGTGATGTGGTGCTTTTCCTCGGAGACCATGTTGTTGAGCTCCGCCGAATGTACGCCCGCGCAGTTCACGACGGCGCGCGCCGTGAACGTCCCCGCCGGCGTTGCAAGTCGCCAGAGTCCGTCCGTATTGCGGGAGATTGCCGTAACCGGCGTATCCCGGAAAAACGCGACGCCGTTTTGCGCAGCGTTTTCCGCGTAGGCGACGGTCAGCTCATAGGGGCAGACGATGCCGCCTGCGGGCACGTCGAGCGCCGCCTGTGCCGCCGGGTTCAGGTTTGGCTCGCGGCCGAGCAGCGCTTCCCGCCCGAGGATGGCAAGCCCCCGCACGCCGTTTGCTTCACCGCGGCGCTTAAGCTCCTCAAGGGCCGGCAGGCCGCCCTCCTCGAATGAAACGACGAGTGACCCGTTGCGCGAAAACGGCACGGAAAGCTCCTCCGTGATGCGCTCGAACATCCCGTTGCCGCGCACGTTGAATTTTGCCTTGTTGGAACCGGGCGCAGCGTCGTACCCGCCATGGACGATGGCGGTGTTGGCCTTGCTCTGGCCGTTGCAGACGTCCTCGGTCTTTTCAAGCAGCGCGATGGAAAGGCTGAAGCGCGCAAGCTCACGCGCCGTGGCGCAGCCCACCACGCCGCCGCCGATGATGACGACATCATAATGATACATAGGATATATCTCCACTTCATTTTTTGCACTTCTTTTTTGAAAGAACTAAGCAGCAGTCCGTTACTCCTTCGCCCACCCCATCGTGGAGCGCACGGCCCTTTGCCAGCCGGCAAGGCGCGCCTTGCGTTCCGCCTCAGGCATTTTGGGTTCAAAGCGGCAGCCGAGGCGGCGCGCCTGCCTGAGCGCGGTGCGGCTTTCCCAGAAGCCCACCGCAAGGCCGGCGAGGCATGCAGCGCCGAAGGCGGTCGTTTCCACGCAGGCGGGGCGGCATACCGGCACGCCGATTACATCCGCCTGGAACTGCATGAGGAAGTCGTTCGCACAGGCGCCGCCGTCCACATTGAGCGTGGAGAGGCGGATGCCGGAATCCTCCTGCATGGCGGAGAGCACTTCCTCCGTCTGATAAGCGAGGGACTCGAGCGTTGCGCGGACGATGTGATCCCGGTTCACGCCGCGCGTGAGCCCCACGATGGCGCCCCGGGCGTATGCGTCCCAATGGGGCGCGCCGAGCCCTACGAACGCGGGCACCACATAGCAGCCGCAGGTGTCCGGCACGCGGCGCGCACATTCCTCCGATTCCGCCGCGCTCCCGATGAGCCTGAGCTCGTCCCGCAGCCACTGGATCGCCGCGCCTGCCACGAAGATCGAGCCTTCGAGCGCGTAATCCACGCGGCCTTCCATGCCCCAGGCGATGGTCGTCACAAGGCCGTTGCGGGAGGTGATGGGCGTGCTGCCTGTGTTCATCAGCAGGAAGCAGCCCGTGCCGTAGGTGTTCTTTGCTTCGCCCGGAGCGAAGCAGGTCTGCCCGAAGAGCGCCGCCTGTTGATCACCCGCCGCCCCTGCGATGGGGATGGGCGCGCCGAAGAGCGCCGCATCCGTCTCGCCGTAAACGCAGCTTGAGGGCTTCACCTCCGGCAGCATGCAGACGGGGATCCCGAGAATGGAGAGAATTTCAGCGTCCCATTGCAGCGTGTGGATGTTGTAAAGCAGCGTGCGCGAGGCGTTGGAATAATCCGTCACATGCGCGCGGCCGCCGGTCAGGTTCCAGATGAGCCAGGTATCGATCGTGCCGAACAGCAGCTCGCCCGCCTCAGCGCGCGCCCGCGCGCCGGGCACGTTCTCAAGCACCCAGCGGAGCTTTGTGCCGGAAAAGTAAGCGTCGAGCAGCAGGCCGGTCTTTTCCCGGAACAGGGGTTCGAGCCCTCTCGCCCGCAGCGCGTCGCAGTATTCCGCCGTACGCCTGCATTGCCAGACGATCGCCGGGCAGATGGGTTTTCCCGTTTTCTTATCCCAGACGACGACCGTTTCCCGCTGGTTCGTGATGCCGATGGCCGCCACTTCGGAAGCGTCCGCACCTGCTTTTGCAAGCGCCTCCCGCGCCACCTGAAGCTGCACGGAGAGGATCTCCTCCGCGTCGTGCTCCACCCAGCCGGGCTTGGGATAATGCTGCGTAAACTCCCGCTGCGCGACCTGCACGAGCGTCTGCTCCCGGTCGAACAGGATGGCGCGGCTCGATGTCGTGCCCTGATCCAAAGCGAGGATATAGCGTTTCATTTGGCGTGGTGCTCCTTTCCGTTTCTCAAAGGCTTCGAAAAAGAAAAACGGGCAGGAAACGCCGTGCGCCTCCGTGTTCCCGTCTTATGCTTCTGGAACGATATTCCGATTGATACGCTTATTATAGGGGCAGCGCGGCGCGCTGTCAACAGCAAATGCGCCTGTTTTGGGCGCTTTCGGCGCGTTCAGATCTCGCGGAGGATGGAATCCATCTCCGCGCGCGAGCGGGCCTGCCGCGCCCGCAGGATCAGCGCATCCCGCGCGGCGGGGGAGAGGCGCATGAAACGCTCCATCGCCTCCATATCCTGCGAAAGGGACATCAAAAAACCGACCGGCACTTCGGAACTCATAAACGCATAACCTCCATAAATATTGATAAGGAGAGTATGCGCAGCCTGAGGGTGTGGTATGCTTTAATGCTTTTCCTGCTCCGGCTCGATCTGGCCATGTTCTTTTTCAAATTCCGCAATCGCGGTACGAATGTAAATCAAAAGCTGGCGGTTGGCTAAGCGCCCCTCATATTCGCACACATAGCGAAATTTGCGCAGCATTTCTTCGTCAATTCGCAGGGATAAATGTTTCTGTTCCTTCATAAAAGCACCCATTATGAATTTATTATGGGTTCATTTTAGAAAGACGATGTAATACAATGTAAAAATGAACTCATTATGGGTTCGCTATATTTCTTGTGTGGGAGGGAGAAGAAATGAACGAAGCGTTTGCGGAGTTGCTTGCCATAGTGGCGAAGAAACATGGTGTTATGGCTGAGGGAATTTACCGGGACATGGAGCTTGCAATCGAAGATGCCATGCAAAGCACCGACCCGGAAGCGCAGCGCATGTGGGCGGAAAAATGCCATATAAAAGAGAAAAGCCAACCCACCGGATTCAAATAAAAAACCTTCTGCGCATCTCTTCCTTGAAGCGCGCGCGCCTGTTGAGCACGAGCGCGACGAGGGCGAGGATCAGGCAGGGCGCAAGCACGAAGAGCGACCAGGAGATCACAGGTGTCCTTTGGAGGTACAGGTTCAAGGTAAGGTCGATGAGGACGCAGAGCAGGGCTGCCGCGGTAAGAACGCCCGCAAGGCGCACGAACCGGGCGCGGCATTTGCGGAACAACAGCAGCACGGCCCCAACGGTGGCCGAAACGCTGAGGACGATCGGCAGAGCCAGCGGCAGGAACCAGCTTCCGGCCGAATGAGCGGCGATTCCATACAGGAACAGGATCGTTATGCCGCAATCGAGCGCAAGGCAGAGCCAGGGATGCGGCTTTTCAAGCGCGAAGGGGATGAGCACATAAACATAGGCCATGGCCGTGGCGCCGATGACGTAGGCGGACCAGCTGAGCCCGCCTGTGCTGAGCACATCGCAGATCAGGCAGACGATGGGCGGGATGAGCAGCATCAGCGTGGCCATCAGGAGGAAGAAGCGGCGCGTTGCGCGGCGCTCGAGCAGCTCTACCTTCGTCGGGTAGGGGCGCGTGGCAGGGTCCGGCTCGCTCTTCCGGTTGGGGTTGATGACCTCCGTGCCGCAAAGCGGGCAGCGGCGGAGCGTTTTGTCCAGCTCAACACCGCAGTTTACACAATAAGACATAATAGGCTTTCCTCCTGAATGGCCGCCGCATATCGCCTGCGGCCACTGTTTTTTATATATTACTATATTACCGCTGGTTGCTTTCGATCCGGACGGGTATGCCGAGCTTCACAAGCCGGGTGAAAAACTCGCGCTCAAGGTCGCTCTCACGGATGGTGCGCGTGATGTTGATGTACATCGTCCCGTCATAGGAAAGCGTGCCGATCGCCACGGGGTTGAGGGAGAGCGGGCCGAGCAGGAACTCCATGCGCGTGACGAAGAGCGCCATTTCCTCCGGCAGCCTGGCGTTCCCGAGGTTGGAAAAGCAGGTGGCCGTCTTTTTGTCGCCGGTCATGTAAAACACGGCGCGCATGGCGATATCCTTCAAAAACAGGGGTGCAACGCGCAGGATGGCGTTCTGCTCGGAGCGCACATTCGTTGTGAACTTTGCGCCGAGCACTTTGGGCGTAAGCTCCATCCCCATCTGGTGCGTCACGATGCTGAGCACCTCATCCAGCGTGAAAACGCCGTAGGAGGGCTCGATGCCCGGGTTCACATAATTGGCGAAGTTGCGCAGCGTCTTCGTGGGGAAGAAACGCCGGAGGTTCACCGGGACGCAGATCTTGATCGGCTTCAGGCGCTTTGCACTGCGCCGCGGGTATTTCCGGCGCTGGATCGCGTCAAAGGCGAGGATGAGCACGGCCGTGAGGTACACCGTGAGGCTCACGCCCTTTTCCTCCGCCCGCGCCTTGAGCGCGGAAACGGGAATCACGCCCGTCGTCACATGCACGAAGCCGTCCCGCTCCTTTGTGCCCTTCAGGTGGAAGGAATCCGCTTCGCTGCGGCTGCGCGTCACGTTCCCCGCGCAGGCGAGGAAGCCGTCCTCCATCTCGCCCGGGTCGGGCGCATCGTCGCAATCGAGAATGTCCCCTCCGCGCGGGATGGCAACGCCGTAGCGCAGCGTCAGGTATTCGGCGACGAGCGTTTTCAAAAAGCAGAGGCCGCCGGTGCCGTCCGTCAGCACATGGAAGATCTCCACGGCGATCTGGTTGCCGTAATAGCGCACGCGGAAGGCATAGCCGCGGCTGTCCTTCGCGCGCATGGGCACGCAGGGATTGCGGACGTCCTCTTCAAGGACGGGGGACGCATCGTTATGCTCGAGATAATACCAGAACATGCCGCGCCGCATACGCACCGCGAACCACGGGAAGCGCCGGAGCGTGCGCGCGAGCGCCGCCCGGAGCACCTCCGGGTCAACGGGTTCCACGAGCGTGGCGGAAAGGCGGAACATCGCCATCCAGTCCCGCCGCATGGAAGCTGGATAAATCTTTGCGGCGTTGTCAAGCCGCATCCAGTTCTGGCCGTTTTCGTTCATTCGTCCTCATCCTCCGCGGCGGGCGCAGCCGCGCGCACCGCAAGGTTTTCTTTCAGAAATTCCACGATGCGGTGGAGCGCTTCCCGCGCTTCCCGCACGCCGTAGAGCACATAAACATGCCACATGCCTTTCGCAGTGTGCAGCTCGCAGGGGACGCCCGCGCGCTCGAGCGCATGCGCCATGGCAACGGCATCGTCGAGCAGCAGCTCATCCTCCCCGGCGAACAGCAGCGTGGGCGGGAAACCGGAAACGTCGCCGAACAGCGGGGAAACGAGCGGGTTCTTCAGGTCATCCGCCGCGTACATGCGCGCATAGGCGGAAAGCTGGTCATAGCGCAGCACAGGGTCGCTCCTGCGGTTGGCGCGGCAGGAAGGGCCGGAAAGGGTCAGGTCCGTCCACGGGGAAATGCCCACGATTGCGCGCGGCAGGGGCTGGCCGAGCTGCTTGAGCTTATGCGTGAGCGCAAAGCAGAGTCCGCCGCCTGCGGATTCGCCGGAGAGCACGATCTCGCCCGGCGTAAGGCCGCTGTCGAGCAGGTGAAGGTACGCCGTGTAAGCGTCCTCCACGGCCGCGGGGAAGGGGTGCTCCGGCGCGAGGCGATAGCCCACTGAAAACACGCGGCAGCCCGTTGCCGCCGCGAGCACGCTGCCGAAACCAACGGCGTATTCAATGCTGCCTGCCGTATAGCCGCCGCCGTGCAGGTAAAGGATCGCGCCGCCTGCCGGGTCATATCCCTGCGGCAGAGCCCAGGCGGCTTCGAACTGTGGGAATGCACAGGGCACGAGCTCCACCCGCTTTCCTACGGCGCGCGCTCCGAGGCGCCCGAGCTTATCCTGTGCGGCGCGGGCAAACGGGATGCCGCCCTTGCGCGTTAAAAACGCGGAAAGCCGAAGGTTCATGCGGAACCATATGTTTGCGATGCCGGCCATGGATTCTCTCCTCTGAAACAGGAGCGCCGGTGAAACACAGCCGCGGGTGCGGATGCGTTCAGCACTCCTCTTAATAACTTTATGCAGCTTTATGGTTTATCCGTTCCATGCTCCACGCGGCTGCGGCAAGCGCAGCCATGATGAGCAGCACGGAAAGCTCCGGCAGCCATTCCACGGGCGTGGGCGGCACGGGAGCGCGCAGCTTTGCAAGATCTTCTACAAAAATATGGTACAGAAACGGCAGCGTGAACACGAGGCAGAGCGGCACGCGCGTGCGGAGCAGGCCGAAGGCGGTGGCTGCATACAACGTGAGCACAAGCGCATACAGGATGCAGCAGAGCACGGTGTGCAGCCGGGAAGGGAAGGAGAGCGCCTTCAGCACGAAGAACAGGCAGCCGAGCCCCACGGGGATCGTGCAGAGGCGCAGCGCGCCGCGCAGGATGAACACCGCAAGGAGGATGCAGGAAAGCTCCGGCAGCGCAAGGTGCACGACTGCCGTGTAAGCATTCGCGCCCGCGCCGTGGGCAAGCAGGAACCAGGCAAAGCGCACCGCCGCGGAGGCAAGCACAAGGGCTGCGCAGATGCGCGCGCCCTTTGGGCGGACGATGAAAGCGGGTTCATTCATGCTGTTCATTCTCCGCTCCACCCGCTTCTTTTGTTCCTTCAATGCGCCGGAAGCGCGGCACAGGCCCATCCGCCGTGTTCACCTGCTCCGCCCACATGGCGGCAGGGCGCACCCAAAGGCCGCCGTTTCCGTACAGCGCGCGGTAAACGACGATGGGCGCGAGCGTTTCGGAATGGAGCGCGAGGCCGAGGCATTCGTATTCGCCGCCCTTGAAATGGCGGTAGCGCCCGGGCTGCACAGCGGGGGATTCCAGCGTGAAGCGCCAACCCGCGCCCGTGCGCGCAAGGTCGAGAAAGAGCGCCGCAAGCGGGGCGAAGAGGGCTTCGGGCATGGCCTCCGGCGCAGTGAGAACGACTTCCGCGCTCTCCGCGCGCTCGGTCAGGCAGTCCCAAAGCGCATCGAGATTGCGCCCGTAATGCGCGGGCAGCGCGAACGCTTCGGAAAGCGCGTCGTGCATCGCCGCACGGGTGAGCATCGTTGTGCCGTCAAGGATGATCCGTTCCATGCGCGCCTCCTCAATCTTCAAATTCATAGAGCGGGGTAAAGCTCTCGTAATGGTCGTCCGTGTAATAGATCAGGCCGTCGCTGGAATAGAGCACGCGCTCCGCGCCGCGGTAGCCGCCCGCATAGTTCACGTCGCATTCATACCAGGTGCGGCCGCTCGCTTCCGGCAGCAGCCGTTCCCGGTTGCCGAAGCGGTCCCCGCCGATGCTCTTGCCCGGCGCCACATCCCAAAGGTTGCCCTCTGCGCTGTCCCAGCCAAGCGCCTTTGCCTCGTTCTTCGTGATGAAGTTCGGCGGCAGCTCGCCGTAGGCGTGCAGGTAATCCGCCACGTCGTATGGGTCGGTATACGGTTCGCCATAGGTGGGCGCAGCGGGCGCCTGCGTTTCTTCCGGCGCGGCAGGCACAGGGGTGTCCGCCGGCGCGTCCGTCTGCACGGGCGCAGGAGTCTCTGCGGCGGCAGGCGCTTCGGAGGCGGCGGGCGCTTCGCTTGCTTCCGGCAGGCTCTCCACCACGGCGGTGAGGAGGCCGAGCGCATCCTCCGCCGTGCAGCCCGCAAGCGGGGCGGCAAGCCCGAGGACGAGCAGCAGCGAAAGCAGCAGGGACAGCGTTTTATGCAGCAGTTGCTTCATAAGCCTTGCTCTTTTCTGCGCTCAGCGGAGGGTAGGGCCGTCGGAGCCGGGCATGTTGCGCAGCTGCCGCGAAATGAAAAGGATGGCGATGAGGTCGGTGATGCCGCTGTAAATCAGCCCCGCGCCGATCAGGATCATCACCGTGGCGGCGACCTTGAAGGGATTGATGAGCATCAGGATACCGAACACAAGGCCGATGAGCGCAAATACGAGCATGGAGACCCAGCCGCGCCAGCCCACGCGCTTGAGTTCAAAGGCATGGCAGAGCTTGATGAAGCTCGAAACGACGATCGTTGCCCCGAGAATGACGGGCAGGAGTGCGGCGATGCGGTTCGCCTCAAGCAGGAGCACCAGGGAGAGCGCGAGCATCAGAAGGCCGAGCAGCAGATCCGTCGGGAAGAAGGAGAGCAGGCGGCTGCGGAAGTACAGCATCAGGAAGCGTACGCCCGCGATGATGAACACACCCACGAGAATATAGCACACAAGCTTTGCCGAAACGGTGGGGAACAGCACGAACAGCAGGCCGAGCACGATGCAGAGCACGGCGCTCGCAATGGCGGAGACTTTCGCGTCTTTCAGGAAATTCATGGTTTACCTCCCAAAGCATAAAATACGCTGCGCGCCGGGCGCGCGGCTTTCCATTTCATCCATTCAATATCAATAGAATACATCATTTTGCGGGGAAAGAAAAGCTGTGCGTTACCCGCAACATGTGATAGAATTGAAAACAAAATCGGAGGGAGGATAAAGGCATGCAATATGAAGGGCGCGTTTTTCGGCCGCCGAGCGAGGCGGAGAGCCTGATCCTGCAATCGACCATCGGGTGCAGCCAGAACGGCTGCGCGTTTTGCAGCATGTATAAGGAAAAGCGGTTCCGCATCCGCCCGGCGGAGGACGTCTGCGCGGATGTGGATGAGATCGCAGCAGGCCCCTGGGCGCTTGCGTTTTCGCGGGTGTTCCTGGCGGACGGAGACGCGCTCATGCGCAGGACGGAGGAACAGCTTTCCATCTTTTCCCATATCCGGGCGCGGCTCCCGCATTGTGAGCGCATCACCTGCTATGCTTCGCCCGCAAGCATCGCCGCAAAAACGGATGCGGAGCTTGCCGCGCTTGCAGCAGGCGGGCTTGACATGGTCTATATGGGACTGGAATCCGGGAGCGACAAGGTGCTTTCCCGCATGAACAAGGGCGCATCCGCCGCGGAGATCATCCGCGCGGGACAGCGTGCGCGCGCTGCTGGCCTGCGCCTTTCGGTAACGGCGATTATCGGCCTTGGCGGCGCGGAGGGCTCAGAGGAGCATGCGGAAAAGACCGGCGAGGCCCTTTCCGCCATGCAGCCGGAATACATCGGCCTTCTTACGCTCATGTTTGAGGAGGACGCACCGCTCACCGAGGATTACCGCGCCGGGCGCTTTGCCCCGCCCGACCAGGCAGGCATCCTCCGCGAGCTGCGCACGCTCATCGAGCATACGGACAGCGAAGGCAGCGTGCTGCGCGCGAACCACGCTTCCAACTACCTCAACCTGCGCGGCACGCTCAACGCGGATAAGCCACGCCTGCTTGCGGAGCTGGACGCGGCGCTTTCCGGCCGCCGCGCGCTCAAGGCGGAGTGGATGCGGGGGCTGTGAGCCCCGGCTGCGCACCGGGGCAGGGAAAATAATAAAGGCGGCATGGGACGGTGCCATTAAAACAGTGAACCCTCCATATGTTATAACCATGCGGAGGATTGTTTTCTGCATGATATTCAAACTTGCTTGCGACGAACGGTTTGTCAAAACCGTTTGGTCGCGGCAAGTACACAGGGGATAGCCGCTTTAGCGGCGCAAGAGGGTGTAATCACCTTGATGAAACGAAGCGACGCAATAAAGAGCTTTAGCCGTTGCCCTACAAACCGGAATTGGACAAGTTCTTTTAAAAAAGAATATCATTTATTGTTTCCAAGTATTGTATGGTAGTCATTCACAATTCTTTCCATTGTTATAGACTTCATACTGGATATCAGATCTTCTTTCAGTGTGTCATATGTTCGATCAAGCACATCTCCTATATTCCTTCCAACTGGGCAGAAAAGGGATGGAGCAGGATGAACACTTATCATTTTATCAATAGCCTTCGGATCTACTGCCGCGCAAATACGGTATAAAGAAATATTCTGAATTGGAACTGCAAGTGTCGCTCCGCCTGTGCCAAACTTCACATCTATGATTCCGTCTTTTTTCATTGCGCTGATAATATTTCTGATGGTAACCGGATTGCATCCTGTAGAGAGCGAAAGCAATTCACTTGTCACTTTGTTTTCTTTACCATATTCATTTATAAATATCAGGCAGTGAACCGCAATAGAGCATTTATTACTGATATGCATAATACAAATCCTCCGTTTATTATTCTACCATATAAATTCATCGGTGTAAATATTGACACTACACCAATGAACAGTTATAATGCTCCATGAGGTATAGCTTTATTTATTACATCAAAGGTGGAACCAACATGAAATGCTATCAGATTGTTTTCAGCCCAACCGGCGGAACAGAAAAAGTTGCAAGGGCAATTACGCAAAACTGGTCTCAGGTTGACGCGATTGATCTATCTGCCCCGGATACCAGGTATGCAGATATTTGTATTGAGAGTGACGCGCTCTCAGTGATTGCAATGCCATCCTTTGGTGGTGTTGCACCGCAGCTTGCTTTGGATCGACTTGCGATGATTAAAGGGAACGGAGCCAAATGCGTTATTGCTGCAGTTTATGGAAACCGTGCTTATGAGGACACCCTAGTCCAAATAGAGGATTATGCCCAAAACGCCGGATTCCAGGTAATTGCCGCCATCTCTGCAGTAGCGGAACATTCCATCATACACGAGTATGCAGCCGGAAGACCTAATATGGATGATTGCAAAGAACTTGCGGAATTTGGCGATCGGATTCTTGAAAAAGCCACATCTAATCAATTATCCAAACCTTCGGTTCCTGGCAACAGACCATACAAAAAAGCAGGAACTGGAATGGTTCCAAAGGCCGATTCCAATTGTACTTCCTGTGGGTTGTGCGTACAGAAATGCCCCGCAAGCGCTATCTCCGCAAATACGCCCGGAGCTACAGATAAAAGTAAATGCATATCCTGTATGCGATGCGTGTCCATATGTCCAGTTCACGTGAGAAAAGTCAGCAGTCTTATGACCTCAATTGCAGCGGCAGCAATAAAGAAGGCCTGCTCCGTTGAAAAAGCAAACGAATTGTTGGCTTAACAGTGATAAGGAAGTAATTCTTATTTTTACTGTTGGCTGACAGATTCGGGTGTGCAGGGCAACCGTAAGGCTGCAAAAGCTGTCTGTTTCCAACAGAAACAGACAGCTTTTGATTTGCGTTGAAAGCATCTT